>NZ_JEZN01000004.1:0-214442 GCF_000581715.1 Acinetobacter sp. 479375 | reverse complement strand
GTAGGTAGGTTGACGTCCTTTTTTTCCAGTAGGTGTTGCAGACCATTGCATTTGGGGATCAAACCAAATGGTGAAAGCACCCCGTTGACGTAAAGCCTGATTGTACTCAGACCAGTTCGTTGTTTTGTATCGGCTTTTTGATTCTGTATTCATCTAACATGTATGGGGATGAAATTTATTTATGCAACAAAGCCAATTTGAATTAGGCAAATTTTGCCAAAACTTCTAAGAATGGTTCACGCTGACGCGGAAATTCAGCAATCACATCATGAATACGTTGGCCTTGAGGATTAGTGGCATTGACATCACGACCATCTGCAACAAACTGAGTCAATAAGCGTTCATAATCGTTTGGACGCATGTGTTTGAAGGCATGGTATAACACGTGAAAGTCAGCGTTCACACCTTCGGGTGGAAGTTGATTAAGATAGGCAAAAACACGCTCGTCTGACCATTCTTCATTGAAAGTTGCTGGCTGTGATAATGCCATTACACGTTCCTCAGTCTTAAAATAATTAAGGGCAAAATGTTTTGACTCGAAGCATAGCTTCGCGCCTTGCGAGCCTCACATTTTGCCCTTATTTGCCGAAAAGCGCTAATAAGAATTTTATAATTTAAATATCAATAAAACCGCTTATCGCTCTTCGGGTAAGTTGATATTCATTTCCAGCATTTCAATATTGGCCTCAGAACGTACCTGCATCTGAATATGACCTTCATCGACACCGCGTACATAACGATTTACAACTTGCATGATTTCCTTTTTCATCTGGTCAATTTTGTCTTGACTCAAACGACGACCTAAACCCTGCTCGGAAGCGACAATGACTTTTAAACGATCTTTGGCTGTTTGTGCACTTGATGGTTTGTCATCACCGCTAAAAAGTTTACTCCAAAATCCTGCCATAGTTATGCTCCAAATAACCGCGCCAACCAGCTTTTCGGCTGTACTGTAATGTAACGATATGGACGTTCTTCTCCTAGAAAACGTGCCACCAGATCATCGTAAGCCTGACCTGATTTAGAGTCGCTATACAAAATCACAGGCTTACCTTCATTGGATGCCTGTAAAACGATTGGACATTCTGGAATTACACCTAAAGTTGGAATTCGTAAAATGTCTTTGGATATATCGTCAATCGTCAACATTTCCTGACGATCGGCACGTTCTGGATTAAAACGGGTAATACATAAGTGTTTACGTATCCGTCCTTCGTTTTGTTCTACTTTCTTGGTTTTACTATCGAGCATTCCAATAATACGATCTGAGTCACGAACAGATGAAATCTCAGGATTGGTGACAATAATAGCCTCATCTGCATGATACATCGCTAAAATCGCACCGCGTTCAATTCCAGCAGGTGAGTCACAAATAATGTAATCAAATTCCTGTGATAATTCATCAATAACACGAGCAACGCCTTCGTCACTTAAAGCGTCTTTATCACGTGTTTGTGAAGCAGGCAGAATATACAAATTTTCAATATCTTTATCGCGAATAAGGGCCTGTTGTAAACGGGCTTCATTGTTAATGACATTGACAAAGTCATATACCACGCGACGTTCACATCCCATGATCAAATCGAGGTTACGTAAGCCCACGTCAAAATCAATCACAACAGTTTTATGACCACGTTGGGCTAAACCTGTTGCAAAAGATGCACTCGTTGTAGTTTTACCTACACCACCTTTGCCTGATGTTACGACAACAATTTTGGCCACCGAATCCACTCCTGTTATGGTCATAGCCCTTTAGAAAAGGGCTTTTATTGGTGTTTAATTTATACCTTAAAATTCCAAAGCCTGAAATACAAGTTCTTGCTTGTCATTTAAATAAATATGTACCGCTTTTTTGAGCACATCTTTGGGAATATCATCCGCTACACAGTAAGTTCCTGCAATAGAGACCAATTCAGCTTCTAATGAATGACAAAAAATACGTGCTGCGGAGTTTCCACCTGCACCTGCGATGACTCTACCACGAACATTGCCATAAATATGAATATTTCCCGATGCAATGACTTCGGAACTGCTATTCATACTGGCATTTAAAATAATGTCACCATGATCCTGTACCAGACTTTGTCCTGTTCGCAAAATTTCATCATGGTAAGAGGTCTTGTGCGCAATCGCTGTTTTTGTTGGTGTTGTTTTTGTTTCGGAGTTTAATGTATCGGCTTTAACGTCTTCAACCAATACCACTTCTTCACGTGAGGGTTTAATTCGTTGTAAAGGCTGATCAGCAGGAAGCACTGGAAATTGAATGGCGCGCGCTTCATCACCCAAAATCCCATCAATCACAGCCATAGGTTGTAAGCCCAGACTGATCAAAAGCTGAATTAACGCAATGAGTTCCTGTTCAACCGTACTGTCAATAATCACCAAAGTGCCTTGATAAGCACCTTCACTCAGTGTATTTGCTAATTGCTGGCGGATGGCATCATGATCATTTGTATCTAAGGTCAACCGGGTAAAGTTGACCATTCTGCCTGTAATCCGTATATCAGCCATAATTATTCCTTAAGAACCTCTGACGAGCTGTTACGCCGAGGTAATGTTGTAAATAGTCCAAATCCTAGATCAAATTTAATGATTTCTCTAGCTATTGGTCAAAAAAAATTGTTGAAGTGACTAATCTTTAACTCGATTCTTCAACACGATCATGATCGTTTAAAATTTGCTGCCATTGTTTGACTTTGACTTGCTGGCGAATGGCTTCCAGACTTTCAAATACCACAGATTCGACCAATTCTTCCAAGTGTTTGTTATCAATATTTATTTCGCTTATGCGCTGTGCAATGAGCTCATAGTTGGGATTGATTGCACGTTCTGAACCTGTTGCAAAGGGTTGAATCAAGCCTGAGGTGATATTTTCACCCAAACGTTGCCCGATACTTTGAATCTGCTGTTCAATTCGACCGCCAACGATTGGAATCAAACGTAATAACTGAGTTAACTCTGGTGTATCCTCAATGGCTTGATTGACAATTTGCCCAACTCCTTTGGAAATTTGATCCTGCTGTGCCCGAAGTTCTGTGGCTAGACTTTCTTGCAATAATTCAGCGATCGTGACTGCAAATAGTTGACGATGATGATCCACCAATTCATGAATAATCCGTTTATGTGTAGAACTGGTTTCAAGTTCACGTTTAATACCATGAATCACCGTTAAAACCACACGATCAGAAAGTTCTTCCATGACCACGTGATAATAAAACAGCCCTTGATTGGACCAGTTCTCAGGGATGATCTTATAGCCCAGTTCATGCAGTCGATAGGCAATAATCCCTGCACGAAATAATCTTAAAAAACGTAAATGTGGAATAATAGCTAAAATTTCGTACCAATGAATAAACGGAAAAAAGAACCAGCGAGAATGGTGTTTATTGATAATTGCAATTGCCCAACGGACCAGTAATTCAATAATTAAAAACCCAATAAACCATGCTTCTGTGGTAATCACCCATGGATGCAAATGTGTCCGATAAAACTCAAGCACTTGTGGTAGATGGATATGATCGAAAAACCAAGTACCAATACTGCTCATTAAAAAGAAATTGGCACATAGGCAGAACAAATTAAAAATAATAATAAACACCATAAAGATGTCATACATCAGAAATACCTTGAACGATAAACTGGTCGGATCGACATGATGATATTTAGATTTTTCTCTGGAACTGTTCTGCATAATGCCTGTCAATTTTAATGATTTTAAATGATTAAGATGCCTGCGTAGGATATTGGGCTTTCATTTGATCAATCAACTGATCTTTTTCAGTCCAAAGCTGATCAACCCAATCTTGAAAGCGTTTGCGATAATCTTCATCTTCTTCATAATTACCCCCCAAGACCCAATCTGGAATCTCGATTTTACGCAAATTCACTGCAATACGAGATACATCGCCAAGCCAGAAATCACTATATTCGGGTGGTCCATCTGGATAAACAATAGTCATGTCGACTAATGCATCAATTTGATCGCCCAAAATATTTAAGGCAAGAGCCAAGCCGCCAGCTTTGGGTTTCAGCAAATTTTGATAAGGTGAGTTTTGCTGATCGTGTTTGGCTTGTGTAAAGCGAGTGCCTTCCAAATAATTGAGCAAGGTAAAGGGTTGAGACAAAAGTTGCTCACACGCTTTACGAGCCTCTAGCATATCGCGAGTTTTGAGTTCTGGATTTTTGGCAATTTGCTCTTTGCTATGACGCTTCATCATCGGAAAGCCTAAAATCTTAAAGGCTTGACCGACAAAAGGAATAAAAATCAGTTCCCATTTGGTGAAAAATCGGGTCAGAGGCATACGACTAACGCCAAAGTATTGATTGACTGTAGTATCCACCCAACTTTGATGGTTACACATCATGAGATAACGACCCTGCATACTCACTTCAAGCTGTGGATCAATCGTGATATCCCATTGTAAATGTGGCAATACCTGATCGATCAACCAATTATTGATTCCCAGCCAGTTATTGGTAATCTGGATGGTGGTTTCATCGACTTTGCGAGATTGTTTGAATAATTTGGTTAAACCCAGTGCCAATACTGGAGGGCCATGCAAAAAAGTACTGCCTGTAATGACACTGCCCACGGTCATGCCTCGGGTAATTTTTTTAAGCATCGACTGTTTTTGGGGTTGTTTTGACATAATCTAAATCCTGATGATGAATCACGTCCAACTTGTAAAAATCTGAGCACAATATAGACGTTGTACACCGATTTAAAAAGTTAAACAGTGCAACAATGGATAAATGTAGTGAAGATTTAAACGAAAGATACTTAAAGTATTACAAAATGTAAAAAAACAGCGTATTGTTAACAAAAAATCAATGGTCTAAGTGGCTTTTTTCTATCATTATTTTTACAGACAACAAAGACACAAACGAGGAGGCATGCAATGCGTGCACTATTAATTACGACAGTGGTTGGGGCAGCAGTGGCACTTTCTGGTTGCCAATCAACAGGACAAAATCTGGGTGGCGTTGAATATGACAAAGCTGCTTTAGGTACATTGACTGGTGCAGCAGCGGGCTACGGTATTTCTAAATCAAATGCGAACTCTAGCCGTCAAAATAACCGTGCAGCCGCGATTGGTGCCGTGTTAGGTGGTGCAAGTGGTTTGTATCTTGACCAAAAAGAGAAAAAATTACGTCAACAAATGGCGGGTACTGGTGTCGAAGTCAATCGTAATCCAGATGGTTCGGTTGGATTGGTCATGCCTGGTAACATTACTTTTGATACTAACAAATCAAACATCAAACCAAATTTCTATTCGACTTTGAACAAAGTAGCACAAACACTTGCAGAAGATAACAAGAGTGCGATCCTCGTGACAGGTTATACAGATAGCACAGGTAACGATTCGATCAATATTCCATTGTCTCAGGCTCGTGCTCAATCAGTTGCGAACTATTTAAGTGGTCAAGGTGTTTCATCTGCTCGTATTAATGCACAAGGTTACGGTTCAGCGAATCCGATTGCATCAAATGCGACTGCGGATGGTCGTGAACAAAACCGTCGTGTTGAAATTAGCATCTATGAGCGTCAATCTTAGTCGCTTAGTTTCTAAAAACCACCTTCGGGTGGTTTTTTTATGAGTAAAATCCATGTGAATCGATTAGGCATCTGCTGATTAGATGTCTATAATCATGCTCGGATTCTTAAGAGGAAAACCTATGTCAGCAGCAAGTCATCTCAATGACAAGCAACTTGAAGCCATGAAATATACTCAAGGACCCTTGTTAGTGCTTGCAGGGGCTGGTTCAGGTAAAACCTCGGTGATTACCCAGAAAATTGCTTATCTGGTGAAAAATTGTCGTATTCCTGCACATCGCATTACTGCAATGACCTTTACCAATAAAGCTGCGCGTGAAATGAAAGAACGCGTCGGGAAGTTGCTTTCTCGTGAGGAAGGAAAAGGTCTTTCAGTTTCAACCTTTCATACCTTTGGTTTGAATTTATTGCGTCTGGAACTGAAACATACGCCACTTAAAAATAATTTTTCGATTTTGGATGCTGATGACTGTAAACGCATCCTGATGGATTTAATGCAGCGTGACAATCTTTCTGGAGCTGAAAGCAAAGAACTGATTGCCAAAGCGATGAAAAAAATCTCAGACTGGAAAAATGATCTGATTGTTCCTGAACAAGCTCATTCGACTTGTGAAACGGTAGAAGATGTCCAGTTTGCTCATCTGTATCAGCTTTATGAGCGTAATTTACGGGCTTATAACGCGGTTGATTTTGATGATCTGATTGTATTACCCACACGTCTTTTGCAGGAAAATGCTGAAGTCCGTGATAAATGGCAAAACCGTACCCGTTATCTTTTGGTGGACGAATATCAGGACACTAACACCGCCCAGTATATTTTGGTGAAATTACTGGTTGGGGTCATGGGACAGTTCACTGCGGTGGGTGACGATGACCAATCCATTTACGCATGGCGTGGCGCAAAACCTGAAAATATGGCATTGCTCAAAGAAGATTTTCCCAATCTAAAAGTCATTAAGCTTGAACAAAATTATCGTTCAACTAGTCGAATTTTAAAAGCAGCCAACGCTGTGATTGAAAACAATCCGCATATTTTTGATAAAAAATTGTGGAGCGATAAAGGGCATGGCGAAGTGATTCGGATTATTACTTGCCGTAATGATGATGATGAAGCTGAGCGTGTGGTCAAAGATTTAATGACCCATAAGCTGATGAATGGCAAAAACTGGAAAGATTATGCGGTGTTGTATCGCGGTAATTTTCAAGCAAGGGTATTAGAAACGCAACTGCGTCAAATGCAGATTCCGTATAAGCTCTCGGGTGGACAGTCATTCTTCGCACGGGCAGAAATTAAGGATGTGATGAGCTATTTGCGTCTGATTATTAACCCAGAAGATGACAGCGCATTTTTACGCATTATTAATACTCCAAAACGTGCTATTGGGCCTGTCACACTAGAAAAGTTGGGTCTTTTTTCACAGGAAAATCATTTGTCTTTGTTGGGTGCGGCATCCGATCAGCGCCTCACTATGGTCATTCCGAAAAAAGCTGCAACACAATTACATGAATTTTCCGATTTTATCAGCAATTTTACACGTGAACTGATGGATGACGATGAACCCGTGCCAAAGGTTCGCCAGATGATGAATGAAGCGGGTTATATTGATTATATCCGTGAAACTGCGGCTACCCCTGCGCAGGAAAAAACCAAGCTCGATAATATTGAAAACTTATTTAGCAGTATTCAAGGCTTACTGAATCGCACTGAAGATGTCGATGAAAAAAATATTGAAAGCGTGATTCGTAAACTGGTTCTACTGGATATGCTGGAGCAGCAGCAAGAAGAAGAAGACACCGATAAAGTCAATCTTCTAACCTTACATGCAGCAAAAGGTCTTGAATTTCCATTTGTTTATATTATGGGACTTGAAGAAGAATTATTGCCGCACAAAAACTCGATTGCCGCTGAAACTATCGAAGAAGAACGCCGTTTGATGTATGTGGGCATTACTCGCGCACGTCAGGGCTTAACCTTGACCTTGGCAGAACAGCGTAAAAATGGCGGACAAATGAAACAGATGACACCAAGCCGTTTTCTGGATGAATTGCCACAAGACGAACTAGAGTGGTTAGGACGCAAAAAGAAATTGGCGGGTAATGTGGATCCGAAAGAGCAGGCACAGCAATATCTAGCGAATTTAAAAGCCTTATTAAAGAAATAATTGATTGAACGATTAGGAAATATAATGAAAGTCCAAGTAAAAATTTTAGACCAGCGTCTGGGCAATGAATGGCCGCTTCCTTCGTATGCAACCACAGGTTCAGCAGGTCTGGACTTACGTGCCTGTGTTGATGAAGCGATTCAAATTGAACCAGGTCAAACTGTGTTAGTTAAAACAGGCATGGCGATTTATATTCACGATAGCGCTTTTGCAGGTCTTATTTTGCCACGTTCAGGCTTGGGTCATAAGCATGGTATTGTCTTGGGGAATCTGGTGGGATTAATTGACTCAGATTATCAAGGCGAACTGATGGTTTCAGTCTGGAATCGTGGTCAGCAGAGCTTTACTTTAGAGCCAGGTGAACGTTTGGCACAATATGTTTTAGTGCCTGTGGTTCAGGCTGAATTTGAACAAGTAGATGAGTTTGTTGCCACCGATCGTGGTGCGGGTGGCTTTGGCCATACGGGTAAGCAATAATTCAAGCGCCTGTTTAAACAGGCGTTTCTTTTTTTGTATTGAATGTTTCAAAAAATTAGATTAAAACATCACACTTAATCTGTCTGAATGACTGACAAGAATGCTGCCTACTGCCTATATCATAAGCAATACTGTTTTTACTTTTAATAAGTAGGCCTTGAATTAAAAGAAGATGCCTATGGATGCGATGTTTAATTTTCCCCTACATATTTTTCGTGCTTACGATATTCGCGGCAAGCTTACGGCGTTTACACCGCAAGTGGTGGCTGCCATTGCTTATGCTTTGGCAGATCAGTATAGCTTGGCAGGTCAAAGCAAAGTCGTGATTGGTTATGATGCACGGCTGAGTAGTCCACAATATGCTGCAATATTAGCAACCATCTTTGAAAAGCAGGGTTTAGACGTTATAGATTTAGGCTGTTGTTCAAGCCCGATGATGTATTTCATGGCGCGTCAGACCCATGGCAATGGGGTGATGGTGACGGCAAGCCATAATCCAAAGTCTGACAATGGAATTAAATGGATTTTAAACGGTGAACCTCCAACACCTGCACAGATTGAAGCGGTTGGCAATGCAGCCGCCCATTATCATATTCAAGCATTAGATGTTCCTCGTATTCGAGGATTAAGCCATCAAATCAAAACCGAATACTGTTTAATGTATCAACAGGGTTTACTTGAAGATATTCATCTAAAACGACCTTTCAAGGTGGTTTTAGATGGTTTGCATGGTTCAGCAGGACGCTGTGCTGAAATGGTGCTGAATGGATTGGGTTGTGATGTCATTGCTTTGCGTTGTGAAGCCAATGGTGAGTTTCCAGATCACGCGCCTGATCCTTCTCAGGCGATTCATTTGGAAAAATTACAACACGCAGTGCTTAATCATCAAGCGGATATTGGGATTGCGCTAGATGGAGATGGTGATCGCTTAGTCATCATGGATGAACAGGCACATATTATTACCGCGGATCGTTTGATTTCTCTATTCGCACAAATGTGCCTAGAGCAGCATCCGCAAGCTGAAATTGTTTTTGATGTTAAGTGCTCCAGTATGGTGACACAAACTGTTAATGACTTAGGCGGCATTGCAACCATGATCCGCACAGGCAGTAGTTTTCTGCGACGTTATTTATCCCAATCTCAGGGAAAAGCGGTTTTTGGTGGAGAGTACGCAGGGCATTATGTATTCAACGATGGTCGTGGTTTTGGTTATGATGATGGTGTATATGCTGCACTGCGGGTACTGGAATATTTAAGTCAGTTCCCTAAGCAAACACTGTCTCAGCTGGTGTCTGCTTTCCCAGAGCGTTATTGTACGGAAGATACTTACATTAGCACTCATCGTTCGGAACCCAAAATTGTGTTGCAGGATATTGAAAGTTGTAGTTATCAATCTAAAGCACAACTCAGCAAAATAGATGGGATACGACTTGATTTTGACGATGGTTTTGGCATTATTCGAGCATCCAACACGGGCGAATACTTTACTGTCAGGTTTGATGCGGGCAGTCCATTGCAATTGGCACAGATTCGACATCAGTTTGTTCGCATGTTGCAGGATAAATATCCTAAAATAGCGCAAGATATTTCAAACATCCATTAAGGAGAGGCGAATGCCACATCAGCATACTGGCATCGACAAAGCGAAAATATTGACCGAAGCTTTGCCGTACATTCAACGTTTTTCGGGTAAAACGCTAGTTGTGAAATATGGTGGCAATGCAATGACCGATCCTGAACTGGAAAGCTCATTTGCACGCGATATTGTGTTATTAAAAACTGTGGGTTTAAATCCAATCGTAGTACATGGTGGTGGTCCACAAGTTGATTCGCTCCTCAAACGTTTGGGGCAGGAGTCTGACCGTATTGATGGAATGCGTGTTACCGATGAAGCGACCATGGAAGTTGTGGAAATGGTGCTTGGTGGGAGTGTCAACAAATCCATTGTCAACCTGATCAATAAACACGGTGGCCGTGCCATTGGTTTAACAGGTAAGGATGGCAACTTGTTGCGTGCACGTAAATTGCTCATGGAAAAACAAGATGAGCAAGGTCAGGTGCAGCATATTGATCTGGGCATGGTCGGTGAAGTGGTTGGGGTAAAAACCGATGTGTTGGAAATGTTTACCCAAAGTGATTTCATTCCTGTGATCGCACCTTTAGGTGTCGATGAAGAGGGAAATACTTACAATATCAATGCAGATTTGGTCGCAGGTAAAGTCGCTGAAGCCTTAGGCGCTGAAAAACTGATTTTGCTCACCAACATCACGGGTGTACTGGATGAAAATAAAAATCTGCTGACTGGCTTAAGCACACAGGAAGTCGATCGTTTAATCGAAACCGGTGTGATTTATGGCGGTATGATTCCTAAGGTCGGCTGTGCCCTTGATGCGGTGAAAGGTGGCGTGGTGAGTGCGCATATTGTCGATGGTCGTGTACCGCATGCAACGTTACTGGAAATCTTTACAGATCATGGTGTCGGGACATTGATTACCAACCGACTTGCACATAAAGTTACGCATTAAATTTTTGTATTGTGTTTTATAAAGTCATCTTCGGATGACTTTTTTATTGGGTATAAAACGTCATTTTCCTGTCATGATCTTATCCTAGTGTAAGCATAATGATAAAAACAGGGTGACATTATGCTAGAAAAACTCAATCACTATCGCCAAAATTTTAGTCTGCCTTTAACTCGTCAAAAAACCAATCAAACTCAGTTTCGCTTTGACTGGGTGGATAACCTCAAAGAATTACAAGAAGTACAACGATTTCGTGCAGTTCAATTTAGTCAACAATTTGGTGTAAGCTTCGAAGATGGACTGGATCAAGATATTTATGATTTTGGCTGCGAACATGCGGTATTAAGAGAAAAATGGACAGGCGAGATCGTGGCATATACCCGCCTTAAACTTTTTCAGGGCCAAGAAATATCACAAAGTTATAGTGCGAGTGAGTTTGAAATTGTTCCGCAACTTTCACATTTACCCAATGTACTTGAAATAGGTCGTACCTGTGTACATCCACGGTTTCGTTCAGGTAAAGCGTTATCGATACTCTGGCTGAATCTGGTGCCCAAGGTACTTTGGTCGATGCGTGCCAAATATTTGATGGGCTGTGTCAGTATTCATTTGCAAGATAATTTGGCGCGCGCTTATCACACACATCAGCAAATTCAGCGTTTAGATTCACAGCAGACCATCGGTATTGCCTCAAAAAATCATTTTGAGATCCCGCGCCCTGAATTTAGTTTTCCACAAGATGAGCGCATGCCCAAATTATTTAAAATGTATCTGGACATGCAATCTAAATTATCGCGTCAAGCGTTCTACGATGAAACTTTTAATTGTCTGGATTACTTTGTTTTCTTGGAAGTCAATCAGGTTGCAAAGTCTTTTGTCTTAAGTAAACGTGTCCATAAATAGAATTTATCGTTAATTTTGTATTAGGCTCTATATATTCAGATTTGCAAGCCTTTTGCCACTGATGCACAATACAGCTAAGCCTCTTGCTTTGATTTGACATGCTATGTGCCAACTACTTGGAATGAATTGTGCCACTCCGACCGATATTACCTTTTCTTTTAAAGGTTTTTCGCAACGCGCGGGGATTACCTCTGATCATTCCGATGGTTTCGGGATTGCATTTTTTGAAGATAAAGCTTGCCGTTTATTTGTCGATAATCAATCTGCGGTTGAATCGCCCATTGCAGAACTGGTGCGTAACTATCCAATCAAATCACGTAATGTCATCGCCCATATTCGTAAAGCAACACAAGGCAAGATTACCCTAGAAAACTCGCATCCTTTTATTCGTGAACTGTGGGGCAGACAGTGGATTTTTGCACATAATGGAGATTTACATCATTTTGATCCACCGTTAACAGGGCGTTTCACTCCCATTGGCAATACGGATAGTGAGCGCGCATTTTGCTATTTGCTAGACCAGTTGGTTGAGCATTTTGGTTATACCGAACCGAGTGTGCTACAAGTCTTTGCTGTTCTTGAACAAATTTCACCCAAAGTTGCTGAGTTTGGAACCTTCAATTATTGCTTGTCCAATGGTCAGGCATTGTTTAGCTATGCGACAACCAAGTTGCATTGGCTGGTTCGTGAGTATCCTTTTAAAGCTGCACGGCTGATTGATCTGGATGTGGAAGTGGATTTCAGTCAAGTCACTACCCCCCATGATCGTGTTGCCGTGATCACCACTGAGCCGCTCACTCAAAATGAACAGTGGACGTCTTATCAAGCTGGAGAAATGATTTTATTTCAGGATGGAAAACCACTAAAACATGCTCAAACACATGTTGAACGTTTAGAGCGGGAACTAAAAAATCCTGAACTTAAACGAATCACTCGTGCAGACCAATATTAGATTTCATTTAAATTTAAGGATTGATGATGGTCTTAAAAATAATGTAACCATATATTTAAAATAATTTGCTATTTTTGTCTATAAAGATAAATTTTATGTATATTCTGCATTTTTTATTTATTTTTCTTTTTTTGTTAATAATAAACCTAGAAATTGGTTAAAAAATATCTTACTTTTTTGCTTTGTTTTTAGGCTGAAATTTTATGCAAATCAGATAATTAAGCCTATTTTTTGATGCTTATTATAATCCCGACCAATTTGCTTCATTTTTATTTAAAAAAATAACAGATATTATATTGATATCTAATAAATGTTTTAGACAGCAGAGGTGTGATATGAGATGGCTTTCTGAATATAATACTGGCATTGAAGTCATTGATGATCAGCATCAACGTATTCTTGAATATATTAATGAGCTAGAAGAAGTCAGAAAAACACATGACAGAGCTCAAGTCAAAGATGTGCTATTAAACTTGATTGATTATACTCAATCGCATTTCGCCTTTGAAGAAAGTTTACAGGAAGAGGCAAATTATAAATATCGAGTTCCTCATAAACGTGTGCATGATTTATTTATTAAAAAAATTGAGCACTATCGTGAACGTTTTGAAATGGGTCATGATGTTGAGGAAGAACTTTATGAAGTGCTATCAAAATGGTTGATTAATCATATCCAACACGATGATGCTGATTATGTCGGTGCAGTGAAAGAAAACATGATGGGTATTATTAAGGAAAAAGAACAGAAAAAAGGCAAGGGGTGGTTTGCACGTTTCTTTTCATAAATAAAAGTCACGAATCGGCAAGCTTCAATAAAAGAAAATAACAACAAGACTCAGCGCTGCAAATCATCTAGAAATAGATGGTTTGCATTTTTTATTTGCAAACTTTGATTTTCATACTCGACAAAGGCAAAATATCTCCAGACTTCATATTAGGAATGAATGATGCAGGATTCAGCTTTCGCGCGGTGGTTATCACCACTTATGGCGTTTTGCTTTACTTTTATTATGATTGCAGCATTAGCATCGGCTGTGGGGATTCAGATCGACCGTCAACTGGATTTCTGGTTGCTTTGGTTAGGGACTATGGTAATTTTGGCACTTCCTCTTTGCTATCTGGAAATTGCACTGGCGAAGCGCTCAAAAACAACCGCTTTGAATGCATTATCCAGTTTAACCCGTGATGCGGATGCTTCACAAAAATGGCGAATTGTGGGGTGGCTCGCCGTTGTATTTATTCCTTTTTTGGCAGGTGCAATTTTAGCCCATTTGGGAATGGCTGCATCTGTGGCTGTGGGACTTGGTTTTAGCTCGCAGATTCTATTTGTTGGTTTAGCGATTATTGCATTTGCTTTGTCGTTTATTCCACGCCAGATTTTACTGATTCTGATGGTCTTAGGGGTCATCATTTCATTGATCAGCTCACTATTTTTGGCGCAGCCAACCACTAGCTGGCACTGGACACCCATTGAGTTTAAAGAATGGGGTAATGCCACAGTTTTGGCGTTGGTGGCCACAGGTTTAGGCATGGGGCTATACTGGCAAAATAGCTTGATTCAGATTCAAAATACATCAGAAGCGAGTAAAACTGCTTTTCCGATTTGGATCGCTCAGTTTGTTGCCGTGATTGCTTTCGGGTTTTACTCAGCACAACAAAATTTTTCTGATACAACACTGGCTATTGCAGGCGTTATTGCAGCCGCTTTGTTATTTCAACTGGCCCGAGAGCAACTACAACAGCGTCAGTTATCAGTGTTGATGCAATGGGTGATCTTACTGATCGCTACATTGATCTGGCTGATCCCTAATATGCAGTTTGAGTTTAATATCTTGCTTATGCAGTGGGGATTATTGATTTGTTTGATTTATTCAATCTTTGCAGGTTGGATTATGAAAATTAGCCATTTGCGCAAATCGATGAACTTTAGTAATGAGCTTTTTTATAATCTATGGCGGATCGCAGTCCGCATTGTTCTACCTTTATCGATTATTCTGGCAATGCTGGCGATCATTGGACCATTGTTCTCATGAGCCATGCTCAGGTCTGGGTGGCGTATGCGGCGGTCAATCAGCAGTTTTTAATTGCTGTCCCATTTACTCAGGGGATGACTGCAATTCAAGCGATTGAACTCAGTCAGATTAGGCAACAAATTGAGATTGCAGAACCTCTAAAATTGGGTATTTTTGGTGTCAAAATTACGTTGGATACGCCGTTAAAAGCTGGTGACCGTGTGGAGATTTATCGGTCTCTGATGATTCATCCTCAAGATATTCGGCGTAAGCGTGCCCAGAAAAATCCAGTGGGACGTTTTCAGCGTGGTAATCGTTTTAAACAATCTGACTCATAGAAAGAACCCCTCAAGCGAGGGGTATCTTTTTATTGAAAAATCATTATAGTGGTGGGGCTGTTAGGATGGCTTCTTTAGAAGCTGGTAAACCAGGCTGTGTTTCTGGAATAGTATCCAAGCCTTCGATACTTTTGACGATCCCTGATTCGTCAAAGTAAATTTTTAAATGCTGACCATGTGCAGCAGGAATTTTTGCTTTTTTAGCATAAGTGCCTGGAATATAGTTGTAGATATAGTCCCAGCGTAGTGGATTTAGAGGATCTGTAACGGTTGGACTACCGAGCAAAAAGCGAACTTGTTGAAAATTCATACCCACTTGAACTTTTGATGCTTGGGCTTTAGTTAATGGAGTTCCCTGAGGGATGTCAACTTTGTAGACACCTAAAGTTGAACAACCAGCAAGCAGTGAAGTGACGAATAACGCCAACATAAGTTTTTGCATTTTGCTACACTATCCCAATAAATTATGATGCATTTGACTTAGGGATAGATCATACTGCATCTAACTACGATTGCCTATTCCAACTTTAAATTTGTTGAGAGACCTTTTTTTATGCCGATTTCCAATCAAGATTTACGTAAAGCTGGACTCAAAGTCACCCTGCCACGAATTAAGATTTTGGAATTATTAGAAAATTCAAAACAGCACCATTTGAGCGCAGAAGATATTTATAAGACTTTGCTTGAGCAAGGTGAAGATGTCGGTTTAGCTACAGTTTACCGTGTATTAACACAATTTGAAGCCGCAGGGATTATTCAGCGACATCATTTTGAAAACAATCATTCTGTTTTTGAGATTATGCAAGAAGATCACCATGATCATCTGGTATGTTTAAATTGCGGTAAAGTCGTTGAATTTACAAATGAAATCATTGAACATGAGCAACATACCGTTGCTGAAAAGCATGGCTTTACCTTAACAGGCCATTCTTTAAATTTATATGGTTATTGTGATGCACCTGAATGTCAGGAAGCCTATCGTAAAAAGCAATAAAATCACATAAATACAACAAATTAAAAAAGGAAGCTTCGGCTTTCTTTTTTAATCGCATCAATTTTTAGATGGTTTATTGACCATCAAAAGTAATGTTGCGACTGGCATTTAATAGTTGTTCTGCACCTTCCTCTGAAAGTTTGATGCTGAGGCGTAGATCGTTTGGCGAGTCAGCATGTTTTAAGGCATCTTTATAGGTAATTTGACCTGCTTTATAAAGATCAAATAAAGCCTGATCAAAGGTTTGCATGCCGAGTTCACGTGAACGTTTCATTAAATCTTTGATTTCATGAATTTCACCTTTACGAATATAGTCAGCAAGTAATGGTGTATTGATCAGAATTTCAATCGCAGCACGACGTGAATTGCCATCTGGTGTTGGAATCAATTGCTGTGCCACCATGGCTTTTAGATTGAGCGAGAGGTCCATATAGAGCTGATTATGGCGATCACTTTCAAAGAAATGAATAATACGATCCAATGCTTGGTTGGCGTTGTTGGCGTGTAATGTCGCTAAGACCAGATGTCCCGTTTCAGCAAAGGCAATGGCATAGTCCATGACCTCACGTGAACGAATCTCACCAATCAAAATCACATCAGGGGCTTGTCGTAGTGTGTTTTTGAGGGCTATATCGAAAGAGTCAGTATCAATACCGACTTCACGTTGAGTCACAATACAACCAGCGTGTTCATGAATGAACTCGATTGGATCTTCAACCGTGATGATATGACCTTTGGAATTCTGATTTCGATAACCAATCATGGATGCCAATGAAGTCGATTTACCCGTACCTGTTGCCCCAACAAAGATAATAATGCCACGTTTGGTCATGGCCAGATCTTTAAGAATGGGCGGTAAGCGTAATTCATCCATTGTAGGGATAATCGTTTCAATGCGACGCAGCACCATACCTGGCATATCACGCTGCTGAAATGCACTGACACGAAAACGTGCGGTTTTTTCCCGATTTACAATCGCAAAGTTACACTCTCTGCTCTCGTCAAATTCCTTGCGTTGCTTATCAGACATAATGGACTGAATCAGTTGTCCAACGACCTCGGCATTCAGCTTAGTCTTAGACACTGGGACAATCTGACCATTAATTTTCATCGAAGGTTCCACACCTGCGGTGACAAACAGGTCTGATGCTTGTTGTTCAATCATCAGATTGAGAAGATCATTAAAATCCATATCTGGTCATTCCTTTATTTTTGTGGCTTATAGGAAGGATTCGGGTGATTTGGCAGCTGTTCGCGCAGTTTGTGGACTGATCACGCCTTTTGAAACCAATGTTTTGAGGCTTTGATCTAGCGTGGTCATTCCATAGTTAGCACCTGTCTGAATAGCAGAGTACATTTGCGCGACTTTATTTTCACGGATTAAGTTACGGATCGCAGGTATCCCGATCATGATCTCATGCGCTGCCACACGGCCACCGCCATTTTTCTTCAATAATGTTTGAGAAATAACGGCTTTTAAAAATTCAGATAGCATGGCACGAACCATATCTTTTTCTTCAGCAGGGAATACGTCAATTACACGGTCAATGGTTTTTGCAGCAGATGTGGTATGCAATGTACCAAATACCAAGTGACCCGTTTCTGCGGCGGTCAAAGCCAAACGAATGGTTTCAAGGTCACGCATCTCACCGACAAGGATAATATCAGGGTCTTCACGTAGTGCTGAACGTAGTGCTTCATTAAAGCCATGAGTATCACGATGTACTTCACGTTGGTTAATCAGGCACTTTTTGGATTGATGTACAAATTCGATCGGATCTTCTACGGTTAAAATATGGTCATAGCGATTGTCATTAATATAATCTAGCATCGCGGCAAGCGTGGTTGATTTACCCGAACCCGTTGGGCCTGTAACCAGTACAATACCACGTGGATAATCACAAATATCCTTAAAGATTTGTCCTAAACCCAAATCATCCATGGTGAGAACTTTAGACGGAATGGTACGGAACACAGCACCTGCACCACGATTTTGGTTAAAGGCATTGACACGAAAACGCGCAATGTTTGGAACTTCAAAGGAAAAGTCAGTTTCTAGCTGTTCTTCAAAGTCACGACGTTGTTTATCATTCATAATGTCATAAACAAGACGATGAACTTCTTTGTGTTCCAGTGCAGGTAGATTAATACGACGAACCTCACCATCGACACGAATCATCGGTGGCATTCCTGCGGAAAGATGTAAATCTGATGCACCGTTTTTAACCGAAAAGGCGAGTAATTCTGTGATATCCATGATTTCCCCTAATATAATGAGTAAGTATCGTTATTTTGTAGAATAATAAGCGTTTCCGAATCGCTTACCAACACTTCAAAGTAAGGTTAAGCAAAAAAAATAACTGAAATGAGAACCCTGTCAATGAATCAGTTTCAACAAGCACGAAATCAGGTCCTGAATCAAATCAAAAATGCCTGTGATTGTGCTCGGCGTGACCCTGCTACGGTACGTTTATTGGCGGTATCTAAAACTCATCCAAGTCAGTCGTTGCGTGAAATGTATCAGTTAGGCCAGCAGTGTTTCGGAGAAAATTATTTACAGGAAGCGCTGGATAAAATTGAAGAATTAAAAGATCTCGATATTGAATGGCATTTTATTGGACATGTGCAGCGTAATAAAACTAAGCAACTGGCGGAAAAGTTTGATTGGGTACATGGCGTAGATCGTTTAATCATTGCCGAGCGTTTATCCAGCCAGCGTTTAGATACGCAGCCACCCTTAAATTTATGCATTCAAGTCAATATTGATGTGCAAGACTCAAAAGATGGTTGCCAACCCGATGAGGTGGCTGAACTGGTCGCACAAATTAGTCAATTGCCTCATATTCGTCTACGCGGAATTATGGTGATTCCTGCGCCAGATCATTCTCAGGCTTTCATCGATGCCAAAGAATTATTTGAACAGGTAAAGCCTCAACATGCGCAGCCACAGGACTGGGATACTTTAAGTATGGGAATGTCTGGTGATCTGGATGCTGCAATTGCGGCTGGAGCGACCATCGTCCGTATTGGTACGGCTCTTTTTGGCGCACGGGATTATTCAAAATAAAATTTAAAAATGAAGTAAGACAACTTTTAAAGGAATAAATTCATTTATTCGGATGATGAGCGTGGTGTTTGTTTAATTCGATTGAGCTTTTTAATCTAGTTTTAATGGCTCGAACGTATATAAGCATCACGGGCTTTTACGAGAATATAAATGAACCTTTTCCATGTATTTATTTTGGCAGTGATTCAGGGCTTAGCTGAACTTTTGCCTGTTTCCAGTTCTGCACATGTGATTTTGGCAGAAAAAATCATGGGTTTTGACCCTTCTGCACCACAGATGACTTTTTTATTGGTGATGCTACATACAGGAACAATGTTTGCCGTAATCGTGTATTTTTGGCGGTCATGGAAAAAAACTTATTTCTCAAACTGGAATGATTTCAAACAGCGTTTCTTCTATGTTTTAATCGCAACCGCAATTACGGGTGTGTTAGGGCTGTTATTGCAAGCTTTAATTAAACATGTATTTTTTGGCGGAGCCAGTAACTTTGAGATTGAACATTTATTTAGTAACTCCAAATTGATGGCAGCAGCTTTAGCTGCGGCAGGGGTTTTAATTATTCTATCTTCACGTTTTGATCGCGGACAACAAGGTGATATCGGTTTATCCAGTGCTGTTGTGATTGGGGCAGTGCAAGCTTTATGTTTACCGTTTCGAGGTTTTTCTCGCTCAGGTGCAACGATTTCCACAGCGTTATTTTTAGGCATATCTCGTCAAAAAGCCGAAGAGTTTAGTTTTGCCTTGGCTGTGGTATTAACGCCTGCTGTGATCGCAAAAGAATTATTGCGTTTGGTTCATGCGCAACAGGCAAGTGTGGGAGCCTCTCATTTGGCAATAGGGAGTTTGTTATTGCCAAGCTTGTTTGGCATGGTCTTTAGCTTTCTAACAGGTTTACTGGCGCTTAAATGGCTCTCTGCATGGCTAGAGCATGGTCGCTGGTATTTGTTTGGGATTTATTGTCTGGTGTTTTCAGGTGTGGTTTTAAGCTTGGCGTAAATATTGGAGATCAATACAAGATGAGGGGAATATTTTTCCCTCACTTGAAAAATTAAAAAACCTTAGACAACTAATCGATATATCATGAACGTAATTAAGATTATGCTCCAACACGCTCAATCAAAGGACTCATAGAAATGAGTTCAATCTCCCCATAAACCGTTGCAAATGGAACATCTTTGGCATCGAGTCCAGTACCTATGCGAACAAACTGATCAATTGGCCCCATACGTGTGGCATCAAAAAGCACCCACTGATTTTCAAGATAAACTTCAAAAATTGCATGGAAATCAGGCTGAGCTTCATAAAAAGGCATATAACCAAATACAAATCGTGCAGGAATATTCAGCGCACGGCAAATCGCAATGCCTAGATGAGCAAAATCACGACATACCCCAGCGCGATTAACTAAAATATCACGTGCTGTGGTCGTACTGTCTGATGAGCCTGATTGGTATAGAATATTATTATAAATCCAGTCACAAATTGCTTGTACACGTGTATATCCTTTTGGCAAATCAGCAAAAGTATTGTTTACCATTATACCGATCAAATCGGACTCACAAAAACGGCTTGGAGCAAGATAAAATAATGTATCCGAAGGTAAATCTTTAATTTCACATTCTTTTAAAGTCGTGTCACGTTCAGGAATATCAGTTTGAACTTCTGCATTATAGTGGACAATTAAATCACCTTCTGGCGCGTACACACGGATAAGTCGATTTAAAGCATTATCACGATGATATTGTTCAAAGGTCAGGTCGGGCTTTAGCTGAAATGACTCATCGATGATCGTTTGCCAAGGATGCTCTGCGATCTGCAATTGAAAAATAAATTGGGTTACATTTATGACGCGATAATGAAGCTGACAGTTTATTGATAATGTATGCATTTTTTAGCCCAAATTAAATTTTTTATCTCCACCTAAAAACAAAAAATTTCTTGCTTTGACCATTTTTGTTTTTAATCAGAATCATTTTTAAGTTACCAAATTCTTTTTCTTTCACAATGAATGATTCACAAGCAAATAGTAGGGGATATGTAAAGTTTGGAAGATGCTTACACAATGGAAAGATCATCCCACCACTTCAATTCGACTCGAACCAGAACCGATTGGCTGAACCTGTATTTGTACAGGAATGCGTTCATGCATTTCTTGAATATGCGAGATTAAAACCACTTTACGCCCCTGACTTTGTAATTGATCAAGCGCATTCATGACCATATGCAAAGAAGATGCATCCAGTGTGCCAAAGCCTTCATCAATAAATAAAGATTCGATTTTCATTGAACCAGAAGCCATATTGGCAATGGCAAGTGAAATCGCAAGTGCAGTCAGGAATGATTCACCGCCAGAGAGCGACGCGACAGAACGGATTTCACCATCCATATCATGATCGATAATGGCAAGACTGAGTGAGTTCTCCAAACGTTTTAAGGTATAGCGCTGTGATAGCATGGCGAGTTGTTGATTGGCATATTCCAGTAAAATATCCAGATTGTACTGCTGTGCCAAATCACGAAACTTTTTACCGTCTCTATCACCCATTAAGCTCGAAATTTTATTCCAGCGATGTTCTTGATGTTGGATCAGTTGAATCTGATCGGCATATTGTTGCTGCTTGGCTAGATTCTGCTGATGTAACTCTAATTTAACTTTATATTGATCACGTTGCTCACCAGTGCTTTGTAACTGACTCAGAGTATCCTGAAGCTGTGTTTTAAGCTGTCCGAGAGCTATTTCGGGTTGCGATTGCAGATGTTCTGCAAGTTGTTCCTGTATCGTTTTCAGTGCTGAATGTGCTTCATTGAGTTGACGTTCAGCCTGCTGCAAGACCATACGAAGTTGCTGTTCTTCCGAGGTTGAAATGGCCAGCAATTCTGCAAATTGTTGTTGCTTAAATGCGGTATGAAGATTTAACCATTGTTCAATTTGACTCTGACATTGCGTTAAATCTTTTTGATTTTGCTCCAAATGTGCATTGAGGCGATCTAATTCACTTTTTTGCTGATCAAAAGTCAGTCGTAATTGCTCAAAGCCCTGTTTGAGTTGTTGATAATTTTTTTGTAAATCGTGACGTTGCTGCTCATGTTGTGTGAGCCATTCATTGGCTTTTACACGGGTCTTACCTGTCATCTGTTCAACGAGATGAGTCGCATTTTCACTATTTTGTAGACCTTGTTGTCTTACATGTTCTAGTTGCTGCTTTAGCTCAGCCAACTGTTTGTTGTTATACCCAATCTCAGCAATCAATTGTTTAAGTTGTTGCTGTAGTTGATCAGACTGTTGTTGCAATTCTTCACTTGTTTTAAGCTGTTGGACACGCTCCTGCAAGCGATGCAGGATTTTTTCGGCAAGCGTTAAGCTATGCTTTAACCAGTGTTGCTGCTCCTGATCAGTTAAACATTGCACAATATGCTGAACTTGTTGTTGTAATTGTTGAATGGTTTGGAGTTGGTATTGAGTATTCTGGATTCTCTGTTGTAAGGTTTGCTGTTGTTTTTGTGCCTGTTTTAATTGCTGAAGGTCTTGTTCAATCTTTTGTTTGTTGACTAAATTTTTTTCAATAACCAATTGCAATTGGGCTGTTAATTCAGAAGGCGCTTCCGTTAAATTTAACGATATATCGAGTTGTTGATTTTCTTGAATTAATACGTGTTGTTGTTCGTTAAATTTTTCCTGATTACGAACACAATTACTATTTAATTCCTTAAACCGTGCCTGTATTTGGTTGAGTTGTTGCTGTGCGGTTTGCCATTCATTGAAATGCTGTTGTTCATTTTGGTTAGCTTGTTGTTCTTGTTGTTGATGTAATTCATATAAGGCTTTGGAGACTAAACTTTCATCATCACGATAAGGATGGTCAATGCTTCCACAGACAATACAAGCTTCGCCTGATTTTAACTGAGTGCGCAAATGTTCGATATTTTCGCTATGCAATAAACGTTGCTGTTGTAACACCTGTTGCAGTTGTTCACGTTCAGTTTTCGCATGTTGATAACGTTGTTGCGTCGCTTCAGTTTGTGTTTCAAGCTTTTTCTGGGTTTGACTGGTGTTTTCTAATTCTGCTTGAAGCTGAACAAGTTCTTGTTTAAACTGAATAAATAATTGGAGTTTATGTTGAACACTTTCAAGTTGATTCAATCGTTCTAGTTGCTGGTCTTTGAGTAATTGTTGCTGTTGCAGTTGATCTTCAATTTGCTGAACATCGCCAAAGCGTTCAATTAAATCCTTAACGGTCTTTTCATCAAGCTGCAATTGTTGCTGAGCTGCTGCAATATCGCCAATGCTATGTTCAATTTTTTGATAATGTTGAATAAATTGACTAAGTTGCTGAATATGAGTCTTTAAACCTTGATCAAGCGGCATAAACTGTTTGCTTTGATCCAATTGAAGCGCCGTTTGGTGCAGTCGATCATTAAGCTGTTGCTGTTGTTGTTCAAATTGCTGTTGTTTACTAAATAAAGGCTGTTGCGTAAGTTCCAGATGCTTTAAACGACTTTGGATTTCTTTATATTTTTCTGCAATCGAGTCGCGTTCCAACACATATTTACGTACCTGATTTAATTCAGCTTGGTGCTGCTGTTCAAAATCCTGAAATTGTCGCAAGGCTTTTTCAGCCTGATGATAGTGCGATTGTTCCTGTTCATATTGCGCAGTCAAGTTTGAAAAATGTTGTTGCTGCTTTGAAATTTGTGGCTCAAGTTGCTGCTGATGTTTGAGTAACTGCTGTTGTTGAAACACATGTGGTCGTATTTCAGAAAACATGCTCAACTGTTTTAAACGCTGATGGTCTGCTTCTAAATCCTGATTCACTTTGATGTGTTGATCATAATGTTGTTGTTTGAGCGTGACGTCATGTTCAAGTTTTTGTCGGCGTTCAAACCATTGTTGCACTTGTTCCAGTTTTACTTTTTCTGTTTCAAGTTTCTGCTGCTGCTGTTTCGCGCTGTCAAACTGAGTGCGTAGTTCAGCGCATTCTTCATCGGAAAGTAATTCAATATGACCTAAAACATTTTCCAGTTGTTTGCGCTGTTGAGTAATTTCTTTGGTTTTTTCAAATGCGAGCTGACCAATCTTGGCAAAAATACTGGAATTAGTCAGATATTCGAGCAATTCACCGCGTTCATTATCGCGTGCCTTTAAGAAAGCCGTCACTTCAGATTGTGCCAAAAGTACTGCACGAGTGAATTGTTCAAAACTGAGTTGGGTAATTTGTTGGATATGAACTTCAACCGCTTTAGTTTTGTCTGCAATCACGACGCCATCGGTGAGACATTTTAAGGTGCGTTGTACACTTTGTAATTTACCCGTGGCATTTTCGCGGGCGCGTTTAATCTCCCAACGGGCTAGATAATGCTTTTGATCCTGTGCAACAAAACACAATTCAGCAAAGCCGTGTGCTGTCCCACGTCGTAATACCGTAAGCGGGGAGTTGGTTAAAAGTTCTGAACCATCCACATCTAAAAGCTTGCCATCACTGTCTTTGAGCCGAGGAATTTTATTAAACAAAGCCAGACACATGGCATCTAAAATCGTGGATTTGCCCGCACCTGTTTTACCAACAATGGCAATCAGTCCTGCACTGGCTAAGGGATCACTTTCAAAATCAATAAAATGTTCGCCTGCCAATGATGCTAGATTTTTGAGTCGAATGGATAATATTTTCACGTGAATCCTTTAACTCTGGTGTTGATCTTCAAGTTGCTGCTGCGCTTGAGCGACTAAACTCATAAAGTCTTTTTGAACTTCATCATCTGCGTGATATCCCTTTTTTTCCCAAATTTGTTGAAATAACTTTTCAGGTGTTGGCGGTTCAAGATGAATCTGTTGCTGCTGCTCGGCACTATTTTCGGTGGATAAATATTGGCGCGAAATCCGAACCAGACGATAGCGATCTGGCGGAAGGGCATCCTCAAATTGTTGTCTTAAATTTGGCTGAGGTGGCGTGAGGGTATGATATTCAATATCGACATATTCACGTTGATCAATGCTTTCAATGACTTCACTGGGTAGTGATTTTAACTGTTGCATAACTTCAGTCAGTTCACCACGAATTTTATGCAATTGAACGCTACGCGGAATTTCCAAAGCCTCAAACTGAAAATATGGATCATCTTTTTGCTCTGGATTGAACGTGACCTCAACCACTTGATGTTTATAATTAATTTCACTAAAGGAAAGCGGAATAGGTGAGCCACTATAACGAATATGTGTTTGTCCAACTTTTTGCGGTTTGTGTAAATGTCCCAGCGCCACATAATCAATGCCATCTTCAAACAAAGTCGTGGATAACGCTTCTTCATTGCCAATGATAATCGGGCGTTCTGAATCCGAAGTTTCACCGCCTTGCATGTGGGCATGTGACATCAAAATAATCGCTTGATCGTGCGTTTTACGTCGTTTGGCTTCTGCAATCAGCTGCTCGTGCAAATAGGCAATGGCATTTTGGCTGTTGGTTGTTTGATCATTGAAACCTGTAATTTCAGCAGAACGTAAAAATGGCAGGGCAATACACCATGCTACGATCTGCTTTTGCTCATCGTAAATGGGCAAAATTAAACGATCCAAATTTAAAGTTTTATCTTCATTCCAACGAATTACACCGACGGTTTTGGCATTATATTTTTCTAAAAGTGGCTCGACTTGCTCAATCCGATAGCCTGAATCATGATTGCCTGCAATCATTAAAGTTTGCATATGCGGTGCAAGTTGATGTGCATCAGCTAAAAATTGATAAAGTTGTTTTTGTGCCTGTGAGCTAGGATTGATCACATCGAAAATATCACCAGCAATCAGTAAGGCATGTGGTTGTTTTTGTTTGATTTGCTCAAGTAACCATGTCAGAAATTGTTCATGCTCGTAATGGCGGGAATGGTTATAAAAAAAATGTCCCAAATGCCAGTCGGAAGTATGAAAAAAGCGCACGGTCATCAGTGATGATATTCCTATTTTTGATTAGAGGATAAGGTAACATAAATCGAACTGCAATTCAGAACGCATCAAAAATCAATCGCATCATGATATTTTTAGACTAAGTTTGATGAAAGAGTAAAAAAAGACAATTCATCCATAATGATGTCAAATTTGATATTTTAGCTTTCATTCACTTGATTTAAAGCTTGATGTAATTGATCCAAAAAGTATTGTTGTTTCGGATTATTTTTAAAATATCTTTGATAATTAACACTGCAACTTTCAATATCTGCAATATTTTCTTTATTAAATGACCAATCATCTGTATTTTTTACAGTAATTCCTAAGCTATCGTTACATGACTGCCAAAGTTGATTAAATCTATTTCTTTGCGTGTTAGGCAATCGTTTAAAATCGGCATAAACGGTATAGCCATGCATTTCAGAGTTAAAAAACTTATTGATTGAGGTAATAGGAACACCTCCCCAAATTATGGTCTGGTCATGTGGGAATTCAATCGCAGTCAGCTTTGTCTCAGACATTAGCCGATCTTGTTTCCCCTGTTTAAAAGGTTGTTCCTGATAAACTAACTTTGTCCCTATTGGAACAGCAATGTTTTTTACAATTTGGGCTTGAGTTGTAATAAAAAAGGGATAGTCTGGAGATGAGTTACCACCTGTAGGATTCATATTTCCTACGCAAGCGGTGAGTAAAGGTAAAAATACAACTGATAAAAATTTAATTTTTATAGACACTTAAACATCCTTTTAATCATCACTATATTGAGTTTGGTTGTTATAAAATAGAGCTCAATAATTGGGATAGGGTAAGCATAAAACAAAAGCTTAAAAAATAAAGACCGACGATTCGAGTGATGATAAATCGTCGGTCAAAAACTTTAAAATATGTCTGGCTGCTAACAAAACATACTCTAAAGGAGATGTCATAATGAAAGGTCACCGAAAATTTGCGGATGCCGTGCAAATACCATTCGGTTGCTGCTGACCTTGTACTCTATATAACGAAGCTCCAACCAAAAAGGTTGACAACAAAATGCAAAAAACTTGAAAAAAACTTAAAATAATTTTTTAAATGTTCAATTTGTGATGAAAATGACCAACTTACGCCGTTACTACTTATGGTTTTTTCTTATATGTTTCATAATGACGCTGATCATGGGCGTGATTGCGGCGCTATTACCTCAAGGTGTCGGTGGAATCGTAACGGCTGTGCCTTATCTGGTGGCGGTTATCGCCGTACTTTTTCAATTTTTAAAACAGGAAAAACGCGCACCAAGCCAACAGGAGCGTAAAAAATTAACTTTGGGGTTTACCCTTATTTTCTGGGGCTATAATTTATTAGGTGTTTTACTGGGGCTAACTATATTTTCGATACGTGACCCAGAAGTCTTTCAAAACTTTCTACTTTATTTACAACAACCACAATTTATCAGCATCATTTTAATCATGTTTTTGGTGCTGGCGATTCCTTTGTATCTGATTACCTATTGGTTTTATGGCAAACAAGCCCAGCGTATGGCAGCCAAAATGTTTGAATCTAAATAAATCTTGAAGCTTGCCTTCTTGTCGTTTAGCCCATGACCAACTGTTCTGTTTTTAGGCGTTCAGGAGAGTATGGTGCTGGGTCGGTTAATGTGGGTTGCTCTAGTATTAACTGAGCTAACAACTGTGCAGAAGCAGGCCCCATACATAAACCATTACGGAAATGACCAACATTCATCCATAGATTGTCTAGATCAGGAACAGCACCAATATAGGGAACACCTGTTGGAGAACTTGGTCGTAGTCCCGCCCATTGTTTGACGATGGGAAATTGAGCCAGTTCAGGCACTATTTCCAGACAGGCATCGATAATATTCTGTTGAGTTTTGGCATCGGGCGTCGTGTCAAAACCACAATTCGCCATACTAGAACCGCAAACAATATGACCATCCTGACGTGGAATCAGATACATGACCTTATTCATACACATGGTAGGAAGCCATTGAGCTGGGGTTTTAAATAGCACCATTTGCCCTTGTACGGGCTGTACAGGAATTTTTAGCTCAAGCTGTTGTTGCCAATGTTGACTCCATGCCCCTGTTGCAATGACAAATTGATCCGCTTGTATTTTGTTGCCGTGCTGATCTGTCGCAGACAGCACTTGTTGGTTTTGAATCTGAAATTTGAAGATTTGAGTCTGTTCAAAAAATTGCACCAGAGGATGCTGCTTTAAATAGCAGATGATAGACTGTAAAAGTCGTGGATTACGCACGTTGGATAATTGCGAAAAATAAATCGCGTGTTGAAATTTTGGATTAATCCACGGATTCACTTGTTCTAACGCATCATATTCTAGATAGTCAGCCTGTTGCATGGGGTCTTGATAATGCGCTGCATAATTCAGACCAATATCAAAATCATCTTCATCAAAAATCAGCATACCTGTGTCATGGATTTCAAAATCAATGCCTGTCATCGGCAGTAATTTTTCATTCCAAGTTTGATACATGCTTTTGCCATATTGCGCCAGTGTATTAACGGCTTGAGGATAACGCCACGGATACATCGGCGAGAGGATGCCACCACCCGCCCATGAAGCCGCCTGACCTGATTGTTGCTGATCAAAAATAGAAATCTGACAACCTTGTTCAACCAGTTCCAGTGCGGTGAGTAAACCACTAATTCCTGCACCAATAATGGCAATATGCATGATAACGTTAAACCATTTTAAAAATTCCCCTCTTTATCAAAGAGGGGTTAGGGGAGATTTTATTTCATCTCTTTCAATTTAAGCGCTGCATCTTCGGCAAAATATGTCCAGATTCCATCTGCACCTGCACGACGACAACACAGTAAAGATTCTAAAATTACGCTATCAGATAACCAGCCATTTTGAATGGCGCCTGCCAACATGGCATATTCGCCACTGACCTGATACAAAAAGGTCGGGACGCCAAAGGTATCTTTTACTTCACGAACAATATCCAGATACGGCATACCCGGTTTGACAATCACCATATCTGCGCCTTCTTGCAAATCCAGTGCAATTTCATGCAAAGCTTCTGCACGGTTACCAATATCCATCTGGTAGTTGTATTTATTGCCGCCTTTTAAATTGCTGGCAGAACCGACCGCATCACGGAAAGGCCCGTAAAAACTAGAGGCATATTTGGCTGAATAAGCCATGATGTTGGTATAAATAAAGCCATTTTGTTCAAATGCCTGACGAATCGCCGCAATACGACCATCCATCATGTCACTTGGCGCCACGACGTCTGCGCCCGCAGCCGCATGACTCAAAGCTTGTTTGACGAGACATTCTACGGTTTCATCATTCAGGACATAACCAGTATCATCGATAATGCCATCCTGACCATGTGTGGTATATGGATCTAAAGCACCATCGGTGATGAGCACCATTTCAGGTAATTCTTTTTTGAGTAATCGACATGTTTCCTGCACCAGACCGTCTTCACGCCATGCTGCTTCGGCGGTCAAACTTTTGTCCTCTTGTGGTGTGACAGGAAATAAGGCAAGCTTGGATACGCCTAATTCTAAAAGGTGTTCTGCTTTTTTGACGAGTAAATCTGCCGATAAACGCTGAATATTTGGCATACTCGGAATATCTTGACGTTGATTTTGTCCTGGAAGTACAAATACTGGATAAATGAGATGATGCGGCGTCAGTTGAGTTTCGCTGACCATCGCCCGCAGTTGATCATTTTTACGGATTCGACGCATGCGAGTCGCTGGAAATGCAGGACGATTGAACGTATAAGTCATAACAATCTCAAGCCTCAGTATTAACTTGTGGCGTATTGTAGACCCATAATAGGGCATTTGTACAAGCAGAATTGGCTTTAATTTAGATTTGTGAAGATTAGGGAACGTATGACTGAAGCGAAAAAAACATGGACTGGACATATTCAATTAGGCTCAAAAATCGATATTAGCGTGATTCTGAATCAGTTATGTCAGGCATTTAATAGTTCTCCTTTTTTTAAGCATAATGCGATGACCATGCGCGTTGTAAATGATGAGATAGAAGCGCATATTGAAATGTTGCCAAATTTGATCGGGAATGTTGCTTTTCAAATTTTACATGGCGGTGTTGCTGCGACAATGTTGGATAGCATCGGCGGAATTGTGGCGATGGGAGAGTTGTATAAACAGACTGAAGCTGAAAATATGGCGGAAACCATCAAGAAAGTTTCACGTTTGGCAACGGTTGATATGCGGGTGGATTATCTAGCCCCTGGACGTGGAGAATACTTTATTGCTAAAGCTGAAGTCCTGCGGTTGGGGCGTAAAGGTTGTACCATGCGAATGACGATGAAAAATAATGAAGACAAAATAATTGCAGTTGGAACAGCATCTTATGCCTATTAAGTAAGTCGATCGATGAGAACATAGCATCTTTAGAGATGCTTTTTTTTATGCGATTTCTTTTGGAAAGTTAGTAAAACTCAGTTTAAGCAAAAATGAACTGATAAGTTATATTTTTATTATCAGCCTATGATTTTTTTGGTTATTCTTGCTTCATTTGAAAATTAACATTGTCAAAACTATTCTCATTTAAGATTAAGTTCAGATTCAGAACTTAGACTGGTCGATCGAACTGGAAAATTGTGAAATTTCAACCTACAGAATTAGGAATATCCGATGACAAATGCTCAAGATGATGTGCAGGCAACAGAGCAGACAGCATCAACTTCTGATGACGCAATGAAGTCTAAACGTAAAAAACTACTCGGTTATTTTGCCTTGATTGTGATTATTGCCGCCATTTTATATGCGATTTGGGCTGTATTTTTTAATCATTCGATCAGTACCGACAATGCCTATGTGGGGGCTGAAAATGCTCAAATCACCTCTATGGTGAGCGGTCAGGTTGCCAAAGTCTTGGTCACTGATACAGCACAAGTCAAACAAGGTAATATTCTGGTTGAAATTGACAATCGAGATGCAACGATTGCTCTGGCGCAGGCAAAGGCTGAATTGGCAAAAGCAAAACGTCAATATCAACAAAGTTCAGCCAATAGTAGTTCATTAAGTTCACAAGTTATCGTTCGTGACGATGAAATCAATAGTGCCAAAGCACAGGTTGCCAAAGCACAGGCAGATGTAGACAAAGCCAAACAGGATTATGATCGCCGTGCTTCTCTTGCAGCGACAGGCGCGATTTCCAAAGAAGAACTGACTTCTGCACAAAGCGCATTGCATACAGCACAAGCCAATTTGAATGTGGCTCAGGCAGGACTATCTCAGGCTGAATCTAATCGTAAAGCGGCCATGAGTAATTTGGCTGCCAATGATGCCTTAATTAAAGGTACCGATGAAGACACGCTTCCAGATGTATTGGTCGCTCAGGCGAAAGTTGAACAAGCACAGCTTGATCTGGATCGTACCGTGATTCGTGCGCCAGTCGATGGCGTAGTCGCACGTCGTAATATTCAGGTTGGTCAGCGTGTCGCTCCCGGTACAGTGATGATGAGTATTGTTCCGATTTCTCAACTGTATGTCGATGCTAACTTTAAAGAAAGTCAGTTGGCTAAAGTCCGCGTGGGACAAACAGCAACCCTGACTTCAGATTTGTATGGTGATGATGTTGAATATCATGGCAAGGTGATCGGCTTCTCTGGCGGAACGGGTGCTGCTTTTGCCTTAATTCCTGCACAAAATGCGACAGGTAACTGGATTAAAGTGGTTCAGCGTTTACCTGTACGGATTGCACTTGATCCCAAAGAGTTGGCAGATCATCCATTACGAGTGGGTTTGTCAATGGAAGCCAAAGTCGATCTTTCTTCGAAGAAGTAATCTATGAGTGCTCAAAATCAGGCGGCATCACGGACACCTTTTGCCGAGTTAAGTGGTGGTCGTTTGCTGCTTGCAGCATTTGTCATCGCGTTATCTAATTTTATGGTGGTACTCGATACCACTATTGCCAATGTCTCTGTACCGCATATTACAGGAAATCTGGCAGTTTCTTCTTCGCAAGGCACATGGGTGGTGACCTCCTATGCAGTTGCCGAAGCCATTTGTGTTCCATTGACAGGTTGGCTGGCAAGCCGATTTGGTACAGTTCGTGTCTTTGTGATGGGGCTGATTGGTTTTACTGTATTCTCATTTCTATGCGGACTCTCGACCAGCCTTGAAATGTTGGTGTTGTGTCGTATCGGGCAGGGCTTGTCTGGCGGGCCATTGATGCCGCTCAGTCAAACTTTGCTGATGCGTATTTTCCCACAGGAAAAACATTCTCAAGCGATGGGACTTTGGGCAATGACCACCGTATTAGGTCCGATTCTAGGTCCGATTTTAGGTGGTTTAATCAGTGATAATTTGTCTTGGCACTGGATTTTCTTTATCAATATTCCTGTTGGGATTATTTGTGTGATGGCAGCCATCCGACTGCTATCTGTCGCAGAAACAGATACCGTTCGCTTAAGAATCGATAGTGTTGGCTTATTTCTATTAGTACTGTGGATTGGTGCATTACAGCTCATGCTAGATTTGGGGCATGAACGTGACTGGTTTAATAATACCAGTATTGTCATGCTTGCGCTGACGGCCATTATTGGTTTCATTGTTTTTCTAATCTGGGAAATGACCGATAAACAGCCTGTGGTTAATCTCTGGATCTTTCGGCATCGAGGTTTTACAGTTTCGGTTCTTGCGCTGTCCTTTGGTTTTGGCGCGTTTTTTGGCAGTATTGTCCTGATTCCTCAGTGGTTACAAATGAACCTCGGTTATACCGCAACTTGGGCAGGCTATTTAACGGCAACCATGGGTTTTGGTAGCTTAACCATGTCACCTATAGTCGCTAAATTGGCAACAAAACATGACCCACGTGCTTTGGCCAGTTTTGGTCTGTTACTGCTGGGGGTTGTGACCTTTATGCGAGCCTTCTGGATTACCGATTCAGACTTTATGACTTTGGCTTGGCCGCAGATATTACAAGGCTTTGCTGTGCCATTTTTCTTTATTCCTCTGTCCAATATTGCACTTGCTTCGGTTCTCCCACAAGAAATCGCATCCGCTGCGGGATTGATGAACTTCCTAAGAACCATAGCTGGTGCAATAGGTGCTTCTATTGCGGTCACCATTTGGGATGACCATGCCAAAGTTGCCCGTAGTGAAATGGTCTCGAGCTTACATGTTGAAGAAACCCAAAATACGCTGATTCAGAGTGGTTTTAGTCCAGACAGTACATTGGGAATTATTTCTAGTCTAGTGGATAAAGAAGCGATTACCATGTCGGCAAATCATGTATTTTTGTTATTTGCTTTGGCTTTCATTTTTGCCGGATTAATCATCTGGTTAAGTCCAAAACCGCAGCGCAGTTTACAAGGGCCTGCACCTCATTAAGTGAAGATAGGGAACTTAAGTTCCCTATTTTTATTCGGCTGAATAAATTCTGACTCTGGTCAGTTTCAACTATTTAAAAGATCAAGATTGGATTTGAATATTTAAAATAGAGTGAATAAGCGTATCTAATCCAGTTTGTATGGATGGACTCCATTCAAATGAGCAATTTAAACGAATAGCATGTTGGTTATTTTCTAAAACATTAAAAAGAGCGCTAGGAGCAACCCCAATCTGTTGGGTGATGAGCTGATGGTAAAGCTCCAGACTATTAAGATATAAGGGAAGCTTGATCCAAATAAAGTAACCGCCCGAAAAACTATAAATTTCGCAGCATTGTCCCAAATGTTGTTTTAAATATTGAGTAAAGCGTTTTTTGTTCTTTTCCAGACGTCGACGTAACAGGCGTAAATGCTTTTCATAATGATGACTCGATACAAATTCAACCAAAGCATTTTGAATCAACGTATTGGCTGAAATGGTGCTCATCAGTTGCAAATGCTGAATTTGCTCTGAATATTTTCCTGCATAGACCCAGCCTACGCGAAAACCAGCACCTAAGGTTTTTGAAAAAGACGAGCAATGCAAAACTAGATTATTACTGTCAAAATATTTCATGGGAAGCGGCTTATTTAAACCAGAATAAAGTTCCTCATAGACATCATCTTCAATTAAATGGATGTGATATTGATGTAAAAGTTTGGCAATTTTATATTTGAGATCATCACTCACAGTAAATCCAATCGGATTCTGGGCATTTAACATAAACCAGCATACTTTAATTGGATAATGTTGAATGATTTGTTCAAAGGCTTGCAGGTCAAAACCATGTGTCGGATGTTCTGGCAGCGTAATCACTTTTAAGCCTAAGCGTTCTGCGGCTTGCCATGCCCCATAAAAGGTGGTCTGTTGTAATAATATATAGTCACCTGGCTGAGTCAGCGCCTGTAATGATAAATTCAATGCATCCAGACCACCCGAAGTAATCACAATATCATCTGCATCGGTGGCTATTCCTTGCATGGCATAACGCTGGGCAATCATTTTGCGCAAGGCCAGATTTCCTGGTGGAAGATTACTGGTTTGATCATAACTGTTTCGATCTCGTGCCATCTGACTTAAGGTTTGCAACAGCTTTGCTGGCGTCAGCAGATGATGATCTGGAAAAGCAGAACCAAATGGCACAATATCTTTGGATTGAATCGATTTTAAATACTTAAAGACAAGAGAGTTGATCTCTATTTTAGGATTTAGTGAAACGAGGGGTGTTGCTTGAGGAGTTTGGTTTTTTGACTGTTCAGCAACAAAATAACCCGATTTTTCTCGCGAATAAATAAAACCCTGCGCTTCTAAATCCTGATACGCATTCATCACGGTCATCAAACTAAACCCAGAAATTTCAGCTTGTTCACGTAAAGAGGGCAATTTGCTTTGCGCAGGCCATGTCCCATTTTCAATCAATTGTTTTAAATGCTGCGCCAACTGTTCAGATTTATACATTGCAATGAAAAACACAATCGAAAGAGAGATATAACACTTTAGCGTAAATTCAATCAAAAAAGGACTAAAACGGGTATAAAAATAGAACAGATTAAGAGAAAAGGCGCTATCTGTTATATTTTTTATAGTTCAATCTGTATCTAACAATTCACCTATTTTCCAAAGACAATAGATTAAAACTCAAGCAGATATACGTTTTTAGATTTGATTAACTGTTGGGATGAAGTACAGAGGTGTGATGTGTTCAAAACTGAAAAATTAAATCAACTGTTGAAGATTTTTCCTGCACAGGCACCTTCTCAGAATGTGCAACAACAGATTTTAAATCAATATGTTAATCTCGAAGCAACAATCCTACGTGCCAAAGTATTAAGAAGTATGGCGCCTGTAGATTTGACTTATATGATCCAGTCTGCGATTAAACAGGATGATATGAATGTGGCTTATGTTTTTTCACCCTTCATCTTGGCGAATTTAAATAAAAAAACTATTTATTCAACGCCTTTTACTCCCATGATTCGCGATCTGCTGTCACCATTTTATCAAGTTCATCATCACACTCAAATTCAGATTGATCGGGCATTGGAGTCCTTAAATCTGTATCTGGATATTTTTGAATATGATAATGATTTAGATTTTGTATTTTTAAAATTGATTCAGGCAATATGTCGTTCAGATACGTCAAAAATATTTATTTTAACGTACTTAAAAATTGATTTAGAAATCTTAAATCAAATGAGTCACTTTTTAAAAGTCAAAATATTTGTCATTAAACAACAGGCTGGAGATACTGCTTTTAGATCGAATCAAATCGATCAGAAAAAATTACTGTTTAAAAGAAAAGATGATTTGCATCAAAAGCTTTGCCATGATTTCTCTGAAATAAATGTACCATTAATCATGTTGACGCATGGTTTTAGCGCAAAACAGGCACATCATTTGATAGAAGATATGTTTTATTCGGAACATATTTTTGAAAAAATTTCAGTCTATGCCGAATATATTCAAACGCAAATTCAAAATGTAAATATGCTGAAGCGTTTAGAAAGTTCTTCGATTTAATTTTATTTTTTAAATATTGAGGAGTCTGATCTTATGTCAAAGGATCAATCAAAATTTCCATTTGTGGTCGTAGGAATTAGTATTTTTCTAGGTTGTATGTTCTTAGTATTATTTTATTTTGCTGTGAGCCATGAACCTGAATATATGCCATCCCAGCAACAAAAGCAGGCAGTGGTTGAACATCAGTAATTATTTATTAAGTGTTTTATTTTTAATGTTTTATTTTGATTTGTTGTTGTGAGTTTAAGTCAGGTCGATCATCATTGAGGTTAATGATATGCAATTTTTAAAGCAAAAAAATAAGGCAAGTTTTGTCTTCTTTATCATTACGTTATATGCCTTTTTAGGTTTTGCTATTGGCTATGTCATTTGGGAATATCTGTTATAAATTTCAAGATAGTACTATTATTTATTTGGTATAAATTATATCGCGATGAATTGATTCATTAAAATGTTAATATTTAATTTTTTTGATCAGAACGTTTTTAATAATGCTAACAGGCTGGTTTAGATTGAAGCCTGTTAGCACTATTCATATAGACGAAATAGACTTCTTTCATCATTGTTTAAAGCCACTTTATTTTTCTTTCATAGGAAGAAATAAAGGGAGCAATGAAAGAAGTCTAATATAATACTAAATATATTTATTTACACCACGATTATTCATGCCGACTCGTTGCTTAATTTGGGCTTGGTCAGCATCATAAAGATGATTTAAAAAAACAGGAAGTGTTTTGTCATCAAGTGCGGATGGAGAAAACATTTTAAAGTTCATTTTCTTAAAAAATTTATTAATCTCAGAATTACGTTGCACATATTTCATCGACCAATCTTTAAACTTAGTTTCCTCAATCTCCATAATTTCAAATGAAATAATTTCACAATGGCGTTCATCTTTACAGATGTTAGCAAATAATGCTTCGACGACCTCTTTTTCACCTTGCAAGCATTGAAAAAAAGAGCCATCAGCATAGTAAAGCACGCCGCAAATATCATGACGACTATTAAAATCACGAGCTATGGTCAAAATATCATTCAGATCTTGTAATAGATCTTCTGATTGTAGATTGCGAGTACTCGCATAACATAACTGAATTTTCATAATTGCACATTCCTTAAATAACTTACGTCACATTTCAACTAAAAATGAGCAATAAAGAGTCAATAAAATTTATATCTTATTAATAAATAGAGATTAAATTTAGAGGAGTGGGAGTGACGTATCTCATAGTAGTCTGTTTTTCAAAAATTGGCGAATTCTTAAAATTAATTATAATTTAATAAATTGATTTGATTAATTAGATTGACTAAATAATATTTTTGGGTAATTTGTTATAATTCAAATAATTAATGAGATATATCAATTAAATTAAAATAAATGATAAAAATGAAATTCTTTAAAATATTAATTCATATCCTATTGATAAATATATTAAAAATTAAAATGACTGATCAGTAAATGAACATTTGTAAGCTATGGATTACACTGTTGTAAGCTATGGATTAAAAAATGATGCATGACTAACGATCTAAATCTATAGAAAAATGTCGGTGAACTGATTTGTTGTTTTCTTTGACTAAGAGAACTTTGGCTTTTTAGTTTTTAAGATTTTGATGACTTTGAATCGTTTTCCCTGAAGAGAAATCGTTTCACTGACTTTAGCGTGATTAAGCTGTTCCCATGATTCAAATGGAAAAAATTCATAGCTTTCAGCATAAACCCATAACCAATGATGAGTATTCATAAGGGTTTGAGTATTGAAAGTGACATCTTTCACACGAATGATTTGATGTTGATTTTTATCTTCATCTTGAAGAATGACGCGATGATTCTCCATAGATGATGCTCCCTAGAGAATTATTTAGATGATTTGTAGCTGGTATTAATTAATATTAACAAATCTGGGGCTATAAAAATGGATGCTCTGTATAGTTATAGTTTTAAAATTTGTGGAAATTTTACAAAGCTGATGCACATCACCATGCACAGATTGAATGACCATCATTATAATGTTGTGATCTAATTCATTTTTAGTTCGAAGTGTTCTTGGATTTGTAATAATGAATCGATTTTTTTATAATTGTTTAAATTCTCTTTATTTTTTCTCCTATACGAAGAAATAAAAAAGAATGAATAAAAAATTTATAATATAAAATTAAAGTAATATAAGTAACTATTAACTATTAAATATTAAAATATAGCTAGGGTAGAGAATCATAATGGAAGTTGGTTGAATTTAAATTTTTTATTAAGATAAGATGTTTGAGTTTAAAATAAAAATTATAATAATTTATTTTGAGTTATACATGAAGCAAGAATGCTCCATGTATAACTCAAGCAGTTCATTGAATCATGATTTACATCTTTGATGGATGATCTGGATGTTCATCATGACGACTATTTGCTTGAGATGTATCAATACCATTAATAATGATAGTCATACAGAAATTACAATACGCTGTTTTAAAGTCTCACAGTATCGCTGGTTCCTAATTCTTGCTTTTCTCCTGAAATTGCAGCTTTAGTTAATTTATATAAAGTTACAATCGTTCCTGCACTTTCCCAATACTGAGCTCCATGCGCATTTATCTGAATTAATTGTACGTCGGGATCCTATTTTCCATTTTCAAAGAAAGCCTCATAAGCAGGAGACCAGAGTTCATCTAAAATGCTTTGATCATCAACAAGGTTTGCTGTGCCATGAATAGAAACATAATGGTTTGAAGAGGTCACATAGGCAAGGTTTACTTGAGAATCTGTCTGAATGCTTTGACATAATTCAGATTTCTTGGAACCAATGAACCATACTTGACCATTAAATTCGCGATTTTGGGTGGTCATAGGTGCCCCGTGTAAATGTCCTTCAGTATTGCTAAAGGTGAAGATGACCGTTCTTATATTTTTAATGAGATCATTAATTTTTTCGTAGTACGTCATTTTAAAATTCTCTTTATCAAATAAGTGAGTGGTTAGCATGCCTATATTGGGGTTCTTATAAAAACATCACTCTTGTTTCTAATGTTTAGTTTTTATGAATAGATGATATGGATCATGTAAGCTAAGTAGGATTGTGTATCTAGTTCTTAAGATAAAGACACTTTAACATATTGATTTATTTTTTGAGTTTATAGACTTTATGACATATTTAAATCTTTTCACCTTTGTAAAATAATGAAAATAAAAAAATTATTCGGCTTGTTTTTTTAATAAGAGATTTATTCAGTCTATGTAACAAATCATGAGTTTGTATCATTCAAATCAACTTAAGTAAATCCTAAGCGGATTGTTGAGGTGTTTAAGTAATTTTGCTTTATTTTTGATCATTTTTAACTCAATCTAATTAAAAGCTTTCCTATTATAACGATGAACACATGAACATAAATATTCAAAATGAAAATAGCATATTAGCTTCTTCACATTATGATCGCTGTGAGGATGTGGTAAATGATATTTTTTCTCAAAATAAATCAATGGCATTATTTTTAGATATTGATGGAACTTTAGCAGAGTTTCAAATTGATCCATCAAGTTGTTTTATTTCAAAAGACATACTGGATTTAATCCAACATATTCAACAACATCTTACTGTGGCTGCGGTCACAGGGCGAGATTTGTCATCTGCCAAGCACATGTTTGGAGCAATCGATCTACCTATTGCAGCCTTGCATGGTTTATTGATTTATCTCAATGATCAAAATCAATTTTCTAAGCATTCTCAAAGTGAATTATTTCAAGCGCTTGAGACTATTTTAAATAAGGACACTCAACGTTATCCAGAATTTACTATTGAAAATAAACAACATGCGATCGCGCTACATTATCGAAAATGCCCTGAACTACAACAGATTGCTAGTCTGATCATGCAGCGACTACAACATCAGCATGATCAGCTTCGATTGATCAAAGGCAAATATGTCTATGAATTAGTTTGGAATGATATTGATAAAGGTCAAGCCATCGCTGAAATCTCACACTTACTCAATCTGCAAAATCATTTAGCTATTTTCATTGGCGATGATCGAACCGATGAAGATGGTTTTAGCTACGTTAATCAAATGAAAGGCGTAACCATCAAGGTGGGGGAGGGTGCAACAAATGCGACATATCGATTTAAAAATATTGATCAGGTCAATTTCTTTTTAAGGGGTTTTTTAGAACGACTGCGTGATACCGCCATTCCTAAACATTTAGAAAAATATGGAGAAGAACATGTCTAGACTTATTATCTTATCGAATCGTGTCAGTTTACCTCAATCTGAAAAATGTGTAGCAGGCGGCTTAGCCGTTGCTATGCAGGATGCTTTGAGTAAAGTCGGCGGTATATGGGTAGGCTGGAATGGCGAGAAAGTTGAACAACAGACCAATCAACGCTTTGATATTTTATACAAATCAAAAATTACCTATATCACCTGTCCGCTAACTCAGAAACAATATCAGGATTATTACTGTGGTTTTGCCAATAATAGCTTGTGGCCAATGATGCATGACCGCGCTGATCTGATTGATTATCAACATGATGAGTATCAAATCTATCAACAAGTGAATGCTTTATTTGCAAAAAAAATAAGTGAATTTGCTGCGCCAGATGACTTGATTTGGGTGCAAGACTATCATTTCTTAAGTGTTGCACGTCATTGTCGTGAATTGGGCATGCAAAATAAAATCGGTTTCTTTTTACATATTCCATTTCCAGCGCTTGAACTGTGGAAAAAGTTACCCGTTGCCAATACGCTACTTCAGGATATATGCCATTATAATTTAGTTGGATTACAGACCCAGCAAGATCAAAAGAATTGTCTACAAGTATGTACGCAATTATTGAAAGCACAAAAAATTCAAAAAAATAGTTTAAGTCTGAATCAGCGCTTGGTTTCGATTCAACATTATCCGATTGGGGTCGATGTTAAAGGGATCCAAAAATCGGTTGCAGATTTAGCAAATGCTTGCTCAGAGCCACACACTACACACTCGGCGATGAAAACCATTATTGGAGTTGATCGTATTGACTACTCTAAAGGCTTATTCGAGAGGTTTAATAGTTTTGCTCATTACTTAGAGCAACATCCTGAACGGCGTGGGCAGATTCAACATTTACAAATCGCGTGTCCTTGTCGCCTTGATGTCGCCACCTATAAACGTCTATTTGAACGATTTAAATTAAAAATGGATATTATCAACAACGAATTTAAGCGAGAAGACTGGTATCCGATTGTATGTAGTTATGAATCAAAAGCACACAATCAACTGATGCAGTTTTATCGTGATGCAGATATCTGCTGGATTAGTTCACTTAAAGATGGGATGAATTTGGTCGCAAAAGAATATATTGCTGCACAAGATCCACAAAATCCAGGCGTGTTGATTTTATCAAAATTTGCTGGAGCGGCAGAACAAATGACCGATGCTCTGGTTGTTGACCCAACAGACCGTGAAGCCATGTCGACCTCACTGGAAACAGCACTCAATATGCCATTGGCAGAGCGAAAAAGTCGCTACCAGAAACTAATTCATGGACTCAGCATTTATGATATTAATGACTGGTGTCAAGATTTTCTGAATGACCTTGAATGTACTCAATACTTACATAATTTTGAGTATGAAAATATTCTTTCTTCGGTTTTGTTTTATCCTGACGCATCATCGTCATACCGGATCTAAACAATAAACAATATCAACATTCGAACTGAGATTCATCACAATGCTTAGAGTAAAAATAAAGTCTTTGTAGTAATAACCAAAGACTTTATTATTGATACAAACTATTTTTGAGCCTTGATTTGACTAAAGTGATTCAGTGCCAAAATTGAAAGAATTAAACCCGCCAGACATGCAAAGACTAATTGAAGACCTATATATTCTCCAATAATACCAATCAGGGCAGGTCCAGTTAATGATCCTGTATAGGCAATGGTCGATACACATGATAAAGCAGCCGCTTTTTGCATGCTATTTTGTCGTCCAACGCGTGAAAACATCACAGGTACAATATTGGCCGAACCTAAGCCGAGTAAAGCATAGCCGATCAGAACAAATAGCCATTGCGGTGCCAGTATGATACTCATCAATCCAACAAATGCACAAATCACACTATACTGAATCAGCTTGGATTCACCCAATAACTGAAGTGCTTGTTGACCCATTAAACGGCCCGCAGTCATGGCGATAGCAAAACAGGTATAACCCAGTCCTGCATAAGCAGCATTCAGACCAAAATTATGCGTCAGATAAATGCCGCTCCAGTCCATTGCTGAACCTTCAGATAAAAAGCTAATAAAGCAAATCACCCCGATAATCAGGATTAAAAGGCTCGGGCGCTTTTTTGTGTTGCTGACTGATAAATCTTCGTTAGACTTTTCATTGAGTGGATCCTCTTTGGGCATGACTGCTAATGCATAAGGAACACTTACGAAGCTCATCGCGACCAGAACCAGACCAATCATAAAAACACTGATCACAGGTGAAACGCCGATTGCCAATAAAACTGTCATGCTCATGACGCCTAGCAAGCCGCCTAAGCTGCACATGCCATGAAAACCTGACATCATGGGTTTATCTGAATTCTTTTCTACAAAAACCGCTTGGAAATTGACCGTCACACCCAAGCTACCTGCCGCAGTTCCGAAAAAGAATAAAATTACCGCCATACTTAGCGCGGTACTACCCAATGCTAAAGCAGGTAATGATAGTAAGAGCATCAGCAGGGCAGCACTGATCAGCACTTTACAGCCTATACGATAAATTAATAAGCCAGTGATGGGCATGGCCAAAATCGCACCTAAACCACTACATAGCAGTAATAGACCAAAGTCTGCGTGATTTAAATGCAAACGCTGTTGTGCAAATGGAATCAAAGGAGCCCAAGCTGCTGTTGCAAAACCGAGTGAAAAGAAAGCAAGACGTGTTGAAAGACGTTGAGCTACAAGTTGAATTTGAGCATCAGCGCGTGCTGCTCTGGAAAAAAAGATCATGCTAAAGCCGCCAATCTAAGACTCGATATTATCCCTTCCAGATAAGCCATCCATGTAAAAACCCTCACTTAAGTCATAGAAAATTTCTACAATCAAGCGAGGGTTTATTTGGCGAAATTATACACAATTTTATATAAATAGCATTAGTTTTTTAAAAATTAATATTTATAAAAATCATCGACTTAAATTTTATTTTGTTAAGTTTTTGAAAATATTTAAGAAACTTTTTTGAGTCATCCTGAAATCAACAAAATGATCTTAAAATCCTTTTGGTTGTTTAGATAAAAAGTGAATTTAAATCAAATAGATAAGAAATTAAACAGCCTGTATATAGACTTGATCAGAGCATTGCATAATACAGTATCGAGAGCGGACTCAAAGCTGGAGAGTTAGATTCGTGCTAAAACCCAGTCAATGAAACGCTGCTTATCATTATAATCGGGCGCATCGTGAATCGAGACGATCAGAGGAAAACCAAAGTTTCCAATAATTCGATGTGGTTTTTCATATTCAAACGCAACATCATTTTCTTCATGTATTTCTCTAAAAAAATCGATAATTTTTTCACATTGGGCTTTTTTAGAAAAATTTGGTCGTTCTTTTATAAAATCATAAATTTGATTTAGAACCTCATCTGTATTTCTATTGCGAAACATAGTCTATCTCCCAGCATGATATTTTCTCATGTTTATGCGTGATAAAACATTGAGATGAACAACGATAACAAGAAGTTTAAAATGAATAAGCTGACAAAAAAATAAGATATTTCTTACAGAAAATGTAGGAAAACTCTTACATTTGATTAAAAAATAATCACCTCCAATGATGCTTAAAATCTTTAGAAATAGTTTAATTTAGTGCTAGATGCTTAAGTCCCTTTTAGACCACTTAAATAAGTAGCCACTATCATCTAACTCATGCTGCCAAAGGATAAGATGGCATTGACCGTTTTATTTCATAATTTTATCTAGCCGTTATTTAGGTCAGTGCAGATAGGGAGATGAGTTAAGTTCAAATCTTTGCGCAATCAAAATACAGATTAAAGAAGGCCGAATAAACTTTAGCTATAACTCGGACTTTATTTTCATTTAAATGTTATTGTATTTATTAGATATTTCATTAAAAGATCAGTTCTTAGATCATCTCGATAAGATTGAACGAAGCATCTTTAATATCTATAGAGATGCTTCCAAGCTTTAAAATGGTCTACAAATTGCCTAGATAATTAAACCCCGATCACGACGCGCCAGTAAAATTCGTTCACAGGCAACGATATACGCGGCTGTTCGAAGTGAACAATTGGCATGTTGTGCACGATCCCAGACATCATGAATGGCTTTACGCATAATTACGTCCATACGATGATTAATTTCATCTTCCGTCCAGAAGTAACTGGCTAAATCCTGAACCCATTCAAAATAACTGACGGTCACACCACCCGCATTACAAATGACATCTGGAACAATCACAATGCCACGTTCATTTAATACATCATCTGCGGCTGGATCGGTGGGGCCATTGGCGCCTTCCAGAATCAGCTTGGTTTGAAGTTTCTGTGCGATTTCTTTGCTAATGACACCTTCGAGTGCAGCAGGAATAAAGATATCGGCTTCAATATTCCAGAGTTCATTTTTGTCGATATCATGAACCATATCAAAGCCTTTAATGGCACCTTGTTGTCTCTGATAAGCCAATAAGTCTGGAATGTTAATGCCTTCAGGATGATATAGTGTTGCGGTGTGATCTTGTACCGCAATCACTTTGGCACCAGACTCATGGAACAGTAAGGCTGCTTCAGCGCCAACATTACCAAAGCCTTGTACGCAGACCGTTGCATGCGCAATGTCTAAACCAATTTTTTGTGCGGCTTCCAGTCCTGTGACAAATACACCACGCCCAGTGGCTTTGGAACGACCAAGTGAACCACCCAAATGTACTGGTTTACCTGTCACCACCCCAGTCACAGTAGAACCTGCATTCATGGAATAAGTATCCATCATCCATGCCATCACTTGGGGTGTCGTACCCACATCTGGTGCAGGAATATCTTTTTGCGGTCCAATAATCAAATTGATTTCCGTAGTATAGCGACGGGTTAAACGCTCCAGCTCGTTTTTAGACAACGTCGTCGGATCAACCCGAACGCCACCTTTAGCACCGCCAAAGGGTAAATTTAACGCTGCACATTTAATAGTCATCCAGCCTGCCAGTGCCATCACTTCGTTCAGATTCACATCAGGATGAAAACGAACCCCGCCTTTACCCGGACCACGAGTAATACTGTGTTGAACACGGAAACCTTCAAAATGACGAACCGTACCATCATCCATTTTGACTGGAATATTCACGATCAATGAACGTTTGGGACGACGTAAATGATCCAGATTTTCTTTGAGATCGCCCAGATATGGCTCTACACGATCCAGTTGTTCCAGAAAGTTGAGCCAAGCTTGACCTTCGTTTTCATCGACATAAGATAAATTTTGCATGGGGATTACCTCAAGATTCCGAAGTAGGCTGAGCAACAGAAGGATTTGAATGTTTCATGCTGAGTAAGGCTTGTTGATGACGCTCTTCGCTGAATTTACCTTCCCATTTAGAAATTACTAACGGTGCTAGCGTGTTACCCAAGACATTTAGAGCTGTATTTGGCATATCCATCAGACGATAAACCCCTGCGATAAAGGCAATACCTTCGAGTGGAATCCCTGCACTAGATAAAGTCGCCGATAAAATCACAAACATAAAACCCGGTACGCCTGCTGCACCTTTAGAGGTAATGACCATCGTCACCACCAGCATGATCTGATCTGCAAGCGACAAATGAATGCCGTAAATCTGGGCAATAAACAGCGTCCCCAAACCAAGGAAGAGTGATGCACCGTCAAGATTAAATGAATAACCCGTTGGAACCACAAAGCTTGAAATACCGCGGTCAGAACCAAAACGTTCAGTCTTTTGGATCACTTGCGGCAATACTGTGGTCGAACTTGCACTTGAAAAGGCCAGCACTAGTTCCGCTTTCATAAAGCGAATCAGCTGGAAAATATTGATTCCGATGAATCGAGCAATCAGACCAAAGACAATGACAACAAATAAAATTGCAGTGACATAAGTTGTGCCAATCAATTTAAGCAGAGGCAACATGGATTCCATGCCGAAATTGGTCACGGTGACTGCGATCATCCCAAAAATACCAATTGGAGAATACGCCATAATCATATGTGTCACTTTAAACATGGCTTCTGATACAGACGAGAAGAAAGAAACCACAATGTCTTTTTTCTCGTGGGGTAAAGACGCGACGCCTAAACCAAACATCACAGCAAAGAAAATCACAGGAAGCAAGCTCCCTTTTGCCATGGCATCGACAATATTGTCTGGGATGATATTTAAAATAACATGACCTAGACCATGCTTGGTTTCGGTGGTCGGTAAGGTATTCACATGCGCTGCAACCATCGATGAAAGGTCAGCCCCTGCACCCGGTTTTACGACATTTCCAACCACTAGACCAATGATAATCGCTGTTGTGGTCACACACAGGAAATAAAAAATGGTTTTAGCGCCCATGCGTCCCATGGATTTGCCATCGGAATGCCCAGCAATACCCACGACCAGACATGAAAAGACGATCGGGATCACGATCATTTTCATCAGTTTAATGAAAATATCACCCATCGGTTGGAAGACTTGTTCGATTAACCATTTATTATCGGAAGGATGAGTATTGAGGTAAAAACCCACTAAAATACCCAAGACCAAACCGATCATGATTTGCCAGACTAATGAAATTTTTGGTTTCTTGTTCATCATTCACCCCAAAAGGAGTAGGGGTGAGAGCATAAAGTGTTGCGCTGTCATCCGTGACGGCCTCTCCATACCTGCATCGGCTCGATTAGTTTGACATCGTGGTTATGCTCTCAACATCGTTAATAATAAAGAATACGATTAAGCGAGTTTTGCAACCGCATTCTTGATCCGTTGACATCCTTCTTCAATCACTTCGATTGAGCTTGCAAAAGAAAGACGAATAAATGGGGACATGCCATAAGCCTGACCACTGACCGTTGCGACACCGCCTTCGCGCAGTAAATATTCAACGACATCGGCATCAGACTGGATCACTTGCCCTTGAGGTGTGGCTTTACCAATCAGACCTGCAACATTGGCAAAGACATAAAATGCACCTTGCGGCGGTTCAAAATCAAAACCAGAAATTTGTTGAAGCAACTCGACCACACGCTGACGACGTGTTTTATAGATTTCCAGCATGTCATAAATGGGCTGTTGATCACCCACAAATGCAGCTACTGCGGCAGCTTGGCTGACCGAGCTTGGGCAAGTCGTAGTTTGTGAGATCAGTTTGGTCATGGCTTTGATTAACCATTCTGGCCCAGCGGCGTAACCTATACGCCAGCCTGTCATGGCATAACCTTTTGAAGCACCATTAATAATCAAAATACGATCTTTTAAATCAGGTGCAATTTGAGCCAGTGAAATATGCTGATAATCGTCATAAACGAAAAATTCATAAATTTCATCCAGCATAATCAGGACATGAGGATACTTTCTCAGCAGTTCTGCTAAAGCTTCAAGTTCCTGTTTGGAATACACTGCACCTGTTGGGTTGTTTGGATAATTCAACACCACCCAACGGGTTTTTTCGGTAATGGCTGGTGCAAGATCTTCGGCTGTAAGCTTAAAACCATTGTCCTGACGTCCTTCAATCACCACGGGCGTCGCGTCATTCAAGGTAGCCAAATCAGGATAAGATACCCAGTAAGGTGCATGAATAATCACTTCATCCTGTACATCTAGCGTTGCTGCAAAAGCATGAAAAATAAGCGGCTTACCACCACTGCCACATACGATCTCATTTATGCTGTAATCAAGCTGGTTATCGCGTTTCAGTTTTTCACTAATTGCCTGACGTACTGCGACTGTACCTGCTGCGTTGGTATAATGGGTATCACCTTTACGCATCGCTTCAATCGCTGCTTGCATAATGTGCTCAGGCGTATCGAAATCAGGTTCACCAATGGTAAAGTTAATAATATCTTTACCTTCTGCGCGTAATTTATTGACCAGATCATTGGCAGCAATACTTGGTGATGGCTTGATCATCTGTAAGCGCTGGGAGATAAAATTCATAGCATTCATCAGAGATATCCCTTTTCACGAAGCAGATCCATGTACCACGACTGATTCTCAACGCCCGATGCGATCATTTCTTTGACTTTATTTTCCTTGTCTGCATGTTTGGCGGCTAAGGCAAGTAATTCATCTTTATGTGCATAAGGGAAAGACACCACACCATCTTCATCGCCGACGATGATGTCACCGGGATTAACAATTTGACCACCGACAATAACAGGTACATTAATTTCACCTGGGCCTGTTTTAAATGGGCCGCGATGAGTAATCGAACGGGCATAACATGGTGTATTTTCAAAACTGGCAACATCACGAATTGCGCCGTCAATCACAAAACCAACACAGCCACGACGGATGCAGTCTAATTTGATCAGTTCGCCAATAATCGCGTTATTTTCATCGCCTTGAGCATCAATCACCAAAACATGACCGTCTTGCAACATGGTCATGGCTTTATATACCAATAGGTTATCTCCGCCACGGACTTTTACGGTGAGTGCAGTTCCGATCAGTTTCCCTGTTTTATTAAAGCGTTGTAGACCATGAATACCGACATTTCGGTTCATGTTGTCGCTGAGATGAGGCGTCACGACATCAACAAATTGTTGACGTTCTTGCTGAGTCAGTGGCGTTGCTGCGGGGTGAATCATACTGCCGGGTAATGACATGGTGGTATCCTCTAATTCTCAAAATCCATTGAAGATGATTTTTCCTCTTGAGCTGATACTAGCAATGCTTAAATAATATTTTTAGCGATATTTATCTATATTTTTAAAACACTTTTTTTCATGTTTAATTTTTTTAAATATTTTTTTGTAAATAAAAACAGTGTCTTATTCATATTAAAACTTGTCCATTAAGTTCTGGCTATTTGCTATCCGTGATTAAAGGATTTATGTTGATCTCATCCAGAAGGAAATCAATATGATCACGTTTAAACAAATGGAAGCACTGACTTGGATTTGTAAGTTAGGTGGTTTTGAAGCGGCAGCAGATAAATTGCACATGTCACAGTCTGCGATTTCAAAACGTATCCATGAGCTTGAAAGCTCATTTGATATCGAAATTTTTGACCGAAGTAATCGTAATGCCAAACTCACTGAACAGGGCAGGGAGCTTCTGATTTATTGTCAGGAAATTTTGGAACGCCGCGATGCCATGCTCGAAAAAGTCAGCGATAAAAAAGTGTTGATCAGTCGTTTGCGTTTAGGGGTCACTGAATTAACCGCCATGACATGGCTACCAGATTTTATTGAAAAGATCCGACAAATTTATCCAAGAGTACATATTGAGCCGACCGTTGAAGTCAGTCGGGTCTTATTTGAAAATATTATTAATGACCAGCTCGATATTATTATTGCGCCTGATATGTATGATGATGTTCGATTAAAATCACTTCCCCTTAAAAGTGTGGAAAATGTCTGGATGTGTTCACCAAAACTCATTCCAAAAAATAAAAATATTGATTTTGAACAAGCCAGTCGCGAGAAATTTTCATTTTTTGTTCAAGGCGCAACTTCGGGTACAGGCTTGATTTATGAGCGTTATTTTTTATCGCAAAAAATTACTTTAAATAAAAATATTATTTGTAATAGTTTAATGGCGCAATTAGGTCTGACCATTTCAGGAATGGGCATTACTTATTTGCCATTAAAGCCTTTAGAACATTTAATTAATAGCGACAAATTAAGAATTTTAAATTTCACGCCAAGATTACCCCTCATTAAATACAGTGCAATTTATCGTTCTGACCGTGATTCAGGGATTGTTCCAGAGATTGCAGATATTGCGGTAAAAACCTGTCATTTTGACAAGTTTTTAATTGGATAGCTTTCATGATTCATTATGAATGTTCTAAAACTTGACTAATTCATAGGCTTAAATTGAATGATCGGATGAGCAATTGGTGCAGAAAAACTGTAATTCTTTGCCGTGATCGATCGGTGTATGCTGAATATGTCTAGCCAAGAGCAGAACTGATTATGGTTTTTATATTTTTATAGGTTTTTATAGGCTTCGAATCTAAGCTATCAATAAATACCAACCACTCATATTCACTCAAACTCGTGCATGTAATGAATTTTATGGAAATATATGAAGAACTTAATCATGCTTCTAATTTTTTCAAAAAATTTAATCCCTTGTTTTTGTATGGAATTTTAATCAAGAATCCCAATCCCGAGTCAAAATTTAATAGTTTTATATCATGAGAAATGTCAAATAATCGTTGACTCATAAAATTAATAATAGATAAAAATATCAAATGCTTATATGAAATTTACCAAATTATAATAAAAATTCAATAAATTGCAAATATAAATGTTAATTATTATCATTATTTTGTTTTTACTGCCTTTAAGCAGTGTGCTGTTTAAGAAAAATCAAAAGCTAATGTCAGTGATTCGTCAAAAATCACTTACTTTACTCTATCTTAGAGGATCTTCCGATGAAAGAGCTTGCCAATCGTTTGGCGATGCAACATCTCGTCAATGCTTATACGCAGGAAACTGGTAAAGGGCATTTACTCGAAAACTTTCAACAAAACTCTCTCCAACAAGTGTTTAGCCAAGGCTTGACCTTACTTGTAATTCCAGTTGAAAGCTTAAATGCTCAAGTACTGGTTGCTTTATCTTATGTTAGTCGAGTGGGTCGACATCGTCTGGCCGCACTGCCAAAGTTATGGATCAATCATCAATTTCGTGATTTAAGTATGGTGGCGATTGCCACCATTTTATTGGAAGAATTAATTTTAAATGAAACCAATAAATTAGATGCGGCATCACTCATTGAGCGATGGATACAAAGTCGTGATGCCTTGCAGCAGTTTTTAAACCATCGATCACAGAACTTAGATGCTTTAATTGATGCAGAACAAAATTTTATCGAGTCTGAACAAGCTTTGTTGTTGGGACACAGTATGCATCCAGCACCGAAAAGCCGTACAGGTTTTATTCATGAAGATTGGCATAAATTTTCGCCTGAATATCAAGGGAAAACGCCACTTCATTTCTGGTTGGTTCATCCAGATTCGATTGCCGAAGGGAGTGCAGAAGGGCAACTCATTTCTAATCAGCTTAAAGATTATTTGAAATGGCACACGTCTGAAGCGGATGGACGTCTTTTAGAAAACTACCCGCATTATAAATTATTGCCTTTACATCCGTGGCAAGCCCGTTATTTGCAAAGTAAGAAATGGTACGGTCAGCTGAAGCAAAAAACGAGATTGATTGATCTTGGCTTACAAGGGGTCGATTTTTATCCAACCACTTCCGTGCGAACACTGGCCAGTTTTTCATCGCCGTGGATGCTTAAACCCTCATTGTCAGTGATGATTACCAATTCAATTCGGATCAATCTGGCTAAAGAATGTCATCGGGGGGAATTGACACATCGGTTATGGCATAGCGTTTTAGGTAAACAAATACTGAAACATTGTCCCACCCTTAAAGCGGTGAATGATCCTGCATGGATTGCGCTACGACTGGATGATGAAATCATTAATGAAAGTATTTGTATTTTTAGAGAGCAGCCTTTTAACCGCAATGATCAGATTACCTGTATCGCCTCGTTGTGTCAGGATCATCCCACTAAACCGCTGAATCGTTTTAATGCTTTATTTGACAAAATCAGTCAGCAGCATCCGTCATTTACCCATCAACAAATTGCAATGAATTGGTTTCATGACTTTCTAGAAATTAGCCTAAAACCATTGATGTATCTCTACCATGAATATGGCATGGCTTTTGAGTCACATCAGCAAAATGTTTTGGTGGAACTTGAGAACTTTAAGCCCAAAAATATCTGGTTACGTGATAATCAGGGTTTTTATTATATCGAGGAATTGGCCGAGAAAGTACTTCACCAGTTTCCCGAACTCAATGAAAAAGCGCATGCAGTTGGACCACAAAGCTTTGTGGATGAACGTTTCAGTTATTATTTCTTTGGCAATACCTTGTTTGGGTTGATGAATGCGATTGCTGCGACGGGCTATGTGTCTGAAGATGATTTACTCGAATATCTGCAAAAAACCTTAATCGCATTATTAGCGCAATATCCGCAAAGTTCATTGTTAAAAGGTTTGTTGTACAAAGACAGCCTGCCTTATAAGGGCAATTTGCTGACTCGGTTGCATGAACTGGATGAGTTGATTGCACCTGTTGAGCATCAATCTGTGTATGTTGAACTACCGAATCCACTGATGATCAAACAAGAGGATTTACTCTATGCTTGATTTTATTGGTATTGGTTTAGGCCCTTTTAATTTAAGTTTAGCCAGTTTGCTGCAAGACAAAACCAAACTGAACTATTTATTTTTTGAGCAAAAAGATCAGTTTGACTGGCATGCAGGTATGCAACTACCTAACACCATGTTGCAAGTGCCGTTCATGGCAGATTTGGTGTCGATGGTTGATCCTACCAGTCCTTATAGCTTTTTAAATTATTTAAAACATCAGCAACGGCTATATAAATTTTATTTTCTTGAACAGTCGCATATTCCAAGACGAGAATATAATCAATATTGCCAGTGGGTTGCGGCGCAACTCGATCACATTCAATATCAGTCTAAAGTCGTGGGCATTGAAGCCTTAGCTTCTGGTTTTCAGGTCACTGTTGAGCAGCAGGGTGTTAAGCAGCATTATCGCTGTAAACAACTTGTGATTGGCACGGGTCATGTTCCTCATTTACCCGCTTGCTTATCAGCTATTGCAGAAATTCGTCCTGAACAATGCTTACACTCGGCGCACTATCTGTTTAAAAATAAAGCTGATTTAAATGGAAATGTCGTTGTTTTAGGATCTGGACAGTCTGCGGCTGAAGTATTTCTGGATTTATTTGAGCTGCAAAATAATTGGCCAGATCAAAATATTGAATTGCATTGGTTTACCCGTTCCAGTGGTTTTTTCCCGATGGAATATGCACCGTTGGGTCTGGAGCATTTTAGTCCAGATTATCTGCAACATTTTTATCAACTTGATGAAAAAGTGAAGAGCAGTCAATTGGCTCAACAAGCTCTGCTTTATAAAGGCATTAGTGCCAAAACCATTCGTGAGATTTATCACAAACTCTATCAGCGCAGCATTTCTGCACAGCCTTTTGCGACTCATTTGCATAATAGTTGCGAGTTAATCGATGCGATATCTTTAACAAATGGACAAATCCGTTTGCATTTTGTACATAAGACCACGCAGCAGGCGTTTTACTTAGATGCTGATCATGTGATTGCAGCTACAGGTTATCGTACCCCCCAGTTAAGTTTTATGGAAAAAATCTCGCCGCTGATTGAACGAGATTCGAAACATCGCTGGAAGATTACTCAGGATTATCAGCTTGTACATTCAGCCTGCGGAAATATTTTTGTGCAAAATCAGGAAATGCATAGTCATGGTGTGGGTACGCCAGACTTAGGGTTGGGCGCTTATCGTTCGGCAGTGATTGCCAATCAACTGGTTCAGCAGACTCTGTATGAGTTAGGTGATCAGCCGCAAACGTTCCAACATTTCGATTTGAGTCAAAATCCAAATATTCAATTTACCCATTCTGTCACAAACATGGTTGAGACTTGTCAGGACAAATCAGATCACAGAGGAGTGGAGGTGAGTCAATATCGTCGTCCCACAAACCATCTGCTGCATCTTCAAAGAAATAAATCCAAGCTGAAACAAGTCTTGTCCCATGTTTTTCAGTACGAGAAATCCCTATGAGTTTTGCACAGTTACAAATTAACCAGCAGCAATGGAGAGCGGCTGGACAGCGTTTAATTGAAATGGCGATTGCTGAATTTTTATATGAAGAAATTATCGACGTTGAATCATTAGGCAATGGATTGTATCAATTACAGTTGGCAGACCGAACTTATCAATTTAATGGTTATCGCTATTTATTAGGTCACTGGAATATTCAGTCAGGATCTGTTCGTGATTTAACTCAGCTCAATCATCAAGCAGCATGGAATTTACATGAGTTTATCGTTGCAGCAGCGCAAGCGACTCAGGTTAAACCATTTACCCAAGCTTATCTGATCAAGGAAATGAATAATACTTGGTTGGCAGAAGCACATCTTTTCGATGAAAAACGCTTAAATAGCGAAGCTATTTTAACGGAATCGCATCATCGAATTGAAGGAATGTTACGTGGACATCCGTGGCTCATCATGAGTAAAGGCCGTATGGGCTTTGGCTATGATGACTATCTCAATGCTGCACCTGAATTGTCGCCTGAAGTGAAAGTGTTGTGGCTGGCAGTGCATCGTGATCTGGCCAATTATCGTTTTAGCTCAAACTGGAGTGCAGCAGAACTCTATCAGCATGAATTTGATGCCAAAGAGCTACAACACTTCGCGCAAAAACTATCTGAAAAGGGTTTGAGTGTCGAAGATTATTACCTCATTCCTGTACATGCATGGCAATGGCATCAATGGTTAGTGGCAACTTATGCCAATGAAATTGTCGATCAAAAAATCGTTGAACTGGATATCAGCTCAGACAGTTTTGTACCGATGCAATCGATTAGAACTCTATGTAATATTTCTAACCCGAAACGGCATTATATTAAGCTTCCCGTCAGTATTTTTAATACGGCAGTTTATCGAGGCTTACCTTCAAAACGAAATTTGGCTGCACCTGCTGTGACAGGTTGGCTTAAAAGTATTTTAGCGAATGATTCAGACTTGCAAGCAAGTGGAGTGGTGTTTTTGGGAGAAGTTGCGACTTTAACCATTCATCAGCCATGTTTCGATCGTATAGATGGCGTGCCATATCAGTTTAAAGAATTGTTTGGCTGTTTATGGCGAGAAAGTATTGATCCGTATATTTCTTCCGATCAGCAAGTATTGTCACAAGCCGCATTATTGCACCGCGATTTATCTGGCCGTTCCGTCCTTCAGACTTTAATCGAAGCATCTCAGTTAAAGCCGCTAGACTGGTTGGCGCAGTTCGCAAAGGTGTGTTTGACGCCGCTTCTGATCTGTCTTTATCGTTATGGATTGGCATTTTCACCACATGGCGAAAATACCATGTTGGTACATGAAAATGGTGTGCCCAAAGCTTTAGTTCTTAAAGATTTTATTGATGATGTGAATTTGGTTGATGAAGATTTCCCTGAGCTTAATGCTTTACCTGAAGAAGGGAATATTTTATTACGTCACAGTGCATTAGAGCTGAGCCATTTTATCTTTACTGGCTTATTCATGGTGCATTACCGCTATATCTGTAATGTGTTTTTAGAGGATTTTTCAGAATATAGCGAGCTGGATTTCTGGCAAACCATCCAAAACAGTATTCTGGATTTGCATCAATCACATCCAGAATTATCAGAAAGAATTGAAAAGTTCGCCATGCTGCGTCCTGAGTTCGAAAAAATTTGTCTTAATCGGGTGCGCTTATTTACCACAAGTTATAACGATGAAGCAGAACGTCCTGTTCCTGTTTTTCTTGATCCTATTCCAAATCCTGTCAGTGAAAAAACATTAGCAGACTGGAAGCGTCAGCTCCAAACCGAATCTAAAGACATTCAAATTGCCTAGTGATGAGATAAAAATGAATACGATTTCAAGTCAGCTTCCTGATTATTATGAATATTTTGAAGAAGGCACTCAATATTATTTGCGTCAGGTGCAATATCCACAGGATATAGCCCTACTACATAAATGGATGCATGAACCGCATGTGATTCCACAATGGCAACTCAACAAAACTGAATTAGAGCTACAGGTTTATTTTGACAAAATGCTGGCTGATGATCATCAACGCTTATTAATTGTTGGCATTGATGGGCAAGATGTCGGTTATACCGAAATTTATGAAGGCAAGCGTGATCGTTTGGGGCGCTATTATGATGGTCACGAGCATGATTTGGGTTGGCATTTGCTGTTTGGTGAAAAATCAGCTTTTGGTAAAGGATATTTACGTCCGACCATTCGATTATTAAGTTTTTATATTTTTGAACATGCTCAATCGATCAAGATCGTGGGTGAACCTGATCATACCGTTAAACCCTATGCGGCGGTTGTAGAAGAACTATGCTATGAAGCGCAGCGCTTGATTCCAATGGCTGAAAAAACAGCAATGCTGTATTACTGCTATCGCGATAAATTTTATAACAAATTTGAAGATGATCTGATTCGCTCGCAATCAGTTAAGAAACAAAATCTAGCGGCAGAATATAGCTCATGAGCTTAAGTAGTCATTATATCCAGATTCTTGATATGCAGTTTTCAGGTCAGGTGTCGAGTCAGGAATTTGAAGATTGGCTGTCGCAGATACAGGTTTTTCTGGATCAGGGACGTGCTTTTGTCCTCATTATGCAAACCTTACCACAGACTGAATTTCCCGAGGATTATCGGGAAATTCAGTCACGTTGGTACAAAAGCTATAAGTCACTTTTTTTCCAATATTGTTTGGGATTGGCTCGTATTGCACAGGATGAAGATGATCGTATTCGTCTGGATACACCAGCTTTACAGCAGGCTTGGCAAGTGCCTTATTTTGTAAGTTTATCTAAAACAGATGCACTGGATTGGGCCGTGCAGAGGTCATTATGCAAGACGCAAATCACATAACAAACCAAAAACAAATCACAGCAGTCTCGGCATTGGGACTGGGCGTAATTGTCATTTTATATCTAGCGCATGCTTTACCATTGTATTTTTACAATGTGGCATTGCCTGCCATTTTGCGACATCAAGGGGTTGATCTACGTTGGATTGGCATGTTGTCACTGCTCTATATTCCGTGGGCTTTTAAATTTTTCTGGGCACCCGTACTGGATCGTTTTTATCTGAAAAAACTGGGCAAACGTAAAACATGGCTGTTGTTTACGCAACTGGCATTAGTTGCAGGAGTGATCATGCTCGCGATGACTCAGTTTAATTATGGGATCTGGATCTTTGTAATTATAGGTTTGTGGATTTCTACTTTTGCTGCCACTCAGGACATTGCGATTGATGGTTATACCGTCGAGACATTAGCTGAGTCTGAATATCGTTTGGGCAGTATGGCACAAAGTATCGGCGTGGCTTTAGGCAGTATGATTGGTGGTGCTGCAACCTTATGGCTCTATCAACATTATGGCTGGCAAGCTGCCTTGCTGACTTTGGCGGTATTAACCGCGCTCACGATGTTGGCCATATCGCAAATTAAAGAACGTCCACAGCAGACGACATTCAAACAACCGCCAAGTTTAAAAAATGCCTTTAAACGCCCAGAAATTCGTTGGGCCTTGCTACTAATCCTATGTTATCGCTTTGTTGAAGCACCTGCCATGGCCATGCTCAATCCTATGCTGATAGATCAGCAATGGTCTTTGACTGAAATCGGGGTGTTGATGTCGGTATTTGGCGCATTAGTCGGATTATTGGCTGCGGTAACGGCGGCATTTTTACTCAAAAAATTGGCAGCAACCCAACTTTTGATCTGGGCGGGTTGGTTAAGAACTTTTGTCTATGCCGTCATTGGCATCGCTATTTTACTCAGTTGGTTTGACGTCTGGCACGGCTTATTGGGTTTATTTGTGATTGTCATTTTGGCGATTCGTTATATCGCCATGACGGCTCTCTATGCGTATTTCATGCAGAACAGTTCAAAACAACAGGCGGGTACTGACTTTACCATTCTGGTGTGTTTTGAGTTGCTGGTTTATTTCTTAGGAGGTGCTTTTTCTGGCTTTTTAGCCAAAGGATTGGGGTATGGCAATTTTTATATCGTGCTTGCCATTGCTTCAGTTTTAAGTGTCATTTTGTCTCAGATGATTGTTAGAAAATCAAAAACGAACCCCACTCTTATTTAGGGATTATCATGAAACATCGTTCATTTGCTACATCTATTACTGTATTAAGTCTTGCTGTAAGCGGTCAGCTTTATGCTGATACACAAGTATCGGGGGATACACAGCAGTCTGTACAGACCACCAAACAGTTAGCACCAATCGTCACCACTGCAACACGTTCAGCACAAAGTATTGCTGAAATCGCGGGGACAGTGCAATCGATTGATCAAGCTCAAATTCAGCAACAAGCCGCGGCGGGTCGGAAAATTGCAGATATTTTGGCGCAACTGATTCCGTCATTGGGCGCGAGTAGTGGAACCACCAGTAACTATGGACAAACCATGCGTGGCCGCCAGATTCTGGTCATGATTGATGGTGTACCACAAACTGGTTCGCGTGATTTGTCACGCCAGTTTAACAGTATCAGTCCAGATATGATTGAACGTGTCGAAGTGGTTTCAGGTGCAACCAGTATTTATGGATCTGGAGCGACAGGCGGTATTATTAATATCATTACCAAACGTGGCAGTGACAAGCCTTTAAGCTTTGAAACCAAACTAGGCGTGACTTCTGGCAATGATTTTAATCATGATGCTTTAGCCTATGAAGCCATGCAGAGTATGTCTTTTAATCAGGGGGCACTCAGCGGGTTTTTAGGTGCAACTTATACCAAGCGCGGTGAAATACAGGACAGTCATGGCGACCGTATTGCGCCTGAACCTGCACAAACAGATCGTTCAGACACTGAAACCATTGATGTCAATGGACGTATGACTTTTAAATTGACGGATCAGCAATCCTTGAGTGTCGGTGCTCAGTATTATAATGATGAACAAGACAGTGACTATGGCCCAGATTACGGGAAAAATGTGGCGGTGTTGTTTGGTGCCAAGCCATCACTTAAAGCGGTGAAAGGTTTACAACTAGATGATCAGCCATTTACAGAACGTTATGGGGTTAATGCACAATACCGTAATGAAAATTTATTCGGTCAGATATTAAATATTGAAACCTACTATCGAAATGAAAAAGCGCGTTTCTACCCATTTGCCGCAGCGTATACCCGTGCAGCACCTGTTTATGCAGTTCTCCAATCTGAAAATGAGTCCAAAGTGGCAGGTGTTCGTGCCGCGATGGAATCCAATCTAAATGTGGCGAACCGTAATTTAAAACTGACTTACGGGGTTGATTATGATCACGAAGAAGGCAGTCAGGAAGCAGATCGTTATAACTTAAATACATTCATTGCCAGTAATGGTTTAAATATCAAATCCACAGGAACCAATATTGCTTATGGGCCAGAAGTAACCGTTGAAAATCTGGGTGCTTTTTTGCAGGGGGATTACACATTAACTGATCGTTTAAATGTGCAAGCGGGGATTCGCTATCAGCATATTAAGAGTGACAGTGATGCTTTTTCACCGACGACAGAATTGCTCATTGCTGATGACCGTGCATCAGCAGGTCAAAGTTATAATCCAGCAGTCATTGCGGCAGGTTCAGTCAAGCACAATGCTACGCTATTTAACATTGGCCCAGTATTTAAATTGACTGACCAACAGCAGATTTTTGCCAATTTTTCACAAGGTTTCAGTTTACCTGATATGCAGCGCGTATTGCGTGATGTGCAGGCAGGATTTGTAGTGCAATCTAGCAATGTTGAGCCGATTAAGGTCAACAGTTATGAGTTGGGCTGGCGTTTACAGGGCGATGAAGGCCTGAATTTAGGCGTAACGGGTTTTTATAATACCTCTGATAAAGTGGTTCAGTTTAAATCTGACCGTAGTGTCAATGTCGCAGATACAGATCAACGTATTTATGGTGCGGAAGCTAATGTCAGTGTTCCTGTACTCGAGCAATTTAGCATCGGCGGTACATTAGGTTATACCCGTGGTGAATTTAAGGATGCCAGCGGACAATGGCGTGAGCTGAATGCTTTACAAATTTCACCCATTAAAGGAACAGTTTTTGGTGAGTGGCAAGATGGTAATGGCAATAGTTTAAGAGTCCAAACCCTTGCAATCAAAGGCACCGACAAGGCTTATAAAGACTCACTTCAAGCCGTTTATGATGCCAATGTTCAGCCAAATGCAGCGGCCAAAGTTAAAGGCTATGCAGTGATGGATGTAATCGCAAATGCTAAAGTTGGGCCAGGAACATTGGGCTTTGGTGTTTATAATGTCTGGAATACAGATTACAAAACGGTGTATAGCCAAGCCGTTGTACCTGTTTATGGAGCGATTTCAAGTCTACCTGCTCAAGGTCGTACTTACGGTCTGAGTTATAGCGTTAAATATTAAAAGATTTTAAGACATTAAAATTTAATGTCTAAAGTTTTAATAAAAAATCGAGTTGAGTCATTCACTCGATTTTTTTTGTATGTATAAGCTGCCGATCATAGCAAAGATCGCAAATTGATTAAGGTGATCTAATTTAGTTTCCAAAAATCCGATGAAATTTTTGGTGAATTATCCGAACAAATATTTGAAAAATCAGGTTTTGAATATTCAAAAGAAAAGGATTTTTTATAATGAATTTTTAACGGATGAGGTTGTTCAGATGAGTGCAATGAAATATCTTAATAAGCTAAAAGATTAAGATTCCTATCCAGAAGATTAATTGATCAGAAAAAATAAGCCACCGAAGTGGCTTTTGACATCAAGGTAATTGTGATATCGGCGAACCACCCAATGCTTGCATCAAAGTGACATAAGCATTGTATTGATTCTGTTTGGTATTGACTAAACTTAATCTCGCTGCACGTGTCGTTTCTTGTTGATCCAGTAAGTTTTTCAACGCCACAGCACCATTGCGATAACGTACATCGGTTAAACGCTCGGCTTTTTCAGCCAGTTCCAGATTACGTTGTTGTAATTGGACTTGTTGATTTAACTCAGTACGTGCCGAAAGAGAATTTTCAACATCGGCAAATGCCTGATACAAAGTCTGACGATATTGAATAATGGCTTTTTCATAATCCAACTGACTAATTGCAATATTCTTTTTCATATCATTATATTGCAAAAAAGGTAAGCTCAAACTAGCACCTAAAGTCAGGGCAGGGTTTTTGATTAACTCCGTCAAAGAGGTACTACTCGAACCCAGATTTCCAGTTAAATTGATAGAGGGATAATAACTCGCAGTGGTGGCATCTTTGTTTGCTAAACTTTCGCGTAGGTGTAGTTCTGATGCCCTTAAATCAGGGCGGCGCGATAATATATCCGCGGGTAATCCTGCTGCAATCTGCGGTAAGCTGACTTGAGGCAGACGTTGTGGTTCCTGTAAATTTAACTGTTGTACAGGAATATGAAGTAACACAGCGATGGCAGTACGCGTTTCGACCAGACTTTGCTGGATTTGACTTAAATTGGCTTTTTGACTTTGTACCGATTGCTCGGCTTGAGTCAGATCTAAACCTGAAACAGCGCCAGCTTTATATTGGCTATTCACTAAACTATACAGTTTCTCAGAAGTTGCCAGACTTTGTTTCGCCGTTGCTAGGCTTTCATTCAGATAAGCCAGTTGCCAGTAGAGTTTTGCGGTTGTTCCAATCAAAGTTTGGGCAGTCGCCTGTAAATCTTGTTCAGTGGCTAAAGCTTCCCATTTTGATGCTTCCGTCTGACGTGCCAATTTACCAAATAGATCTAGTTCATAGCTGACACCTGCACTTAAAGATAAACCTTGTGAGCTGTCATCACCCGAGTTGAGATCAATTCTATGTCCGGCAGAAACCCCTGAACTGACGCGTGGGCCTTGTTGATCGGCTGCTAAACCGGCTTTTAAACGCGCCTGTTGGATTGCAATTCCAGCAACAGCCAAGTCCGTGTTTTTAGCAATGACTTGATCGACCAGTTGATTCAATTGTGGATCACCAAACAATGTCCACCAATGATCTGCATAACGGTCAAAAGTTGTATTTTTAGCAGTTTGATCATATTGGAACTGTTGTGGCGTTTGCACGCTTGGTGTCTGATATGGCGTTTTAACAACAGCAGCACAACCAACAAGGGTAGATGAAGCAATGATGAGAGCACATAACGGGGTTAATTTAGATAATGACATAATGCTTCCTATTATTCTCGTGCCAACGCTGCAACAGGGTCGAGTTTTGCGGCATTCTTTGCTGGTAAAAATCCAAAAACCACACCAATGAGGGTAGAACATACAAATGCTGCAATAATCGAGGTGGTCGAATAGGCAACAGCAAAGTTTCCTGCGGCGACTTTATTAATCAGTTGTCCTAAACCCAGTGACAACAGCACACCGAGTACACCGCCAATTAAACACACCAAAATTGCTTCAATTAAAAACTGTTGCAAAATATCACTTTGTCGCGCACCAACTGCCATACGAACTCCGATTTCCTGAGTACGCTCTGTCACGGATACCAGCATAATATTCATCACGCCGATTCCTCCGACCACCAGTGAAATCACGGCAATCGCAGACACAAGCAAGGTCATGGTGCTGGTAGTTTTTTCAATGGTTTGGCGGATACTATCACTGTTCATGGTGAAAATATCTTGTTGACCATGTCTTAAGGTCAATAAGTTCACAATGGCATTTTCCGCAGCACTGGTGGAATATTGATCATTAATCCGCACAATGATATTACGCACATTGGCTTGACCTAACATACGACTCATGACTGTGGTGTAGGGCATATACACGTTTAGCGTATCATCTGAGCCCATTGCACTGGTTTGCGGTTCTACAATTCCAATAATACGTGCAGGTACACTTCCAAGTAACACCACTTGCCCAATCGGATTGCTGCCATCGGCAAAAAATTGTTTTTGGGTATTGGTATCAATCACAACATCTTGCGTACGATCACGCACACTACGTCCATCAAAGCTTTGCCCATCTTTAAAGGTTAAGCCTTTTACATCAAAATAGTCATTACCCACACCATTAATGGTCGCATTGGCTTCATTTTCCTGATAACGAATGGTCTTTGAGGTGCTGACCATCGGCGTGACCGCACTCACATAAGGCTGTGTCGCCAAGGCCTCTGCATCGGCGGGAACCAGTGTTTTAAAATTAGCTGTTTTAGAGTTATCACCAAAACCGCGCCCCTGAAACACAGTAATGGTATTGGTGCCCAAACTGCTAATATTTTCCAGGATTTGCTTTTGCGAACCGTTGCCCAGAGCAACCACTGTGACCACGGATGCGATCCCGATGATAATGCCGAGCATGGTCAAAAAAGTACGCATACGATGGGCATTCATGGACAATAATGCCATTTGGAATGCTTCTGAAAGTCGATCTAGCGCAGAACGTAAGGCCGAAACACTTTTGCCTTTGGCTTGTTTATTGGCAAGCGCAGGAGCGGCATCTGGATCAGAATTTAATTCAGTTTCATACTCAGGTACGTTGGCTCGATCCGCAACAATTTCACCATCACTGATTTCAATAATTCGTGTGGCATTTTTGGCGATTTGCATGTCATGGGTGACAATAATGACAGTATGACCCGCCGCATTGAGTTCGCGTAAAATCCGCATCACTTCAACACCGCTATGTGAATCAAGCGCACCAGTGGGTTCATCGGCAAGGATGACATCACCACCATTCATCAAGGCGCGAGCAATAGAAACCCGTTGCTGTTGACCACCAGATAATTGACTTGGACGATTTTGGGTTTTACTGCCTAAGCCCAGTTCTGTGAGTAAAGCGGTGGCACGTTGTTTTCGTTCTGTAGGATTGACACCTGCATACACGGCAGGCACTTCGACATTACCCTCAGCCGTTAAATCGCCCAGTAGATGGTAGCGCTGGAAAATAAATCCAAAATATTCACGGCGTAACTTTGCCAGATCATCAGGTTCGAGTTTTCCTGTTTCCTGTCCACTGACTTTATAGCTACCACTGGTTGGTCGATCCAGACAACCTAAAATATTCATTAAGGTTGATTTGCCAGAGCCTGATTGACCGACAATGGCAACTAATTCACCTTCATAAATCGTAAGGTTAATGTCTTTTAAAATTTGAACGGTGCTATCGCCAGCAGGGAACTCACGTACCAGATTGCTGACTTCAAGCAAAGCTTGTTGAGTCATGCTTACATTCCCATAGGTCCACGACGACGATTACCACTATTGGCAGAAGCGGCTGAAGTATCAGCGCTATCGGCAATAATGACCTGATCACCTTGTTTTAAGCCTGCAAGGACTTGAGCATTGACACGGTTATTAATACCAATCAACACTTGTTTCGGTTGAGCAGAACCATCTGCTTGTAAAATACGAACCACACTTAAGCTGGCTTTACCCTCTGCAACTGCCTGTTTCTGTTCCGCGTTTAAATTCAGCCGTTCAAAACTTGGAGTATTTTTGTCTTTATCACGTTGTTTATGTTCTGCATTTGGTGTTGAAGCTCCCGCAGTTTGAGTGCGGGCTGTACGATTCTGTGCGCCTGCTGGTCGACTGGATAATGCAGAAGAAGGCACCAATAAAGCATTTTTCACTGAATCCAGTACGATATAAACCTGAGCTGTCATATCAATACGCAATTTACCATCTTCATTGGGTACATCAAATAAAGCATTATAGTAAATGGCACTGCTACTGGTTGAGCTTGAAGAACTCGATGAATTGCTCGATTCACTCGAAATAGAGTCTGGCGCGGGTTCAATCTGACGTAAGGTTGCATAACGTTTTTTATCATCGCCCAATGTCGTGAAATAAACCTGCTGACCTTTTTCCACTTTCATAATGTCTGCTTCACTGACTTGTGCCTTGATGGTCATATTTTGCAGTTTGGCAATTTTAACAATGGTTGGTGCAGACTGATTGGCGTTTACGGTTTGACCTTCTTCGGTCACGATCGCAACCACTGTACCATCTGTTGGTGCAACAATTCGGGTATAACCAATATTGGTCTGAGCTGTGGAACGAGTCACTTTAGCCGATTCAATCTGGGCATCGAGTGCTTTAATTTGTGCCTGCGCTGTTTTATAAGCAGCTTCAGCTGATTCTAACTCGGCTTTTGAGGTGGCATCCTGTGCATACATTTGTTGTTGTCGACGATATTCCAGTTGCTTTTCATTCAGGTTCGCTTGTTGCTGTAAGCGCTGTGCTTCTAAATTTTTGATATTGGCATCGGCAGTTTTTAAACTATTTTCCTGAGTAGTCGAATCAATTTGTGCAATAAGTTGCCCTTGTTTGACTTCATCTCCCAATTGCACATACATTTTTTTGACCTGACCAGACACCTGCGCACCGACACTAATTAGGCGCGTGGCATCGAGTGTACCTGTCGCCAGTACAGTATTTTCCAGATCACCGCGTGAAACTGTTTCAGTAATATACTGCGGCTGTTGCTGTTTTGGTTTGAAAAAAGTCCATGCGAGTGCAGCAATAATCGCGACGCACACCACCGCAATGATCATTTTAGAGGCTTTTATTTTTGGCATAGCAATATCTGGAGTTCGACGTAATTTGGCACTAGTATAAAAGTGAATTAAGGATAAAACGTGAATATTTTTATTGATTTAATGCAATAGTGCAGAATAGTCTTAAACGAGAAACAAGGTTTTTCCACAGAGTTCCGCAATCCCTTGCTGAATCAAATGTTCTGGATTTTCTTTAGACATACCTTTGATAGACGCATCGACTTTTAATAACAAGCTAGGCCAGTTTAAAAATTGTTGTGGATGTAAACGGCGTAATGCTTGTTGATAGAGAGAAACTTTGGTTTTCCAAATTCCCAATTGTAAGGCATTTTGCGGTTGTTCAAATAACTGCATTAAGAGCCGCATTTCTTTACTGAGTGTCCACAAGATCAAACTATGTGGTTCGCCAGAAGCAACTAGATACTGAAAAATTTTAATGGATTGTGCCAGATTGCCTTCAAGTAAAGCATCACTTAAATCATAAGTAGTATAGCGAGATTGATCTTGTAAACAGGCATAAAGCTGTTCAATTTGGATCAGAGAATGCTCAGGAAATGTATCATTTACCCGCATTAAACTATTTTTTGCGGCTAATAAATTATGCTCATGATGCTGCATGAGCCATGCCCAGGCATCTGAATCCAGTTGAATTCCTAATTTCTCAGCTTCAATTGTTAAAATACGCTGACGATCTTGAGGGTAGGTAGCTGTTAAAGCAACCACCACACCATTGGCTTCAACCGTTTGAAAAAATGCCGACTTTAAGCTTGAACTATCTTGTTTCGGTAAAACAATCAGTAAGAGATTGGACTCATTATGTTGTAAATAACTTTTGAGCTGTTTGAGTCCATTGGCATCAGGTTTGATGTTGCCATGTACTTCAATGGCAAGTTGCTGTGAAAATAAAGAAAGACTATTTAATGCATTAAAAACGTTTTTCCAGTCATTGACACTGCTGATGTCATAACGCTGGCGTTCAATGTTTTGTTGCTGCCAGCTTTTACGAAAATGATCCAATAAATTTTGCTCAAGCAAAGGTTCTTGTCCGTGCAAAATCCATGCGCCACGCGCTTCTGCTGCGCGTTTTAAGGCTTGTAAATAGTCCAGTTTCATGATCGATCAACACAAAGATACATTTAGTTAGATGTACTCTGTGGCGTGACTTTCGGTAAACGGTTGGCAGAAATCTGACGCGCAATCTGCTGAGCAATATCATCAATCACAATACGATCCAGATAAGTCTCTTCCTGATTTTCCGTGTTAACCGTCGCTAAATCATATTGATAACTACGCGCTGCGGTTAAAGTGCGTGGCGCAGTAATCGGATTGCCTTGGTGATCTTCGATCTGAAAAGTGACAGTTAAGCGTAATAAAACTTCGGTGAGTTTTCCATTAAGGAGTTGACGACGCGGTGTATAATCAAGCACACGCAGCGTATAGGCATCGTTGGCATTACTCAGTTGAACACCACTGGCAGCCAAATAAACACTCAGCTGTTTTTCCAATTCGTCGGTATTTTTAGGCAAAGCAAGATTGAGCCTTTGATAAGCCAATGGTGCGGCAGTTGGATTAGTTCCTTTTAAATGAAAACCACCACAGCCCGCCAAGCCTGCACTTAGACCTAAAGTTAATACAACTGCTGCAACACGTTGAACTAAATGCATGCTTTGTCCTCATGGGATTCCAAAATACTTGGAATCATTAATTTTTTAAAATTCACAACATTTTAGATTCAAAGCCCATTGAATGACAACGGGCTTTGTTTGGGTTTTGTTTATTCTACTCAAGTTCCTTCTCCCTTAGAGAGAAGGTTAAGATGAGGGGGAATGACCTCTCCCTAACCCTCTCTTAAAAGCAAAGGGGATTTAAGCAGGAAATTAAACCACTAAATTGACCAATTTATTCGGTACAACAATTTCTTTCTTGGTTGGACCCGTTAAGAATTGTTGAACCTCAGGCAATGCTTTAGCCAATGCCAATAATTCATCTTTCGATGCATCAATAGAGACTTCTAACTTGCCACGAAGCTTACCATTGACCTGTACCACAATAGTTTGAGTATTGCGGGTCAATGCAGACTCATCAACCACAGGGAATGTGACCTGAACTAAATCAACACCAAACTGGCTCAATAAAGTCTGACTTAAATGCGGTGCAAATGGAGCAAGCAAGGTTAGGAGTGTCGTGATCGCTTCAAGTAATACAGCGATATCATTGTCATCTTTTGCTTCAAACTTATTGCTGGCATTAAGTAATTCCATCAATGCGGCAATAGCGGTATTGAAGGCATGACGACGTTCAATGTCATCACCTACTTTTTGAATGGTTTCATGGGTTTTACGACGTAAATCCTGAGCATATTGAGATAGATTAGCAGTATCAATCGTCGTTGCTGGGTTGCCTTGTTCTAGGAAGCCAGCAGCCAAACGCCATACACGTTTCAAGAAACGGTTTGCGCCTTCCACACCTGCATCTGACCATTCTAGAGATTGATCAGGTGGCGCGGCAAACATCATAAACACGCGCGCGGTATCTGCGCCGTATTGATCAATGATCGCTTGTGGGTCAATGCCGTTGTTTTTCGATTTGGACATTTTTTCTTGTCCACCGATCACGACATCCTGACCATCACCTGAATATTTCGCAGACAGGATACGACCTTTTTCATCTTTTTCTAAAAGGATATCGGCAGGGTTAAACCAAGTTTTCTTGCCGTTTTCTGCTTCACGATAGAAGGTATCTGCTAACACCATGCCTTGAGTCAGCAAGTTGGTAAATGGTTCGTTACCTTGTACTACACCTTCATCACGCATCAATTTATGGAAGAAACGTGCATAAAGCAAATGCAAAATCGCGTGTTCCACACCACCGATATATTGATTGACAGGTAGCCAGCTTTGCGCAGCTTCCGGTTTGACCATACCACCAGTGAAGTCTGGAGATGCATAACGTGCGTAATACCAAGATGACTCAACAAAAGTATCTAAAGTGTCTGTTTCACGACGAGCTTCGCCACCACAGCTTGGGCAAGTGGTTTGATAAAACTCAGGCATTTTATTGAGTGGATTACCCGAGCCATCTGGAACCACATCGGTTGGCAATACCACGGGCAATTGATCTTCTGGAACAGGTACTTGACCGCATTTTTCGCAGTTGATCATTGGAATTGGGCAACCCCAATAACGCTGACGAGAAACACCCCAGTCACGTAAACGGAATTGAACTTTGGCATTGGCAAGTCCTTGTGGCTCTAATTTTGCAAGGAAAGCATCAAATGCCGCTTGAAAATCTAAACCATCAAACTCACCTGAATTCACCAGTTTGCCATCTTTAGAGCCGTACCATTCTTGCCATTCAGTTACAGAATATTCTGCATCGTCAGCACCTTTGGCATCAATCACTTGGGTGATAGGCAAGTTAAATTTATTGGCAAATTCGAAATCACGTTCGTCATGTGCAGGAACTGCCATGACCGCGCCTGAGCCATAAGACATCAACACATAGTTGGCAATCCAGACAGGAAGGTCTTCGCCTGTCACTGGGTGCTTAACAGATAAACCTGTTGCCATACCTTTCTTTTCAGCCGTGGCTAAATCCGCTTCTGCGACTGAACCCATACGACATTCTTCAATAAATGCAGCAAGTGTAGAATCGCCTGCTTCTGATTGGAGCGCTGCTGCTTTTAGTGCCATTGGATGTTCTGCTGCAACCGCAACATAAGTCACACCCATCAAAGTATCTGCACGGGTGGTGTAAACGGTTATGCCATCGGCGTAGACTTCGGTGTTCGCCGATGGAAAAGTAATGTCCATCCCAGTAGAACGACCAATCCAGTTGCGCTGCATGGTCAAGACTTGTTGAGGCCAACCATCTTTTAATGTATCTAAATCGTCTAATAACTCTTGCGCATAGTCAGTGATGCGGAAGTAATACATTGGAATATCACGCTTTTCGACCAGTGCTCCTGAGCGCCAGCCACGACCATTTTCAACTTGCTCATTGGCAAGTACAGTCTGGTCAACGGGATCCCAGTTTACGGTTGAAAGCTTACGATAAATCAAGCCTTTCTTATAAAGCTGAACAAATAACCATTGTTCCCAGTGATAATATTCAGGGGTACAGGTTGCAAATTCACGATCCCAATCCACAGACAAGCCCAATTTTTTTAATTGGTCACGCATATAGGCGATGTTTTCAAAGGTCCATTTGGCAGGGGCAACCTGATGCGCAATGGCTGCATTTTCAGCAGGTAAGCCAAAAGCATCCCAACCCATCGGTTGTAATACTGTTTCACCTTTTAAACGATGAAAACGGCTGATCACATCACCAATGGTATAATTACGCACATGCCCCATATGCAGTTTGCCACTTGGGTAGGGGAACATCGACAGGATGTAGCGATGTTTACCTTCAACAGTGTCTGCAACTTTAAATGCCTTGCGAGCTTCCCAGTCTTGTTGAACTTGAGCTTCGATAGCACTTGCTTGATATTCGGGGTCAATGTGAGTAGTCATAAACGTATTAAGGACAACAATGTAAAGTTAAAAAATATTGCTGCACAGCATAGCGCAAAATCAAAAAAAAAGCGCATGTTGTACAAGGGATTTTATACACAATATAAAAAACAGATCTGGAATCTATCCAGACCTGAGATTTATTTTTGATTTGAGTGAGGGTATTTAAACTGCACGATTTGTCGCTGGAGCAGCGCTTGGTGCGGTTTGTTCAGATTTTGGCATTACCTGAGGTGTGTTAGGCGCAGGTGTTGATGACTGATTTTTATTGCCATTTTCTGTATTTGGCTGAGTTTGCTCTGGATGAGCTGGATTATTTTGTGTAGGGCGTGAAGTATGCCCATAAGTTTTAACTTGTCCTTGTTTTTTTGAACCTTTGGGTGGCGGCGTGGTGGTGTAGTGCGTCGAACCTTTGCTATCCACCCATTTGTAATATTGTTCAGCATGATTCTGAGTGGCAAATAGCATCAGACTAGCCATTAGCGCGCTTTGTGCTAAAAAAAATACCTTAGAACGATACACTATATATTTGCTCATAGCCTAAATGTCCATTAATAACAATCTGATTTTATAACGAAAAAAACGTCAATAAAGTTGAGTAATGCTGATTGTAAATCATACGCTTTAAATTGCGGTAAATGAACAAAAATGAAAAGAGGAATTGCGATAAATGGTGTAAATAAATCGATTAAGCTTCAAGTAATCTGGTTTAAAAAATATACACACAAAAAATAAACGGCAAAAAGCGAGCATTTCGCCTTGACTTTAATAGTTGAAACATAAAAAATGTTCGCTTTAGTTTTATATGCCTTTATTCGATCACCCTTCGAATAATGTCATGGTATGTAATGGACATTCTCTCTAGCCGAGAGGGTGATTTTGCTCAAGACCTGTTTATCCCAACAGTTCTTTAATGAAGCTGAGACAACTTATACGGTGATCAGTTTAGAAATTTTTCCTATTACAGCAAAAACTTGGAAGTATGTGTGCTATAACAGTGCAGAAAGTAAATGAATGACACACTATTTATGTCTCCCATAAATGGTGCAAAAGACTAGGGTGAATCACGTTGGAACTTTTATCTGGTGGTGAAATGCTCGTTCGCGCACTTGCGGATGAGGGCGTTGAACACGTTTTTGGATATCCAGGCGGCGCAGTTTTACATATTTATGACGCGCTTTTTCAACAAGACAAAATTAATCATTACCTTGTACGCCATGAACAAGCCGCAGGTCATATGGCCGATGCTTACTCTCGCGTAACTGGTAAGACGGGTGTGGTGCTGGTCACTTCAGGTCCAGGCGCAACCAATACTGTCACTCCAATTGCTACAGCTTACATGGACTCAATCCCGATGGTGATTTTGTCTGGTCAGGTTGCCAGCCATTTAATTGGAGAAGATGCATTTCAGGAAACAGATATGGTCGGTATTTCTCGTCCAATCGTAAAGCACAGTTTCCAAGTGCGTCATGCCAGTGAAATTCCTGCCATTATTAAAAAAGCATTTTATATTGCTTCAAGTGGTCGTCCGGGGCCAGTTGTGGTCGATATTCCAAAGGATGCCACTAATCCTGCTGAAAAATTTGCCTATGAATATCCTGAAAAAGTGAAGATGCGTTCGTATCAACCACCTTCACGTGGACATTCAGGACAAATTCGTAAAGCCATTGATGAGTTGCTTTCTGCAAAGCGCCCTATGATTTATACGGGTGGTGGTGTGGTTCAGGGCAATGCATCTGCATTATTGACTGAGCTTGCGCATTTGCTCGGTTATCCAGTGACCAATACCCTAATGGGTTTGGGGGCGTTTCCAGGCGATGATCCACAATTTGTGGGCATGTTAGGGATGCACGGGACTTATGAAGCCAACATGGCGATGCATAATGCCGATGTGATTTTGGCGATTGGTGCGCGTTTTGATGACCGTGTCACCAATAATCCTGCCAAATTCTGTCAAAATGCCAAAGTCATTCATATTGATATTGACCCAGCAACCATTTCCAAGACGATTATGGCGCATATTCCTATCGTTGGTGCTGTTGAACCTGTGCTTCAGGAAATGTTAGCGCAGCTTAAGCAAATGAATGTGTCGAAGCCAAATTCAGAAGATATTGCTGCTTGGTGGTCTCAGATTAATGAGTGGCGTAAAGTTCATGGCTTACGCTATGAAGCGGGTCAAAATGGTGTGATGAAACCACAACAAGTGGTTGAAGCATTGGATCGTGTTACCAATAGTGAAGCGATTATTACTTCTGACGTTGGTCAGCATCAGATGTTTGGTGCGTTGTATTATAAATACAAGCGTCCACGTCAATGGATCAACTCAGGCGGTTTGGGCACCATGGGTGTTGGTTTACCTTACGCAATGGCTGCAAAACTTGCCTTCCCAGATCAGCAAGTAGTGTGTATCACGGGTGAAGCATCGATTCAAATGTGTATTCAGGAATTATCAACCTGTAAGCAATATGGATTAAATGTCAAAATTTTATGCCTGAATAACCGCGCCCTAGGGATGGTTAAACAATGGCAGGACATGAATTACGAAGGTCGTCATTCAAGTTCTTATGTTGAATCATTACCTGATTTTGCCAAGTTGATGGAAGCGTATGGTCATGTTGGCATTACCATTGAGCATGCAGATGAACTTGAGTCCAAGTTGGCTGAAGCGATGGCCATTAATGATAAATGTGTGTTCATTAATGTCATGGTTGATCGTACTGAGCATGTTTATCCAATGTTAATCGCAGGTCAGTCTATGCAAGACATGTGGTTAGGAAAAGGGGAGCGTACCTAATGAGACATATTATTTCTGTACTCGTTGAAAACGAAGCTGGTGCGCTTTCTCGTCTAGTTGGTTTGTTTAGTCAACGCGGCTATAACATTGAAACATTGAATGTTGCGCCAACTGAAGATGAAACTTTATCTCGTTTGACCTTGACCACGTATGGTGATGATCACAAGATTGAGCAAATTACCAAACAACTGAATAAACTGGTTGAAGTGGTGAAAGTCGTTGATCTTTCAGAAGGTGCTCATATTGAGCGTGAATTGATGTTGATCAAGGTGAAAGCCTTAGGTGCAGCTCGTGCTGAGATTAAACGCACTGCGGACATTTTTCGTGCACAAATCGTCGATGTAACGCCAACGACTTATACCATTCAGATTGCAGGGACTACCGATAAGCTTGATGGCTTTATCGATGCACTTGCAGAAAATACGATCTTGGAAGTGGTTCGTTCAGGTGTATCTGGTATCGCACGTGGCGAAAAGGTTTTAACAATTTAAGTTTTTAAAAACCCTCATCCCAACCTTCTCCCAGAGGGAGAAGAAGTGCCCTCTCCTTGAGAGGGTTAGGGTGAGGGGGAAATACTCAACATATTTTAAAGTTTTCATGGAGACAACAGATGCAAATTTTTTACGATAAAGACTGTGATTTATCTATCATCCAAGGCAAAAAAGTAGCCATTATTGGCTATGGTTCACAAGGTCATGCACACGCGCTTAACCTTAAAGATTCTGGCGTTGATGTCACCGTGGGTTTACGTGCGGGTTCTACTTCTTGGAAAAAAGCTGAAAATGCAGGCTTGAAAGTTTCTGAAGTTCCAGCAGCAGTTGCTCAAGCTGACTTAGTCATGATCTTGACCCCAGATGAATTCCAGTCACAACTTTATCGTGATGTAATTGAGCCGAATATCAAAGAGGGTGCGACTTTAGCATTTGCTCATGGTTTCTCTGTTCTTTATAACCAAGTTGTTCCACGTAAAGACTTGGATGTCATCATGGTTGCGCCTAAAGCACCAGGTCACACTGTACGTTCAGAATTCCAACGTGGTTCTGGTGTGCCAGATCTAATTGCAATCCATCAAGATGCTTCTGGTAATGCACGTAATGTGGCGCTTTCTTACGCTTCAGGCGTAGGTGGTGGTCGTACGGGTATCATCGAAACTTCTTTCCGTGAAGAAACTGAAACTGACTTGTTCGGTGAGCAAGCGGTTCTTTGTGGTGGTGCGGTTGAATTGGTGAAAATGGGCTTCGAAACTTTGGTAGAAGCGGGTTATTCTCCAGAAATGGCTTACTTCGAATGCTTACACGAACTTAAATTGATCGTGGATTTGATGTTCGAAGGTGGTATCGCAGACATGAACTACTCGGTGTCTAACAACGCTGAATATGGTGAGTATGTAACGGGTGTTGAAGTCATCAATGATCAATCACGTGAAGCAATGCGTAATGCTTTGAAACGTATCCAGTCTGGTGAATACGCGAAAATGTTCATTCAGGAAGGTGCGTTGAACTATCCTTCTATGACTGCACGTCGTCGTCAAAATGCTGCTCATGGTATCGAAGTAACGGGTAATAAACTTCGTGCGATGATGCCTTGGATCCAAGCAAACAAAATTGTTGATAAAGAGAAGAACTAATTTCTCGAATCAATTAATTTGAATGCCAAGACCCACTTTATTTGAGTGGGTCTTTTATGTTTATTGTTACGTGCCTCAAAAAGATGAAAGCAGTGCTTCCATCTTTTTTCGTACCTTGGATTCAAGCGAATAAAATCGTAGACAAAGAAAAGAACTAATTTGAGTTGAGTTTCTGAAAAACCCTGCAAATTGCAGGGTTTTTCTTTATCACAGGGTTGTTGGAAACCCGTGATTTAATTCATAAAACCCATCAAATTTGTGTTTTTATTCTGTTGATTTTTAAGGTAAAAAAAACTTGACCTTCACAGTGATAGTGGTATTGTTTAATGACATCAAAAACTTGATGTTAAGAAGGTAAAGGTGAGCAGGGAGAGGGCTGTTTATTTAGCTTTCAAAATAAAAACAAGTATCTAATAACCATGGAAATTTTGTATGGTACATGTTGATTATGACTATACCTTTGTACTCGGTTCAGTTCTAGTCGCTGTCATCGTGTGCTATGTAGCCATTTCTACAGAACAATTAATTTTTAAAGACACCTACAAGCATTTTGAAAAATGGATTCTAATTTCCAGTAGTCTTATTTTAGGCTTTGCTATTTGGTCGATGCATTTTGTTGGGATGTTTGCCTGTCATTTACCTGAAGGCTATTCTTTCGATCTAGGCTTAACCATATTGTCCTACCTGATTGCAGCAGTAGCTTCACTGTTCGCACTTTGGTTAACGTCACGTCCAACTTTACCTTTGCCTCGTCTTGTGATTGGCTCTGTTCTCATGGGTTTGGGAATTTCAGGGATGCATTATACGGGTATGATGGGCTTGGTGATCGAAAATCATCATCTGGTCTATGATCCTTTGATTGTTGTATTTTCAGTACTCATTGCGATTAGTGGTTCAGGTTTGGCTTTTTTTCTCATTTTCAAATATAAAAGTGCAATTGGACGAAAATCTGGGTTAAAACTAGCAATAGCGGTGACAATGGCGCTCAGTATTGTGGGGATGCATTATACGGGTATGGCTGCGACTACATTCATTTCGACTCATAATAATCATGTCATGATGGTTTATGAAGCAGGTCAGGGACTGCTCTTATTTACTATCCTGTTTGTGACTAGCCTGATTTTGGTTGCTGGTTTTTGTGTTGCTGTTCTAGAACTCAGGCTGGAGGAGCGTAATCATGCACTTTCACAATTAAATAAAGAACTTGCAGGTCTAGCAACCAAAGATAATCTAACCAAATTACCCAATCGTTTATTTTTAGTTGATTATGCGCAAGTCATTTTTGCAGAACACCGTTTACGTGAGCAGAATATTGCTTTTTTATATTTAGATTTGGATCGCTTTAAGTCAGTCAATGATGCTTTTGGTCATCATGTAGGAGACCAGTTATTGATTCAGATGGCGAATCGTGTTTACCGCCATTTAAATGAACGAAGTAAGTTTTTGAGAATAGGGGGGGATGAGTTTTTACTGATCATTGAAAACTCGACTATTGCAGAAGCTATGGAAAAAGCTGAAGATATTTTGCAGCAGGTTCAGGAAACCTATCTCATTATTGGCAAAGAAATTAATGTATCGGCCAGTGTGGGGATCGCAATGTATCCTGAACATGGCGCAAATTTACAAGATTTATTAATTAATGCTGATGCGGCCATGTTGATTTCTAAAGAGCAAGGACGTAATACCAGTACATTGTTTAGTTATTCCAGCGTACAGGATGAGGCAAAAAGTCAGTCTAAATTAATCAATGATTTGTATAAGGCTGTAGATGAGCAACAATTTGTATTATTTTACCAGCCGAAGTTTACCATTCATCAAAAAATTTGTGGGGTTGAAGCTTTAATTCGCTGGCAACATCCAACATTGGGATTACTCACTCCCCATATGTTTATTGATGGGGCGGAAAAAACGGGTTTGATTGTTCCAATGGGCTATTGGGCGCTTGAAGAGGCCTGTAAGCAGATTCAGGAATGGGTTCATAATAATATTCCTTTTTATCCGATTGCCGTTAATCTTTCTGCAATTCAATTTGAAAACAAAAAATTATTTTCAACTCTTGAAAGTTTAATAGAAAAATATAATATTCAACCTAATCATTTAATTATCGAAATTACTGAATCAACTGCGATGCGTCATATTGATATGAGTATTCGCACTTTTGAACGTTTACGTGATTTGGGTATTCGTATCGCCATTGATGACTTTGGTACAGGTCATTCTAGTTTTCTTTATTTAAAAGATTTACCTGTAGATGAGCTTAAGATTGATCGTGGTTTTATTGTGAACCTTGAATCAGGTTCGAAAGAAAAAATTATTCTGGAAAGTATTATTCAGCTAGCAACAAAATTAGGATTATGTGTCACAGCCGAAGGCGTGGAAACTCCTCAACAAGCCGAAATTTTAAGTCGTTTAGGTTGCCATCAGCTACAAGGTTATCTATTGGGTACGCCTGTTTCAGTAGATCGTCTTGCTATATATAAAGAAAATCACCAATTTGCTTAAATTTTTTTTATAAATTATTGATATTTAATTTTTTTAATAATTTGGATAGTTCAGTAATTTTTTTATATATTAAGTTCTTTTTTGGAACTTGATTGTGTATAGTATTGATATCTGCTGATGTTAAGGACGAATGCTCATTTTAATACAGCAGGATTTATACGATTTTAATTATCTAAGTATTTAAAAAAGGTAGCACAGGAGAGAATGAATCATGGATTTAAAAAAAATGACAGGATTGGAAATAATGCAGGCCTTTGCTCAAGGCTTATTTCCCGCACCTGGTATTGCGAAAACCATGCCGATGCAACCAGTTGAAGTTGAACATGGGCGAATTGTATTTGAAGCGATTGCGGATGAACGACATACCAATCCTTTAGGTGGTGTGCATGGTGGGTTTGCTGCCACAGTACTTGACTCAGTGACAGGTTGTGCTACACATACTGTTTTGGCGGCAGGAGAGGCGTATGGCACGACAGATCTAGCTATTAAAATGTGTCGTCCGATGCCATTTAATCAAAAGCTGATCGCTGAAGGCAAGGTGATTAATATGGGCAAAAATCTGGTGATTTCAGAAGGCTATTTACGTGGCGAAAACGGTAAATTATATGCGCATGCTACAGCGACCAACATGATTATTCGTGCTAAATCTTAGCGGAATCATTGATTCGAAAATAGACGAAATAATTCATTTTTTCTTCAAAAAAAGTAAGCAAGGTCGAGAACAGATTTTCAACTTTGCTAAATACCAGATATCATCATTGAAATTTGTATTGGATACATCCGATGTAAGAAAGCAATAAACAATAAACAGTTTTGGTATTTAGGCGCTGACTGCCGAAGATAGCTTGTGGATAAAACAGATTTCATCCACAGAAACGGATGTGGCGATTTATCCTTTTGCTATTTCTGCTACAATTGCGCCAATTTTAGTTTTCTTACATCTAGGTAACAAATCGTGTTTACCGCAACGATGTTCAATATGAAGATTTATACATGTTTAAAGATCAGTTAGCGCAAGAAGTGAGTGCGCGTAGAACCTTTGCCATCATTTCGCATCCCGATGCGGGTAAAACGACCATGACAGAAAAATTACTGTTATGGGGTAAAGCCATTCAGGTTGCAGGTATGGTAAAAAGCCGTAAATCTGACCGTGCAGCGACATCTGACTGGATGGAAATGGAAAAAGAACGCGGGATTTCGATTACCACGTCAGTGATGCAGTTCCCCTATAAACAACATACCATTAACCTACTCGATACGCCGGGACATGAAGACTTTTCCGAAGATACCTACCGTACTCTAACCGCAGTAGACTCGGCATTGATGGTGATTGATGGTGCAAAAGGGGTCGAGGAACGAACCATTAAATTGATGGAAGTGTGTCGTATGCGTGATACACCGATCATTTCTTTCGTCAACAAAATGGACCGAGAAATTCGAGAGCCTTTAGAACTTCTGGATGAAATCGAAAATGTTTTGAATATTCGCTGTGTTCCTATTACATGGCCTTTAGGCATGGGACGCGACTTTGCGGGTGTTTATAATATTCTTGAAGATAAATTATATGTCTATAAGGCAGGTTTTGGTTCAACCATTACCGATATCGAAGTGCGTGATGGTTATGATCATGCTGATATTCGTGAAAAAGTCGGTGAATTGGCTTGGGCTTCATTTGAAGAGTCGTTAGAACTGGTGCAAATGGCCAATGAACCTTTAGATCGTGATTTGTTCCTGCAAGGTAAACAAACGCCTGTACTTTTTGGTACAGCTTTGGGTAACTTTGCCGTTGATCATGTACTTGATGCTTTTATTCAATGGGCGCCAGAGCCGAAAGCACATCCCACGCAGGAACGTACCGTTGAAGCGACGGAAGAAGGCTTTAGTGGTTTTGTTTTTAAAATTCAGGCCAATATGGATCCGAAACATCGTGACCGTATTGCCTTTATGCGTATTTGTTCAGGTAAATATGAAAAAGGTTTAAAGATGAATCACGTGCGTATTGGAAAAGATGTGCGTATTTCAGATGCATTGACCTTCCTTGCAGGTGAGCGTGAGCATCTGGAAGAAGCTTGGCCAGGTGATATTATCGGTTTACACAATCACGGCACGATTCAGATTGGGGATACCTTTACCAGTGGTGAAAAGCTACATTTTACTGGAATTCCACATTTCGCCCCCGAAATGTTCCGTCGTGTCCGTTTGCGTGATCCTCTCAAATCCAAACAACTACAGAAAGGTTTAAAAGAGTTGTCGGAAGAAGGGGCAACCCAAGTGTTTATGCCACAAAATAGCAATGATTTGATCGTCGGTGCGGTGGGGGTACTTCAGTTTGATGTCGTCGCGTATCGCTTAAAAGAAGAATACAAAGTCGATTGTATTTATGAGCCAGTCAACATTAATACCGTGCGCTGGATCTACTGTGATGATGATAAAAAAATGAATGACTTCAAGAAAAAAGCCCATGATCAATTGTCGCTAGATGGTGGTGGTCATCTGACTTATCTGGCACCGAGTCGTGTTAATTTGCAAATTATGCAGGAACGCTGGCCTGATATTGAGTTCCGCAGTACACGCGAACACTAAATTGCATGCAGCAGCTTCTTTCGGGAAGCTGTTTTTTATTTTAAAGTAGACGCTTTGATCAATGTGGGAAAGCATCATGCAGATGACAAAACAGTTCTTGATGGTGGGTTTAATCGGGATATTGTCCATGCTGGCTGCTTGCACAAAAAGCGATCATGATCAGAAAGCTGAGCAGGAAAAGTCGGCTAATTCACATGATAAAGCAGAGATTTTACCTTATTTGGATATTCAGGAAAGCAAAGCCAAATATGCGTTGCCTTTTTGTGAAAAGAAAAACTGTATTGATATTGATATACAAAGTATTCAAACCAAAGACAGTTGGCTCAATAGCTGGGTTGAGCAAAAGCTGGCGTATGTGGTACAGGCGCAAATCGGTCAAAATCAGAAAATTAATTTGCAAAAAGCCATTAATGCCTATGTTGCTAAATCCGATAATTGGCAGGATCAGTATTCTAAAAATCAGGCTTATGAGCTCCATATCACCACGCGAGTCGCTTCGCAGCGCAATGAATATGTACTCTTGCAAGTGGCTTTAAACTCAAAACAGGAAGAGGTCATCGTCAAGGATCGTTATTATTTCTTTGTGGCCAATCGCAAACTGCAAAAAGAAGTCAATATTTTAGATATTTTACAGAAGAATCAACAAAGTAACATGAATCAAATTGTTCAGGATCATTATCAAAAATGGTTGAAGCAACAATCGGCTGAAGTACAGGCCGAAGCGCCGAAAAAATTATATTGGGGACAGGCGGACTGGTTTTTTGATAGCGAAGGAATTGGACTGCACTATCGTGCCAATCAAATTAGCAAACGAGCGGGTCAATTTGATATTTATTTATCAACAGCGCAAACTAAAACATTGTTACAGCCTGAGATTTATCACAAAATGTTTTAATCTGTATTGAAATTTACACAATACTGGTCAAGCATGATCAAGTTACATTAGCATGAATTGAAAATTATTTTTTGTTAGGCAATGACAAATGTTGCAATCTAAATATTCGCTGTTTCCAGCTCCACAAAGAAAACAATCTACTGCAAAACTTAGTTTGACAGTTGCGGTCTGTGCTTTATTGCTCACTGCTTGTCAGCCCAAGTCTAAACCTGAAGATACTGACCAGAAGCAAAATGCAGCTTCTGAAGTGCAACCACAAGTGTTGGCACTTGAAGGGTCATCTGTACGATTAGCTGTGAATTTGCCAGATTGTTCAGGCAAGAACTGTCCTCAGTTTGTGGTTGAACGTTTACAGAGTAATTTCCCTTTTATTGATCAAATCATGGATCGGGAAATTTTAAAGAACTTAAAACAAATTTTGGATATTTCAGAGATTAATCAAAAAGAGCAGGCGGCTTCAACACCTGCAACGAATCCATCGAAATCAGATGATGTTGCTGCGAGTTCAGAACCTGTATCTGACCAGCAAAAAATGCAGAAACAAGTTGAGCCCTATGTTCAATCTTTTGTCGAGATGGATAAAGAATTAAAAGCGTTGAGTGCCAATCATCAGATTAATATCATGATTAAACCCTCGATTTTAAAATCTCAAGAACCGATCGCGACTGTGGTTTTAAACACCAGTAGCTATTTAGGTGGTGCGCATGGTTCTTCGGCACAGCAGTATTACAACTTTGATTTGAAGCAACAAAAGCAAATTCAACTGAATGATTTGCTCTTGCCCAATCAGAGAAAGGCACTGGAAGCTAAAGCACATGATGCTTTTAAAGCATGGGTGATGGACTCTAAACTTGCGGATAATGTTAATGACTATGAACAAGCTTGGAAGTTTAAGCTTTCAGATAATTTCTTATTAGGCGAGCAAGGTTTAATTTTACAATATGGTGAATATGAAATTGGGCCTTATTCAGCAGGCTTACCACGTTTGGTGATTCCTTATGATCAACTCAACGGTATTTTAAAAGCTGAATATTTACCACATACTCAGGCAGCTTCTGAGCCTGTGGTGAATGCACAGCATCATAAGCCACAGAGTTAAGGGATGCATTTTTCACTATTTGATACGCATACGCATTTTGATGTGTCAGATTTTGATCCTGATCGGAAGGAACTGGCACAACAAGCCAAAGCTGTTGGTGTTGAAAGACTGATTTTAATTGGCTTTAGCGAGTCCAGATTTGCAGATTTGATTCGTATTCAACATGAATTAAATCAGTTACAGCATGCCCCTATCAGCTATTTGGCTCCAGGGCTGCATCCTTTTTATATTGAGCAGCATGCACCAGATCATTTGGAGCGATTGGAACAAATTTTAAAACAAGAGTCTTGTATTGCTGTCGGGGAAATCGGACTTGATACTTTTTTGCCACAGCATAAACAGCCAGAACTTTATCTGAAACAAAAACAATATTTCGCGGATCAACTGAATTTAGCAACGCAGTTTAACAAACCTGTGTTATTGCATATTCGTAAAGCACATGCAGATGTGTTACAGATTTTAAAACAGCAACACTTTAAGTTGGGCGGTATCGCACATGCTTTTAGTGGTGGCATCGAAGAAGCCAAAGCTTTTATTCAGCTTGGCTTTAAGTTGGGTATTACTGGGCAAATTACCAATCCAAATGCGAAAAAACTGCATCGTGTCGTTGCAGAAGTTGGACTTGAACATTTGGTTCTGGAAACCGATTGTCCCGATATGACGCCATTGTGTTGCCAACAATCGACCGAACATCGAACCCGAAATACGCCTGTGAATTTGCCTTATGTATTACAGGGTTTAGCGGCAAGTTTAGCCATCGATGAAGCAACTGTTGCCCAAAAAGTATGGGAAAATTCATTGAACGCACTTCAACTAACGCAATAAAAAACAAGTACATTCAAAAGTATAACCAAAAGAAAACATTCTAATTTTAAAAGTGGCATACATTAAAAGAAGCCAATGAAACTTTAAAAGAACATAGCCAAACCGGAGGATAGCCGCATGGCCAGCTATAGCAAAATCAATAGTTTTAATGCTTTAAAAACACTCAATGTCGGTTCAGCTCAATATCAGATTTTTAGCTTGCAACAAGCAGCCCCGAAGCTCGGTGATATTCACAAGCTTCCCAAATCCTTAAAAGTATTATTAGAAAATTTGTTACGCTTTGAAGATGATCAGACGGTAAGCGCTGCGCATATCCATGCCTTAGTCGATTGGCAAAAAACCAAAACATCGGATCAGGAAATTCAATATCGTCCTGCACGTGTGCTAATGCAGGATTTTACAGGCGTGCCTGCGGTGGTCGATTTGGCTGCAATGCGTGCTGCTATGGCCAAAGCGGGTGGAGATCCTGAAAAAATTAATCCACTTTCTCCTGTTGATCTGGTGATTGACCATTCGGTGATGGTTGATCATTTTGCCAATGATCATGCCTTTGAAGAAAATGTCGAAATTGAAATGCAGCGTAATGGTGAGCGTTATCAGTTCTTACGTTGGGGACAGTCTGCATTTAATAACTTTAGTGTAGTGCCACCCGGAACAGGGATTTGCCATCAGGTCAATCTGGAATATCTGGCTCAAGCGGTTTGGACGGGTGAAGAACAGGGGCAAACCTTTGCTTTTCCCGACACTTTGGTCGGAACGGATTCACATACCACCATGATCAATGGCTTGGGCGTATTGGGCTGGGGCGTCGGTGGGATCGAGGCTGAAGCTGCGATGTTAGGTCAACCGATTTCGATGCTGATTCCAGAAGTAATCGGATTTAAACTGACAGGAAAATTAAAAGAAGGGATTACCGCGACAGATTTAGTGCTGACAATTACCCAAATGCTTCGTCAAAAAGGCGTCGTGGGTAAATTTGTGGAGTTTTATGGCGATGGTCTAGCGGACTTACCATTAGCAGATCGGGCAACGATTGCCAATATGGCACCTGAATATGGTGCGACATGTGGTTTTTTCCCGATAGATGATATTACACTGGACTATATGCGTTTAACAGGACGTAAAGCTGATCGTATTGGGTTGGTCGAAGCCTATAGCAAAGAACAGGGTTTGTGGCGTAATGCAGATGATGAACCTGTCTTTACTGATACTTTAACACTAGATATGGCAACGGTTGAGGCCAGTTTGGCAGGGCCAAAACGTCCACAGGATCGTGTGATATTGGCCAAAGTACCTGAAACGTTTCAAGCTGTCATGGATTTGACTTTAAAGCCAACAAAGCCTGAAAAAGAGCGTTTAGAAAATGAAGGCGGTGGTGGAACAGCGGTTGATGCGCAGCAAGCCAATTTTGAACCTGAAACAGCCCATTGTGTGATTGATGGCGAACGTTATGAGCTGCATCATGGTGATGTGGTGATTTCAGCGATTACATCGTGTACCAATACATCGAATCCAAGTGTGATGTTGGCCGCAGGTTTACTCGCCAAAAAAGCCATTGAAAAAGGTTTACAACGTAAACCGTGGGTAAAAAGCTCTCTGGCTCCGGGTTCTAAGGTCGTCACTGATTATTTGGCTGCTGCGGGTGTGACCCCATATCTGGATGAATTAGGTTATAACCTTGTGGGTTATGGGTGTACTACGTGTATTGGTAACTCTGGTCCATTACCAGATCCGATTGAGGCCGCGATTCAGAAATATGACTTAAATGTCGCATCTGTCTTGTCTGGCAACCGTAACTTTGAAGGTCGTGTACATCCTTTGGTGAAAACCAATTGGTTAGCTTCTCCTCCCTTAGTTGTGGCTTATGGATTGGCGGGAACCATTCGTAAAGATTTAACTTCTGAACCGATTGGGCAGGGCAAAAATGGCGAGGATATTTATTTAAAAGATATCTGGCCGAGCAGTGCTGAAATTGCAGAAGTTTTGCAGAAAGTGAATACGGATATGTTCCATAAGGAATACGCGGCTGTATTTGAGGGCGACGAGAGTTGGAAATCGATCCAAATTCCACAAAGTAAAACCTATGAGTGGGAAGATGATTCGACGTATATTCGTCATCCACCGTTCTTTGAGGGTATCGATCAGCCGCCAGAATCCATCACCAATATTGATTCAGCACGAATTTTAGCCGTATTGGGCGATTCAGTTACCACCGATCATATTTCTCCTGCGGGAAATATCAAAAAGGACAGCCCAGCGGGACGTTACTTACAGGAACATGGAATTGAGCCTAAAGACTTTAACTCTTATGGTTCGCGTCGTGGTAATCATGAAGTGATGATGCGGGGTACATTTGCCAATATCCGTATTAAAAATGAAATGCTTGGTGGTGAAGAGGGTGGTAATACCATTTATATTCCAACAGGTGAAAAATTGGCGATTTATGATGCAGCCATGCGATATAAAGAAGATCAAACGCCATTGGTCATTGTTGCAGGTAAAGAGTATGGTACAGGCTCATCACGTGACTGGGCGGCAAAAGGCACCAATCTTTTGGGTGTAAAAGCAGTCATTGCAGAAAGTTTTGAGCGTATTCACCGTTCAAATCTGGTGGGTATGGGCGTGCTGCCACTTCAGTTTGTCGATGGACAAAATCGACAAGCATTGAATCTTACAGGTAAAGAACAGTTGTCGATTTCTGGACTTTCGGATGATATTCAACCCCATCAAACACTGGGTATCACGGTGAAACGTGAAGATGGCTCAACCGATCAGTTTAAAGTGTTATGCCGTATTGATACTCTAAATGAAGTCGAATACTTTAAGGCAGGCGGTATTTTGCATTATGTATTGCGCAATTTGATTGCAGCATAAAAATAACTCAGTTCCTTTAACCGCCTTCTTCACGGCAAGACGGCGGTTGTCAAATTCAGGCACTAACATTCTCAAATTAAACCCAGTAAAATAGCATGCTGAAAAATTCCTGAAAGAAGATGTAATGACTGAACTCCAAGCCGATGAATATGACCGCCGTTTTGCAGGCGTTGCCAAGATATATGGTGATGATGCGTTTACTCATTATGAAAAAAGTCATGTTATGGTGATTGGAATTGGCGGTGTTGGAAGTTGGGCTGTGGAAGCACTTGCACGTACAGGGATTGGCGAATTGACACTGGTAGATATGGATGTACTAGCTGCATCCAATATTAATCGTCAGTTGCCTGCGCTATCTTCAACTTTGGGGCAGGAAAAAGCCGAAGTGATGGCGGAACGCTGTCGTCAGATTAACCCGCGGATCAAGGTCAATGTGATCGATGATTTTCTTTCAACTGACAATGTTGCTGAAATACTTTCCTCAAAACCTGATGTGGTTTTAGATTGTATTGATGACGTCAAAGCTAAACTGGCTTTGATGCTTTACTGTCGTTTTAATAAAATTGCGCTCGTGGTTTCAGGCGGGGCAGGTGGAAAAATTGATCCGCTTAAAATTCGAGTGGCTGATCTGTCCAAAACTGAGCAAGATCCGATGTTGGCAAAATTACGCAGTCAATTACGTGCTAAAGGAATTTGTAAAAAGCCAAAAGAAAAATTCGGGATGACCTGTATTTATTCGCTCGAACAACCTACCTTACAAAACAATCTATGCGCGAGTGCGGGTTTACGCTGTGGCGGCTATGGTTCATCGGTAATGGTGACTTCCAGCTTTGGCATGATTGCAGCGGCTGAAGTTTTGAAAAAATTAGACATGAAAAAAACGAAGCCTAAATAAGCTTCGTTCATCATCAATATACTATTTAAAGCTTACAACGGGCGATAATAGGTATATGTGACATTATTATCTTTATATACATCGTAGCTTTGCTGTTTAAAATCAGAAATCCACTGACTACCGCTGTAACCCGCAATATGTCCATACACATGATTTGGGGTGCGTTTAATAATATAAATGTCACCCTTTTGAGGATGATCAAACTCAGGTTGAATTTGTCGATAACCAATTTTGGTTAAAGTATCGCCCCAGTCAGAAGCAGCAATAGGGTGGCTGACGATCTTAGCACCCGCAGATTGCAAAGCGATACGAACACTTTTGGCACATTTTGCTGTGCTGTAGTTACCACTGATACTTTTTAATTTAGCAACGAATTTGTGGATATCGATCTGGCTACGTGAACCATCCGACCCAAAAGAAAACGGTGCTGATCTTTCCCTGTTTTCAGTCACAGTCACTTGCGGTGCATTCTGTGTTTGATAACTATCTGCTACTTGTCCGTCATAAATCATCGTTCAAACTCGTTCTTACATTATTTACACATATCAATAACAATGTATTTGCTTGGCGGAATGATGCTATCGCCTGAACCTTAAAAACTGTTTTAAGGAATGTAATAATATTTCACAAGTCTGAAACATTTATAAAAAAATATAAATTTATCATGGTATTACTTTAGTGTCATTTGGCTAAAATTTGGTAAAAAAGAATTTAAATAAATCAATTTTTACTGGATTTAGTTCTGAATTAAAAAGTAATAATGAAAGCTCACACATAAATATATTGAAAGCGACACTAATTTGATAAATAGAAATAATCGATAAAAATTTACGATCAATATAAATCTGATTTGGCACGTTTTAACGCATGATGCCATCGTTTAAGATGGTGAGAACGTTCATCTTCGTTCATTTGCGGTTCAAAGGCACGATCAAGTTGCCAAGACTCAGCGATTTCGTTGAGATTTGAAAAAATGCCAGATTTTAGACCTGCCATCGCGGCCGCCCCCCAAGCCGTTGATTCAAGCATTTTAGGCCGTAATACAGGGACGTTGAGAATATCTGCCTGAAATTGCATCAGCATATCATTCTGACTTGCTCCACCATCGACTCGTAATTCTTTTAAAGGTTGGGATAAATCTGACTGCATGGCACAAAGCACATCCGACACTTGAAAAGCAATCGATTCAAGCGCCGCCCGCGCGATATGTGCTTTATTGGTTCCCCGTGACATCCCGCACAATAACGCACGTGCTTCACTGTCCCAGTGTGGTGCACCCAAGCCCGTGAAAGCGGGAACTAATACTACACCCTCACTGCTTTTGACCTGATTGGCCAATTGTTCAACCTGAACACTGCTCTGAATAATGCCCAAACCATCACGTAACCACTGTACAATTGCGCCAGCCATAAATACACTCCCTTCAAGCGCATAGCGGGTTTGATTCTGACATTGCCATGCCAGTGTGGTCAGCAGTTGATTTTGACTAAATTGTAATTCCTCGCCAGTATTAAACAGCATGAAGCATCCTGTTCCATAGGTATTTTTTGCTGTACCTATTTCAAAGCATGACTGTCCAAATAGGGCGGCTTGCTGATCACCTAAAACACCCGCGATCGGAATGGTGCTACCCAGTAACCCCGGTGCTGTATCAGCTATATAAGCATCAGATGAAATAATGGTTGGAAGAACCGAAGCCGGGATATGAAACAATTCGAGCAACTCTTCATCCCAGCTTTGAGTCTGAAGATTCATGAGCATGGTTCTTGAAGCATTACTGACTTCAATGACATGTTCTGCACCTTGAGTTAGATTCCAGATCAACCAACTATCGATCGTTCCAAAAGCAACACGCCCTTGCTCCGCGAGTGTTCTTAGTCCGTCTACATTTTCAAGCAGCCAGACCAATTTGCCTGCGCTAAAGTAGGGGTCGATTCTCAGTCCTGTTTTATGATGGACTTTATCCTGCAATTTTTGCTGGATTAGGCCACTGCACCAGTCTGCCGCACGACGATCCTGCCAAATAATTGCAGGTGCTAGTGCTTTGCCAGTACATTTATCCCATACCACCGTCGTTTCACGCTGATTGGTCAGTCCTAGCGCTTTAATATCCTTTGCCAAGACATGTGCAGAGGCTAAAGCCTGCTGTACCACTGCTATCTGACTTGACCAGATTTCATCGGCATCTTGTTCGACCCAACCTGAATGCGGGGTTCTTATTTTTGTTTCGCGTTGAGCGGTTGCATGAACATGTCCCTGTTCATCAAAAATAATCGCGCGGCTAGAAGTCGTTCCCTGATCGAGTGCAAGTAAATAGCTCATATTTGTTATAGATAGACTTGAAAAATAAAATATTATCTCAATTATCATGTTAAATACATCAGTAGAATCTAGTTGGTTATAAATTGCATAGCAATTTTTGCCGCCTGTGTTATGATGTATGAACTCATCTGGGGGTGTTATTGGCTTCGACGCTGGTGATGAAGCTCATAGATGCATGCCGAGAGCGCATTTTCTCTCGTAAATAAAATTTGCATTTTAATAGTCGCAAACGACGAAACTTACGCTCTAGCTGCCTAAGGGCAGCTTGTCCGCTTCCTAGAATACTTGTGGTTTAGGAACCCGACTGTAGCGCACGCACACAAGTCCGTATAGAGTCAAGCCTCGGGACTTTATACCAAACTTAGAGGATCGCAACTTGTACCCTGTTCGTCGGGTCACTTGGTGTTAAAACAATAGACGATATCTAAGCATGTAGTATTCTCGAGTGTAGTGCTGGCGGACGCGGGTTCAACTCCCGCCACCTCCACCAAAATTCGATTCGGAGCAATCCGATGAAATATAAAAAAGTCTTTAAGTTCAATACTTAAAGGCTTTTTTATTTGGTTGTTTGTCCGATGCAATTCGACATAGTTTGACTACATTTTTGCTTTCTGTGGGTTAAAAATGGGTTAATTTATCCATCTTATCCCCATCGAATTTGGTTGACTCAAATAAAATTTCTGGATTTTATCAATTTCTGCTTCATGCTTATCGATTTAAAAGCCAGTCAAACGCTTGGTAAAAAATGTCTGACTTTCTTTAAATACAGGAAATCCTTTTTATTAATTCTGATCTCCACACGATAACGCATTGTTCCATCCTTAAGTTTTCATTGTGGTATAGTACCCGCAAAATTTACACCATAAAATTTGCGCCTTTGTGGCTCAAAGATGGTATAGATTTTAATCGAAACGGTGCAAATTAGGCCTCGATGGTTGCAAATAATTTAGTATCAACATCAACTTATATGGATGATTTTTAATGATTAAATCAGAAAAAATTGAAAATACTAAAGATTTAAGAATCAGCATTGCCCCGATGATGGATTGGACAACCCGAGACTATCGTTTTTTTGCACGACTATTTAATCCCAATATTGTGCTGTATACCGAAATGGTAACGACAGGTGCGATTATTCATGGCGATGCTAAACGCCACTTAGATTTTAATTCACAAGAGCATCCATTGGTCTTACAACTCGGTGGTTCAAACCCTCAAGATTTAGCAACCTGCACAAAAATGGCCGAAGATTGGGGCTATAACGAAGTCAATCTAAATGTTGGCTGTCCAAGCGATCGTGTCCAAAACAATAAAATTGGCGCATGTCTAATGGCTGAACCCAACCTTGTTGCTGAATGTATTGACCAAATGCAAAAAGCTGTTTCTATCCCTGTAACAGTCAAACATCGAATTGGGATAGATGATATGCAGTCCTATGAAGAAATGCTGCATTTTGTAGATACTGTTGCTGCAACTGGTTGTACTCATTTTGTGGTACATGCTCGCATCGCGATTTTGCAGGGTTTATCACCGAAGGAAAATCGTGAAGTTCCTCCGTTACGCTATGAAGATGTCTATCGTTTAAAACGTGAACGTCCAAATTTGACCATTGAAATTAACGGTGGCATCAAGACCTTTGAGGAAACACAACAACACCTGCAACATGTAGATGGCGTCATGATTGGTCGTGAAGCCTATCATAATCCTTATTTACTTGCGGAGTTTGGACAATTCTGGAACTTAGACATGCCAGATCGATTTAACATCATGCAACAGATGATGCCTTATATCGAAAAACGTTTAGCCGAAGGCGCGCCTCTTTCGATTATTACTCGACATATTTTAGGTTTATTTCAAAATCTTCCAGGTGCACGTAAATGGCGACAAGCCCTGAGTGGTGGCAATGCCAAGTCTATTCGTGATATTGAAATTGCATTAGTAAATATTCGTGAAACTATTCAACGATCAGAAGAATCTCAGCAAGAACAGCATATATAAGGATTTAAAAAACCTTTGTCATGTAATGCTGAGCGTAGAATATTAATTTTTTAAGGGCTGTACTAGATTCGCGATGTGCTAATCTAGGAAAATGAAGCTAACCAATTGTAAATTAAATAAGAAAATTCAATTAAAAGGCTATTTGCATTACTTGGTTGAATTTAACTTGTTAAGTGCTAAGTTTCTAATATCTTCGCTTTCATCATTTAAGAAGTATTCAGCCATTTCAGGTAGTTCAACCAACACGTTTTTGCGAATTTTAGAGTCTAGGTCAGTTTTTAGTTTTGATGCAAAAGATTTGTCTATATGAAAACACAATAATTTAATATCAGCCGATTCATCGTTGATAAAGAGTTCAGCTAGATTTTTATGCTGATACAGCGCATTCCATCTAACTTTTAAACTTTTGTCATTTACATACTGTCTAGCACACACCTCCCATTTTGCACACCACTCTCGTACAAAGTCAGAAGAATCATTCATTAATTTCAAACCATATTCTTCACTTTTCACAGCAACTACAGCACGAACATAGTGATGTGTATCGTTTAAAAGTACATCTGAAATCTTTGTTGAAGCATATATACAGGAAGCCCGAACATCAGGACTTTTATCATTCATTAAATCATGTGCAATTAACTTGTTATTTTTAGCCGCTCTCATTCGCACATCATCACATTGACTATGAGCCATAACAACCAAACTACTAGCCCACTTCGCGCAACCGACATCAAAAAATTCCCAAAAATCTTCATTGTTTTTTAATACTTCAATGAATTTTTGGTGTGAGTTTGTAATTGTGGAAAATTTTTTAGATATTTCTTCATCATTACAGATGCCTTCAAATAACCCTTGATGGTATTCCATAAAGTCATCATAACTAAGGTCTTGGCAAATCATATCAATATAAAATGGCACATCTGCAAGTTTCATTTTCAAAGGCTTGTGGAGTATATTATCTATATAATACCTACAATCATGGCATGAAAAAATAAGCATATAAGTAAAAAATCAAATTAACAACTCTCAACCTTGAATTGCAAATAGCCAATTAAAATTGCTAAAGTTTTTCATGCTTGGTGTAACTGCAAGAGCTGCTGCTGATAAAATGATTGTTTTTGGATTATTAAAGCATAATGGAAAGCTCTATACTGCTGTTGTTTCAGACACTAAATCCAGTCCTTAATGCCTGATTTTCATTTTGAAATATGACGAAATATTCAACGATGTCCTTCTCTCGATGGAAGAGGGCTTAAATGCAACTTTAAAAAGAGCTTACTGTCTAACATAAAAACTTTTGCTTAATCTTTAAGATAACATTGTGAATCAATCTATTGATTCTGGCTTGATACAAGCTGCCATCAGCTGGATTACGTAAATATTGCTTATAGTCTATGCCTAGAATATTTCTTAAGCTGAAGATAGCATCCTAATAATGACTAAAGTTTTTAGAAAAAATCTATTCTTATTCTATGTGATCCTAATTTTTGCGCAGTATAAGGCATAATTTGCGGGAAATTTAAAACAACAACAATGAGTTGTGTATATATCTAAAATGTATTTGTCATGATTTACATTGATTTTAAGAAACTAAAAGTTAAGATTTTATCAGCTAAATTATCCATAATGGTGCATTAATTGCGCTAAAACGGAGCATTTTTATGTGCTCTCTTTTTAAGAAAGTGCTCAATAACGGAGTATCAAATATTCTAAGGATTTGGAAAAATAGAAAATTTAAAAATAATTTTTAATCTGGCATAATCATTGCTTAATTTTGATTAGAGTATAAGCTGTCAACATATTGATTTATTCATTATGTGGGTCATTGCTCTAAGCGACATGTATTTTCCTTGCGAAATAATGATGTTGTTTAGCGTGGCTCAATTGAATGTTCGACCCATTTTCATGACATTGAGTCACATCATTAAAGTTCCTTTTTTAATGTGAGTGACAAGCATGAACAGTTTAAATACCAATACCGAATTTTCTCTAGAAGAATTAAAAAAAGAATCCGTGATGGGCGTGATGGGAACTGAAACCCAACGTGAAGTACGGATTATCGACCTCAGTGATTTTGAAAATCGCAAATATGAAATTGCCGATCAACTCTGGAATGCAGCGGTTGAGATTGGTTTTTTTCAAGTTGCCAATCACGGCATTCCGCAAAAAGAGATTCAGCAGGCATTTGGTTTGGCAGAACAATTTTTTGCTTTGCCACGCGAAGTTAAAGCACAATTTCCCCTAAACCGTAATGCAGGTTGGGAAAGCAAGGCACAAATTCGTCCATCTACTAAAACGCCAGATCAAAAAGAATCTTATCAAATCACGCGTCCCCGCATGAGCAACTTATGGCCGACCCAACAAGAATTGCCAGATTTTAAAGCGCAAGTATTGAATTTTGAAAGCCAATGTTGGTCGGTAGGCATGAAAATTCTGTCTTGTTTTGCCTATAAAATGGGCTTTTCTGAAGATTTCTTTACTTTGGCGCATGATCCATCTAAAGAAACCTATCAAAGCACCTTACGCATGTTGCATTATTTTGCTGTCGATCCTGCGCTTAAAGATGAACTCGGTTTGTGGCGTGCAGGTGCACATACCGATTTTGACTGCCTAACTTTATTATTCCAACAAAAAGGACAAGGGGGATTACAGGTTTGCCCAGGCAAGGAAATGGAAAATCGTGCATGGACTTCGATCGAGCCACGTGAAGATTTAATCACGTGTAATATTGGTGATATGTTGATGCGTTGGAGTGATGACGTTTTACCATCCAATTTCCATCGTGTAAAAAATCCAGCGGATCATGAATATCAAGGTGCACGTTATAGTTTGGCTTTTTTCTGTCAAGCTAATGAGGATGTATTGATTCAAAGTCCTCAAGGCAAATATCCTGACATTACTGCAAAGGATTATCTGGCGCAGCGGATCAGTGCCAATTTCTCTGGCAAATATTGATTGATCGTAGCGAATGAAAAAAAGTAGCCCATTAAGCTGCTTTTTTCATTTGTTTTTTGAGGCTAAACAATAAGAAAAGCATTGTCATCAACATATCGATCTTGTTAGCATCGATTGAGATTTTCCATTGCAAGTGTCTGTTATGTCTTCGGGGCAACAAGTTTTAATTAAACTCAGAAAAATGATTATTGCAGGTGAACTCGAAGGTGGCAGCCGTATTGCGGAAATTCCAACGGCTGAAATGCTTGGGGTCTCTCGGCAGCCTGTGAGAATGGCTTTTCGCTTGCTTGAGCAGGAAGGACTCCTCATTAAAAATCCAACCCGTGGTTATATCGTGCGTGAAATTTCGGATGACCTTATACGGGATGCCTTACAAGTCCGTGGGGTGCTTGAAGGCTTGGCTGCAAAAACATTGGCAGAAAAGGGAATAACCGAGGAACAGAAAAAAACCTTAAGTCACTGTATTGAACAAACTGAAAAGTTATTTGAGGGCAAAACTGAATTTGGTGACGAAGAATTGGAAAGCTATCATCACTGGAATGTTATTTTTCACGATACGGTTATTCAGGGGGCAGGGAATATCGCTTTAACACAGGCTTTGGCGAAAAATAATCAATTGCCGATGGCCTCTGCACAAGCATTGACCTATGACCAATCTCGTGCGCTATCGGAATATCGCCGTCTACATTATGCTCATTTACAGCATTGTTCTATCTATGATGCTTTAGTTCAACGTCAGGCAGGACGTGCTGAAAGTTTGATGCGAGAACATAGTGCTGTCGTGATGTTAGGCGAAACAGTCAAACATATCTTATCAACATGACTTTGAAAAAACTCCTACACATAGGCTTGATGAAATGTATAGGATAAAAACAGCAAAGTTTTAAGCCAGATCAATCACCAGTGTTTTTGATTTGGCGCGTGAACAGCAGGGGGTAAATTGGTTATTGAGAGAATGCTCATCATCGGTCATAAATACATCGCGATGATCAGGTGTCCCTGCCACTACACGGGTGATACAGGTTCCACAAACACCCTGTTCGCATGATATTGGCACTTCAAAACCATTTTCCAGTAAAGCCTGAGTGGCAGTTTGATGTGGATGAACTTTGATTTTACGATCTGAGCCAAGCACTTCAATAGTAAATGCCTCATTTTCACTTTGATCTAACTGCTGTGCGACAAAATGTTCCTGATGCAATTGCTCACTTGACCAACCTGCCTGCTCGGCTGAATCCATCACAAATTGCATAAAACCCGTTGGACCACAGACATATAAATGTCGTTGTGTTGAAACCTCTTTTAGAACATCTTGCATATTACATTGAGTTTCTGGCTGATCCTGAATATGAAAATGGATTTGATTTGGGAAATGCTCAGTCAAGTTGCCATAAAAGGCGATCATTTCATGGCAACGTACAAAATAATGTAATTCAAAAGGAATGTGTTGTTGTCTCAGACGATAGGCCATCGAAATAATAGGCGTAATACCAATGCCACCTGCAAATAAAACAGCTTGCTGAGTTTCAGGGTGGATTTTAAATAAATTGCGCGGTTCACCAATGCTCAGTCGATCACCTTCTCGATATTCGGTATGGATGCAACGTGACCCACCACGTGAATGTTCATCATGTAAAACGCCAATCACATAACGATGATTTTCACTGCAACAATTGGAGAGAGAATACTGCCGTATCAGTCCATTTTTAAGATGAACATCGATATGCGCACCCGCTTCAAATACAGGCAAAGCGGTATGATTAGCTGAAATTAACTCAAATGCACGAATGTTTGAGGTGAGTTGGTGGATTTTATTGATGATCACATCCATGTGCTGTACTCCTTAAATCACGCGAATATTGGGAAATTTTCGGTTTTGGCTTTCATGAGATGGTGGATTTTCTTTGGCAAGCAAGCGATCAATAATTTTACGTGACTGTACCCCGCCTGCATCTATATTCAGCATCAGCAACTGACGTTGAGGATTGCGTAAAATATTTTGTTGCTGTTGTTCCAGCATTTCCAAATCTTCAGTAAAAATCTTACCTTGTCCTTCGCGGATCTGCTCGGTCAGCTCGACATTCTCTGGTTGGAAGTTACGAGCCATTCCCCAGAAATACCAATGCGATGTTTCGGTTTCAGGCGTAATAAAATCCACCACAATCGATGATACTTTTTTGTCTTTGGCTGCATGATAGCCACCGTGACCTGCATGTGCGACGCCTACTTCGATATGAACATTACTTGGCGCAAAAAAATGACAGCGCTGCCAACGGTCTACTGCTACATCATCTGCTAACTGGTTGCCACGCAGTGCCATTTGCCAAAATGGAGGGGCAGATACATTCTCCATATAACGTTCGGTAATGACATGATCACCATCGACTTTAGTAACGGGCAACGCTTCGTCAATTTCCTTTTGACCAATACTGCTCGAATGTACATAGGTTTCATGGGTAAGATCCATGAGATTATCAATCATGAGGCGATAGTCACATTGAATATGAAATAAGCCACCGCCATAGCTCCACTCTGGATGATCTGCCCATTCTAATACAGGCAAATCAGCTTCATTGGCTAAAGTTTTTTCACCTGGCCAAACCCAGATAAATCCAAATTTTTCTACGACAGCGTAAGATTTATTACAAGGGAAACCTGCTACGCGTTGTGCTGGCATAGAGATGGTTTTACCTTCGCAGCCCATGACCAGACCATGATAGCCGCAAACCAGATTGCCATCTTCGACATAACCTAAAGATAAGGGCGCACCCCGATGTGGACAGAAATCCTCAACCGCAGCGACTTTATTTTCTTTGCCTCGATAGAAAACAATTTTTTCTCCACAAATGGTACGACCAAGAGGCTTATCCTGAATATCCTCAGGACGGCAGGCAACATACCAAGCATTTTTTATAAACATGTGTGACGACTCCTTATCACTTATTGGATCCAATTTATTGGGTTTGAAAATTGCCGTCAAGTGGTGAAATATAGACTTATTCAATTTTTATTATTTATATTATTGTAATTAAATAAAATTTATTTTTTATGAAAATAATTTTAAAACTGTTTTTCTCCACTTTGTGCTTTTTTTAGAATTTAAATGAAATAAAATTTTTAAACTTTATTTTTATATATTTAATAATATTTTATGTTTATTTATCGCTTGTGGGGGATTGGATTGTTACGATGATCGCACAAAAAATATCTTAAAAAATTGATTTTATGGATCCAGTAATGTATCTGTATGCATATTGAGCAGGATGCTCCAAAAATAGATGAATTCTATTTTTGTAATCAAATTATTCCTTCTAGGCAATTATGGATACGGATATGCATAATCACCCAGCATCTCATTACAGAATGTCGCGTGTATATCTTGTCCATATCGAGAGATATGCAAATGGAAAGAGATGTTCTAGGTGAAATTAATCAAAATCAAATGAGCCGCTATCAGTGGTTTGTCATTACGATTTGTCTTTGTCTTAATATTATCGATGGCTTTGATGTCATGGTTATGGCATTTACTGCGCCATCAGTTGCCGCTGAGTGGTCACTTTCAGGTGCGCAAATTGGATTGTTGTTGAGCTCTGGCTTGTTTGGTATGGCAGCAGGCTCCATCTTTTTAGCTCCACTTGCCGATAGAATTGGCCGTCGATTATTGATTTTAATCTGTTTGGTGATTGCGGGATTAAGCATGATCGCGTGTGCATTTGTACATAGTCATAGCTTGCTGGCAGCGCTTCGTTTCATTACAGGTATTGGCGTAGGGGGGATTCTGGCAAGCAGTAATGTATTGGCCAGTGAATATGCGAATACTCGTTGGAGAAGTCTAGCCGTCAGTTTGATGTCAACGGGCTATGGAATAGGCGCAACATTAGGAGGAATTTTATCACTTGTTTTAATTGAGCATTTGGGTTGGCGTTCAATTTTTATGGCAGGGGGTTTGACCACGATTTTTATGCTGTTGGTGAGCCTATGGCTATTACCTGAATCAATTGATTATTTATTTGCAAAAAAACCAAAACAGGCATTAGAAAAGGTAAATGCGGTCATGCAGCGGATGGGTTTATCGACGTTGTTAGTTTTACCACACTATGAAAAAAGTCATAAAAATAAAGGCGGAGAAATTACCAAGCTATTTCAGGGTCAACTTGGGTTTCAAACTTTTTGTTTATGGGGCGCTTTTTTTATGGTGATGTTTGGTTTTTATTTTGTGATGAGCTGGACACCTAAAATCCTAATTTCAATGGGGATGTCGCCAGATCAAAGTGTGAGTACGGGTATTCTAATTAGTATTGGTGGAATTTTTGGTGCAGCGATTATTGGTTTGCTCGCATCTCGTATGAAAATTTTCTATGCCTTAAGCTTATTTTTAGGATTGACTGCTGTCTGTATTTTCTTATTTGTCGCAGTCTATTCTCAAGTCAGTATTGCACTTATTGTGGGCCTATTACTTGGGACACTGATTAATGGTTGTGTCGCTGGTTTATATTCAATTTCTCCAACCATTTATGACGCAGGTATTCGTAGTCGCGGAGTGGGTTATGCGATTGGTTTTGGTCGTATGGGTGCCATTTTATCTCCAACCATTGCGGGAATTTTTCTGGATCAGGGCGTAGCTCCTGCAACTTTATATGCGTATTACGGCATTGTTTTTATTCTTGCAATCTTTCTGATTCTAAGTTTGGGTAAGGCATTTTATCGCCAGCAAAAGGCTCAATCTTATTCCATAAAAACATTAGCTTAACCTCATAAAAATTAAATTGTAGAGATTGAAAATGACAAAGACATCATTATGGGTGGGGATTTGCTTGTGCCCATTATTTGCCCCATGTACTCATGCCGAATTCATTGCAGATAGCAAAGCTGAGATCACACTTCGAAACTTTTATTTCGATCGGGATTATAAAAAAGACCCGTATCCCTATACTGCTGCACGTGATTGGGCACAAGGCCTGATTTTTAAAGGGCAATCGGGCTATACCGAAGGCACCGTTGGCTTGGGGGTTGATGTACTGGCAATGGCAGGTTTTAACCTGCTTGGTCACCATGCTGATGATTACGCACGAAGTGGTTTATTGCAGGTAAATTCCGATAATACACGTGATGATTATTATGGAAAAATAGGGGTTACTGCAAAAGCAAAATATCGCCAAAATGAATTGTTTGTGGGGGATCTGGTTCCTTTACTGCCCACTATTTTTTCGTCCCCTGCAAGGCTTTTTCCACAAACGTATCGTGGTGTTCGTTTACTATCGACTGAAATTCCAAATTTACAGTTGGAAGGCTTTTATGTTGATGAGGTACGCCAGCGTGATTCAACACGTTATACCGATGTGGGTATTGATAATATTAATCATCGTTTTGACAAGGCTGCAACAACGGATCATTTCTATAGCATCGGCGGAGCCTATCAGTTTAAGAACTATCGGATACGTGCTTATCAGGCAGAACTTCAAAATATTTATCAGCAGCAGTTTTTCGGATTTAATGGCAAACAAGCACTGAATGATCAATTAAATTTTCTAAGTGATGTGCGTTTTTTTAACAGTGAAGATACGGAGTCACGTAAAGTTGGTAATGTTGACAATCAACATTTGAGCGCTTTGTTTGGTTTGAACTATCAAAATCACACTGTTTCTTTGGGTTATATGCAGGCTTTTGGTTCAACAGGACTACCATTTTTATCAGGTACAGAAAGTCCAGTCGTTCTGGATTTTATGAGTTCAGATTATTCCAATAAAGATGAAAAAGTCTATTCGATTCGTTATGAATATGATTTTAAAGATGCACGGATGGGAGATGTTTCTTTAAATGGTCTGCGCTTTATGACGCGTTATGCCAAAGGCGAGAATATTGATTTACTGAGTTATGGGGATCAGCGTTTTAAGGAGGACTCACTCGAATTCGATTTAGGCTATCGCATTCCAGAAGGAAAGTTAAAAGGACTTGGGCTACGAGCTCGTTTTTCTCATTATCGTAATGATATGCCTACGAATATGGTATTTCATTCAACCAATGAAACTCGTTTGAATGTGGATTATACATTTAAATTTTAATTGATTTACATTGGTTTTTTAATTGAATGAAAAAAAACAAGCTCATCTAACAGTGAGCTTGTTTTTTTAAGGATGTATCATACACGGTTTGCAATGGAGGGATTCCATGCAACGTAGTTATAGATCTAGTCGGTATTTCTCTATTGTTTCATCCATTGTTTACCATGCGAAACCAGTTAAATTTGTGTGGTTCATTGTTGAGGTTGTTTTTCAAAAATTTTTAAAGTTGTTTGTTCTTTGCATCTAGCAAATTGGATTAATAAGCACTGCATCTTCAATCGCTATACCTGAACGCACTACTTTGTCCGATGAAATACTTATATTGAAATAAGTATTTATATTTAAAGTACAGTTTCTTATATGAAGCGAAATTTATAATGATGCTGATTTGGATGAAAGTCAACTTTATAAAAACTCTTACAATGGAAGGGCTTAGGCAGTGTTTTAAAATATTTTTAAGCAATAACAGAATATTTTTATAAATGGCAATCCTTTGCCTATTATTTTAATAAATAAATTTAGAGATTTTATTTGCAGTATCAATAACTTGATTTGCAATGATGTGTTTAAAGGTCTGTTCATCATAGGTGGTGATCGGACAACTGACCGATAGTACAGCGACCATATCTTTGGAAGATTGACGATAAATAGGTGCTGCACAGGCTGCCATATCGTTATTGTAATGTCCCCAACTCACCATGGATGATTGTGTTTTGACATAGTTTAAACGTAGTAGCAATTCTTTTAGATTTTTGGGAGTAAGATCGGAGAAAGTATCCCATTCGTTAAATTTACGGTAACGCTGACGAATTTCAGTCTCAGGTAAATTGGATAAGAGGAGCTGACCAATCACAGTCGCATGCGCGGGCCAGCGCGTACCCAAATTAATCGTACTGGTAAAAGGTCCACTCGATTGAATGTTATTTACAAATACAATATGAGTCCCTTCCAAGATTGAAAGATGAACTGCGATTTTGGTTTGATCACGTAGTTCTTTCATTAGTGGCGTTGATAAATCCAGTAAAGAAAGTTTAGATAAACTGTTAAAACCAAGCTCCATGACTTTTGAATCTAAAGCATAAGTTTTCTGTGAAGCTTTACGTAAATATCCGCAGGATTCTAGGGTATAAATCAGACGAAATGCACTAGAACGGTTCACATCCAGAATTTCAGCAATTTCAGAAATGGTCATTTCCTGAGCTTCCTGATTAAACGCCTGTAAGATTGCTAAACCTCTGACAAGGCCTGGAACCAAATAACGGTCATCGTTTTTTGTGATTTCAGCTTCTTGTACATCTTCTTCAATGACTAAGCTCATTCGATAAAAATTCCTAAAAAAGAAAAGGGTAATATTTGGTGCACACTGCTTTATTTTAGAACTATTGTAATGATATCGGATGTATAAAACAATGTTTATATATAAAACTAAATTTTTCTAATAAAACGTAATAAAATATTAATAATTTATTAAATATTTGAAATATATTGATTTTAATTTATTGACACAAAAAGCAAATGAGGATTATTTTTTGTAAATGTTTTGAAAATCAAATAAAGTTTTATATATAAAACAGTATCGAGGGCTCAAACGTTGAGTTGGATTTCAGTTTGTGGCATTGATGATGTCTCGGAAGACGAACCAAAGGCAGTAGAAGTCAATGACAAAAAAATAGGTGTATTTGTCATCGATGAAAATTATTTTGCGATCGAAAATGTCTGTCCACATGCTTTTGCATTATTGACAGAAGGATTTATCGAGGATCAGACCGTTGAATGTCCATTGCATGAAGCTATTTTTGATATCCAGACGGGTTCGCTCATGAGTGGTCCAGGATGTCGTGACCTATGTACTTATCCAGTACGTGTGGAAGGTCAAGACATACAGATTCAACTGTAATGGATAGAAGGAATTCACCATGAAACAATTTAATGAAAAACTGGAAAACTGGATCAATGCGACACCTTCTAGGGATGCTGGCATTAATAATATTCAGATTCCTGGGCAAGTTGAACATTTGGTCTGGCAGACTCGCTACAAAGTGCCGACCATCTACGAACAGGACTTTGTTCAGCATTTAATACGAGCTTTTGGAGCAGGTATTACTGAATTGAATGATTTGGTCAACGCATTAAACCAACAGGGTTTTCGTCGTGAGTCAGGTGAAGTCTGGACCATGCAGAGCTTTACAGAAGAAATGCAGCGTTTGGGTTACTAAGTTCAGGGAAGACAATAATGAATGCAATTTATCAACAAGCTCCAAGTACTGAAGAATATCTCGATTTAGGTTTACGTGATCAATGGTATCCAGTTCTCGCCAGTTGGGAAGTCAATGCCAATCCAGTCGGAATCACACGTTTAGGCGAAAATATTGTGGTTTGGCGTGATCAGGATGGTCAACTGCATGCGCTTGAAGACCGCTGTCCACATCGTGGCGCACGTTTATCATTAGGCTGGAACTTGGGCAATCGCGTGGCATGCTGGTATCACGGTGTTGAAGTTGGTGGTGATGGTGTGGTGGTCGATGTACCTGCTGTACATGACTGTCCAATGAAAGGCAGTGAGTGTGTAAAAAGCTACCCAATCATTGAAAAGCATGATGCCATTTTTATTTGGTTTGGTATTGATGCAAATGAACCGCCTGCTGAACTTGAATTTCCTGAGCAGTTAGCCAGTACAGAATGGAGTTCATTTTTATGTCAGGCCGACTGGAAAGTGAATCATCAATACGCCATCGATAATGTGATGGATCCGATGCATGGCACCTATTTACACTGTACTTCGCACTCCATGGCAGAGGGTGAGCGCACTGCGGAAATGAAACACCGTAGTACTGAAAATGGATTTATTTTTGAAAAAGAAGGTCAAACGGGTGTCAATTTTGACTGGGTAGAATATGGCAATACTGGGGCAAGTTGGTTACGTCTTTCTATTCCGTATCGTAAAGAATTTGGTCCAGGTGGTGTGTTTTGGATTGTCGGTTTTGCGACACCAATTGACGTTAACAATACCCGCGTATTCTTCTGGTGTTGCCGTAAAGTCAGTGGTTGGCAACGCAATGTTTGGCGCTTCTTATACCGCAATCATTTAGAAAAATTGCACTGGGATGTGTTGGAGCAGGATCGAATTATTCTGGAAAATTTGGCACCAAATGCACGTTCTAAAGAGTTTCTTTATCAACATGATGTTGGTCTATCTCGTCTGCGTCGTTTAATGAAAAAAGAAGCAGAGAAGCAATTGAAAAAAATTGCAGTGCTAGATACTTCATCTTTGACTGAAACACCATAAGGATTGTGGCTATGACCATTCACATATTACTGCAAGGTAAAAAAATCATGGTAACAGGAGCAGCGCGTGGCTTAGGTCTGGGCTTTGCTCAGGCGATTGCCAAAGCGGGTGCAACCGTTGTCATGGCGGACATTCTGACCGAACTGGTTGAGCAAGAGGCAAAGCAGTTACAACAACAGGGCTTGGGTGTTCACGCTGTTGGGCTGGATTTGTCTCAACCTGAATCGATTCGGTCAGCTGTTCAATTTGCAGCAGATAAACTGAATGGTCTGGATGGTCTGGTGAATTGCGCAGCACTCGCAACTGGTGTGGGCGGCAAGGATTTAATGCAATACGATCCTGATCTGTGGGATCGAGTGATGACAGTCAATGTCAAAGGCACGTGGTTGATGGTTCAGGCCTGTGTTCCGTATTTGAAACAGTCAGGTGCGGCCAAAATTATCAATGTCGCTTCTGATACTGCGCTTTGGGGAGCACCTAAACTCATGGCTTATGTGGCCAGTAAAGGGGCGATTATTTCAATGACGCGTTCTATGGCGCGTGAACTGGGTGAGTTTAACATTTGTGTCAATACTATTTCTCCAGGATTGACCTTAGTTGAAGCAACAGAGTATGTCCCACAAGAACGTCATGACCTTTATGTTACAGGTCGAGCGATTCAGCGTCAGCAACATCCACAAGATTTAAATGGCACAGCTTTGTATCTACTTTCTGATTTGGCATCTTTTGTCACAGGGCAGAATATCCCAGTCAACGGTGGTTTTGTCTTTAATTAGGAGCAAATAACATGATTACAGGAATCGAAGTTTTAAAGTTTGGGGTTGAAGACAAAGCTGAAGCAATCAAGTTTTTATCTGATTTTGGTTTGTCAAAACAAACAACAGATATTGAAGATACTGAACTGTTTCAAACCCAAAATGGCAGCAAGATTTATTTATTTGATATCGCAGATTCACGGTTACCTGCTGCGATTGAAAGTGGTTCAACCCTTCGTGAAGTGACGTGGGGTGTAGACAATGATCAGGATTTAATCCAATTTGCTGAAAATTTAAAAGATGTAGAAGGCTTTGTACAAAGTGCAACACAGGTGCAGTGTCGAGATCCAAATGGCATGACCATTGTTTTTCAACATTCGATTACCAAAGATGTACCTGAACAAAAAACAGAAGGTATTAATCAGTACGGCAATATCCAACGTGTCAATGCAGCTAGTCCTGTTTATGAAAAAGGTGAACCAATAGCAATTGGTCATGTTGTGTTCTTTACGCCAGATTTAGCTGCAACAGAAAATTTTTATAAAGAAAAATTAGGCTTTCATTTATCAGATGCCTATTTAAATCGTGGTGCTTTCCTGCGTTGCCGCGCAGAGGGTTTCCATCATGATTTATTCTTGCTTTCTATCCCGAATAAACCAGCAGGTCTGAATCATGTCGCTTTTGTGGTGCGTGATATTCACGAAGTGATTGGCGGTGGTTTGAATATGAATCGTTCCGACTGGTCAACTTTTATTGGGCCAGGTCGTCATCCTATTTCCTCTGCTTATTTCTGGTATGTCAACTCACCTCTAGGTGGTGCATTTGAATATTACACCAATGATGACTATTTGACTGAAGAGTGGCAGCCGCGTGTTGAAGAGCATCGTTTGGAACTGTTTACCGAATGGGCGATTGAGGGTGGTCTAGATCATGATACTCGTCGTCAGGTTAAACCCATTCAAGGTCAAGGTTTAGGTAGAAGGAGATAGGCTCATGGAAAAAATCGTCGTGGTTGGAGCAGGTCAGGCAGCAGGTTGGGCGGTCAGTACTTTGCGTCAGGAAGGGTATCGTGGTGAAATTCATGTGGTGTCCAATGAACATCAGATTTTCTATGAACGTCCACCGCTTTCTAAACAAGTGCTTTCCAAAGAAGCCAGTTATGACAGCTTAAATCTGTTTTCTCCTGAACAAATCGATGCTTTTTCAGTGCAATGGCACAAGCCTGATCTAGCCACACAAATTGATCGCAATCACAAACAGGTCATTTTGGAAAGCGGCAAGATTTTACCTTATGACAAATTATTAATTGCAACAGGTAGTCGGGCACGTGTACCTGTGAATACGTGGAAAGAAATTTCAAATGTCGTAACTTTGCGTGACGTTCAAGATTGCGAACGTTTGGCAGATTTACTTGAACATGCAAATTCTATTGCAATTATTGGTGGCGGTTGGATCGGGCTTGAAATTGCTGCAACAGCACGTAAGCAAGGCAAGGCAGTACATGTTTTTGAATATGCTGATCGCTTATGTGGTCGTAGTGTGAGTCCTGAAGTTTCAGCTTTCTTAAAAGAGATCCATGAACAACAAGGGACGCAAATTCATCTGGACAGTAAAAATTTGCACCTGATTGAAAGTTCAGATCAAACCATTCAAGTACTGAATCATCCGCAGACTGCACAGGTTTTTGATTGTGTAGTGGTGGGTGCAGGTGCCGAGATTGCCAAAGAATTGGGTGTAGATGCAGGTCTTGATGTGAAAGATGGCATCGTGGTCAATTGTTATGGTCAAACTTCTGATGCTGACATCTATGCAGCAGGTGATGTTGCCATTCACCCTGTTTTAGGTTACTGCATCCAATCTTGGGCAAATGCACAAAATCAAGCGATTGCTGCGGCAAAATCCATGTTGGGTGTCGCTACTGAATATGTCGATATTCCGTGGTTATGGTCTGATCAGTATCACTTTAATATCCAGATTTTAGGGACTTATCAACCCCAGTTAAACCCGAAATTGGTCATCCGTCAAAGCAGTCCTACACAAGTTAGCTATTTATATTTGGATGAACAAAGCCGTCTGATCAATATGATCGCGGTCAACGATTCCAAGCTCGTCAAACTGGCCAAACGCTGGATTCAAAGCGGTACAGTGTTGAACCCAGAACAATTAACCGATCCTGAATTTAATGTCATGAAGCTAAAACCCTAATAACGCTTTCAGACCTCTAGCCAGAACAATCATTTTAGATCTTTAGCCAGATCGAAGGAACGCTTGCATGTTAAATGATGTAGATGAAAAAAAGGATTCAAACACTGGATACCCGCATTTGTCCTAATGGCCTGTGTCGTACTGGCATTTTTTGACAAGATTAGTATTGCAGTTTTGTTCTCAGATCCACATTTTCAGGATGCGATGGGAATTGCACAGGATAAAGCCAAGTTGGGCTGGTTAATGACCAGTTTTCTACTGGCATATGGTTTTTCATCTATATTCCTGAGTTTTCTAGGGGATATTTTCAATCCCAAGAAAATGTTGTTCTGGAGCGTGGCCTCATGGGGCGTTCTGATGTTGATCATGGGCTTTACTACCCATTATGGCAGTATGCTGTTCCTACGTGTTTTATTGGGCATAGCTGAAGGGCCATTATTTGCATTGGCGTATGCGATTGTGAAACAAACCTACACAGATCGTCAGCAAGCACGTGCCTCTACCATGTTTTTATTGGGTACACCGATTGGTGCCTTTTTAGGATTTCCGATCACTGCGGCTGTCTTGGCTAAACACGACTGGCATACCACTTTCTTTGTGATGGCTGCAATGACTTTATTGGTCTTGGTCTTTGTGGTGGTTGGACTGCGTAACTTAGAACTACGCAAAACTATTGAGATCGAAGATTCAAGCAAACGTATCAATTTTAAGGGTCATCTTCGTAATACTAAATTGTTATTACAAAACAGCGCGTTCTGGCTGGTCTGTATTTTCAATATCGCTTTAATGACTTATCTCTGGGGCCTAAACAGTTGGGTGCCATCTTATCTGATTCAGGACAAAGGCTTTAACTTAAAAGAGTTCGGTTTTTATTCAAGCTTACCGTTTATTGCCATGCTCGTGGGTGAGGTGGTTGGGGCTGTATTCTCCGACAAGCTTGGTAAACGCGCAGTACAGGTGTTTGGTGGCTTACTGGTCGCAGGTATCTCATTGTACGTCATGGTGTTAATGACCAATCCGCTTCTTATTATTTTGGCCATGTCGATCAGCTCAATGGCATGGGGTTTCGGTGTGGCTGCGGTATTTGCTTTGTTGGCGCGTGTCACTACAGCAGATGTCGGGGCGACAGCAGGCGGTATTTTTAATGGTTTAGCAAACTTTGCCAGTGCGATTGCGCCAGTATTGATTGGCATGATTGTGATGCAAACGGGCAGCTTTAATTTGGGAATCACGTTCTTGGCAGTGGTGGCTATCGTGGGTTCCTTTTTCCTTACACCATTACTCAAACGTTACTAATTACAGTTTTCATTTTAATCAGGAGTAAGACATGAGCACTCAACAATTTGAATCATGGACGCAACCCGAAGGTGCGAGCTTAGAAGAATGGTTAAACACCCGTATTGCACGTTTTGAAACTCGCAAATATGACTTTAACGCACTGAAATTTCAGGCAGATTATGATCCGAAATATCGCCGTGCCCAAATGCGCTACATGGGCACAGGTGCAACAGGTGTTTCCAATGATAACAACACTGTTCCTGCTGAAAACTTTACGTTTTCTACGATGGTTTTACCGCCACAGTGTGAAGGGCCTTTGCATATTCACCATGATGTTGAAGAAGTGTTCTTTATGTTGCGTGGTGAAATTGATTTGTTCATTGAGCATAACGGTGAAAAGTTCAGTACTCGTTTAAAAGAACGTGATCTGATTTCAATTCCACCTGGAATCTATCGTGGATTATTTAATCCTGGTCAAGAAGATGCCTTGATGTGTGTGATGTTAGGAACAGGTAAACCAACCATTCCAAACTATCCACCTGAGCATCCACTTTCTCAAATTAAACGTAACTAAATGGATTGAATCTGAGTTGCAAAAAGAGGTTTGAACTCTGATTGTGGCCTTAAAGGAAAATGATGATGACACTTGTTGAAACTCTACAACAATTTCCAGTGAAATCTGTCGAGATCGATGGACACAAACAAAGTTATCGTGAAGCAGGCACTGGAGAGCATTATCTGGTGCTACTGCATGGCATTAGTTCTGGCGCGGGTTCGTGGGTCAACCAACTGCAAGATTTAAATCATCATTTTCATATCATTGCATGGGACGCACCAGGTTATGGTTCGTCCGATGCCTTAACCACTTTGCAGCCTAATGCTGAAGATTATGCACAGCGTTTGGCAGATTTATTTGAATGTTTACACATTAAAAAAGCAATTGTTGTTGGGCATTCACTGGGTGCATTACAAGCATGTGCCTTTGCGCGACGTTATCCAGATTATGTTGAAACATTGGTTATTGCTAATGTTGCACAGGGTTATCAGCGTTATCCCGTTGAACAACAAGCCGAAGTTTATAACAAAAGACCAAAAATGCTGGCAGAACTTGGAAATCAGGGTTTAGCGCAAAGTCGTGGACCACATTTAACTTATTTGAAGAAACCTCAAACGCTTGAACTGATTGGACAGGTCATGCAAAACCTGAATTTGGGAGGTTTTACTCAAGCTTCTTATTTGTTGGCTCACGATGAAATTCGTAATTATTTAACAGATTTGGCGGTGCCATGCGTGATGGTTTCAGGACTGAACGACAGTATTACACCGCCGCAAGCCATTGCAGCTTTGGCAAAGGAAATCCAGTGCCAAAACTATATTGAAATTGGTGAAGCAGGACATTTGAGCTATGTCGATCAACCTACAATTTTTAACGACATTATTGTGTCTGCACAGCAGCATTGAAACGAGAGAGAATATATGAGCTTCCAAGTAGAAGGAAAAGTAGCGGTTGTCACAGGTGGCTCTTCTGGCATCGGATTAGCTGCGGTTGAGATTTTAGTCGCAGAAGGCGCGAAAGTAGCGTGGTGCGGGAGAGATGAACAGCGTCTTGTAGAATCAAAGCTTTATATTTTAGAAAAATATCCACATGCCCATGTTTTTACACAGGTTTGCAATGTACTGGATAAAGAAGATGTCAAAAACTTTGCTCAAACCGTGAAACAGCATTTGGGCAATGTCGATATGTTGATTAACAACGCAGGTCAAGGACGAGTTTCTACTTTTGAAAATACGCAAGATGAAGATTGGATGAAAGAAATTGAACTGAAATATTTTAGTGTCTTACATCCCATTCGTGCCTTTTTAGATGATTTAAAAAGCTCGAATATTGGTTCAGTGACCAATGTGAACTCATTACTGGCTTTGCAACCTGAACCGCACATGATCGCGACTTCATCAGCACGTGCAGCTTTGCTGAATCTGACTCATTCACTGGCACATGAATTTATTCAATACAACGTTCGTGTTAATTCAATTTTATTAGGCATGGTCGAATCGGCACAGTGGAAACGCCGCTATGAAACACGTTCAGATCCAAATCAATCATGGCAAGACTGGACTGCGAATATCGCAAAAAAACGTGGAATTCCAATGGCGCGTTTAGGTAAACCCGAAGAACCAGCTCGTGCATTGGTGTTTTTAGCCTCACCGCTTGCTTCTTATACCACAGGCTCGACCATTGATGTGTCTGGTGGTTTTAACAAACATTTATAAGGTGAATGCAATGAAACAATTGATGATGATTGGTTTTGGCGCAATGGCCTCGGAAGTATATGCACATTTGCCACATGATCTTGAATTGAAATGGATTGTTGTGCCTGAACGTAGTGTTGAAAACGTCAAGCAAAAAGTCGATACCAACATTCAGGTTATTTCCGATGTCAATCAATGCAATGGCACACCAGATTATGTGATTGAAGTTGCGGGTCAGGCTGCAGTAAAAGAACATGCCAAAAAAGTACTGGAAAATGGTTGGACCATTGGTTTGATCTCTGTGGGTACTTTGGCAGATAGCGAATTTTTTACCGAACTTCAGCAAACGGCGGAACAAAATGGCGCGCACTTACACCTATTGGCAGGGGCAATTGCAGGCATAGATGGTATTGCCGCTGCAAAAGAAGGTGGACTTGAAAAAGTCACTTATAAAGGTTGTAAAAGTCCCAACAGTTGGCGTGGTAGTTATGCCGAGCAATTGATTGATTTGGATCAAGTACAAAAAGCCACCGTGTTTTACCGCGGGACAGCACGCGAAGCCGCGTTGAATTTTCCTGCCAATGCCAATGTAGCCGCCACTATCGCGCTGGCGGGTGTAGGCATGGATCACACCATCGTAGAGCTGACCGTGGATCCTGAAACGACCCAGAACAAACATACCATTGTTGCCGAAGGTCGTTTTGGGCAAATGACGATTGAAATGGTCGGTGTTCCGCTTGCATCTAACCCTAAAACATCAACATTGGCGGCACTTAGCGTGATTCGTGCTTGTCGCAATAGTGTTGAAGCCATTCAGATTTAACAAGGATTATTATCATGGTTAAGGAACTTTATATTGCGGGTGAATGGCGTTTGGGTCGCGGTCATGTGATTCAAAGTACATTTCCAGCAGACAATTCAGTAAATGCCGAAATTTCTACAGCAAGTCCTGAAGATATTGAAGAAGCGATTGTTAAAGCAGATCAGGCTTGGCGCGCACCTGAATGGCGTAATCGTATGCCACATGAACGCGCCAAAATTTTATATAAAGTCGCGGATATTATTGAAGCACGAGTGGATGCGTTATCTCAATTACAAACCCGTGATAATGGTAAGCCTTTGGCAGAAACTCGTGGTTTAGTCTTAAGCGCGGCTGCGACAGCCCGTTATGTGGCGGCTGCCTGTGAAACACTCAATGATGAATTGACCACTCAACGTGCGCCAGATTTTATGACCTTCAGTGTGCATGAACCTGTCGGTGTCGTGGCTGCGATTACTCCATGGAATTCACCCATTGCCAGTGAAGTACAAAAACTGGCTCCTGCTTTGGCAGGTGGAAATGCGGTGATTTTAAAACCTGCTGAAGCCACTTCACTGATTGCACTGGAATTAGCAAAGATTTTTGAAGAAGCGGGTTTACCTAAAAGCCTATTGAGCGTCTTAGTGGGGAAAGGTTCGGTCGTCGGTGATGCCATTGTGAAGCATCCATTAGTTCGGAAGATCTCTTTTACAGGTGGAACCACAACAGGACGCCATTTGGCACACATTGCAGCAGATAAACTGATTACCACATCTTTAGAGTTAGGTGGTAAGTCGCCAACGATTGTACTCCCAGATGCGGATATAGAGCTTGCTGCAAAAGGGATTGCATACGGCATTTTTAGTTCTGCGGGACAAGCGTGTATTGCAGGTTCTCGTTTGTTTATTCATAGCAGTATTTACGATCAGTTCCTCACACGTCTGGTGGAAGTTACCAAAGGCTTACGGGTTGGGCATCCTGAACAAAAAGATGTTCATATGGGGTCTCTGATCAATCAGGCGCATTTACAGTCTGTCGATCGTTATGTACAACTCGCCAAGCAAGAAGGTGGGGAAGTTTTGACAGGTGGCGAAGCATTGACAACAGGTGAATTTGCCAAAGGTAGTTTTTATTTGCCGACCATTATTACTGGATTGAAAAATCAGGCAAAAGTATGCCAAGAAGAAATTTTTGGCCCTGTATTAGTGGTCATGAAATATGACAATGAGCAAGATTTAATTCAGCAAGCCAATGACAGTTGTTTTGGTTTAGCGGCGGGTATTTGGACTGAAAGCTATCGTAAGGCGTGGCGGATTTCTCGTGCGCTTGAAGTGGGTACAGTATGGATTAATACCTACAAGAAATTTTCAATTTCAGCGCCATTCGGTGGTTTTAAAGACAGTGGTATTGGTCGTGAAAAAGGACGTTTGGGAATTTTGTCTTATATGCAGCAAAAAAGCATTTATATGGGATTAAGCGACCAGCCAAATGCATGGTGTGACTGATCATTAAAGCCCAAGATGTTTTAAACGATTTAACCATTTCAATGGATATTAAACAGAATTTAGAGGAAGATTTTCATGACTGAACGTGTCAATGTGGGTGAAGCAATTGCTCGCTTATTAGAAGAACATGATGTAAATAGCATTTATGGCGTGATCTCCATTCATAACTTGCCGATTGCTGATGCTGTGGGTCGCCGTGAAAAAATCCGCTTTGTGGCGGCGCGAGGTGAAGCGGGTGCAGTCACTATGGCTGATGCACATGCACGATTTAAAGGTTTGGGCGTTGCTTTAACCAGTACGGGTGCAGGGGCAGGCAATGCTGTGGGTTCACTCATCGAAGCCATGAATGCGGCCAGTCCTGTGTTGCATTTAACAGGTCAAGTGGAGCGTGAATATTTGGATCGTGATGCCAGTTTTATTCATGAAACCAAAGATCAACTCACTTTCTTACGTGCTTCGAGCAAAGCTGCATTTCGCATTACCAGTCCAGATAACGCGATTGGCGTGATTCGTGAAGCGATTCGTGTCGCTACAACTGTTCCAATGGGACCTGTCAGTGTTGAATTACCAATCGATGTGCAAGCAGCAGAAATTGATTTACCGTTGGATTTAAGTCCAGTGAAAGCGATGCAACTGCCTGCGGTAGATGAGACTCAGGTTCAGTTATTGGTTGATCAAATCAAGCAAGCTAAACGTCCAGTATTTTGGATTGGTGGCGGTGCATTAAATAGTGTGGATGAAATCAAGGCGATTGCAGATTTGGGTATTCCTGTGGTGTCCTCCACACATGGTCGCGGTATTTTACCCGATGCACACCCACGTAGCTTAGGCGCATTTCATAACTCGGCTAAAGTCGAAGAACTATTAAAAAATGCTGACTTATTGGTCGTGGTGGGTTCTCGTTTACGCAGTAACGAAACCAAAACTTATTCGGTTCAGTTCCCCGAAAATATCGTTCAGATTGATGCCAATCCTGTCGCACAACAACGTAATTACAAAATTCGTCATTTCATTTGTTCGGATGCTAAAGATATTTTGTCGCGTAGTTTGATTCAACTTAATGGTGTTTCGAAAGTTGATGCTGACTATGATCAAGCTATTGTTGATGCTAAAAATGCTGCGGTCGATGCACTACGTAAACAGCTTGATCAATACGCATTGATTTGTGATCACTTACGTGCGGCTTTACCCGAAGATGGTATTTTTGTCCGCGATATTACCATGTCGGGAAGTACATGGGGCAGCCGCTTATTTCCTGTACAAGCACCAAATCGAAATATTCACTCATTGGCAGGGGCAATCGGTTTAGGTTTGGCTCATGCGATTGGTTCAAGTATTGCTAATCCAGACAAAAAAGTAGTGGGTCTGGTCGGTGATGGTGGTTTGATGCTAGGTATCGGTGAAATCGCAACGATGGCGCAGGAAAACACCGATATGGTACTCATGATCATGAACGACGGTGGTTATGGTGTAATGCGCGGTATTCAAAATAACTACTTTGGTGGTCGCCAGTATTTTAATGAGTTACATACCCCAGATTATCAAAAACTGGGGGAGTCGATGGGCGTTAAAAGCTGGAAAGTGGGTAGTGCAGATGAGTTTAAAGCTGCGATCCAAGAAGCCATCGATTTTAACGGCCCTGCGGTCATCGAACTCGATATGCATTCTATTGGTCCGTTAAACTTTGCGGGGCCACCACAGAAAAAACTCTATTAAGTTTAAGGGATATTGAATTTCAAAACCTTATAGCAGCATTATTGTGATCTGGCGTTACTTAGGTGCTAAGGCATCTAAGTAAACAACTAAAAATGGTGATGAATAATATGCCATGAGCTAAGGATTGCTCTCGCTTCAAATAGGATCACCAAATTTTTTTAGGTAAAAATCAAAATAAACAAAGTTTTATATATAAAACATGAGTTGTTATTTTTCACTATCAGCTCGTGGCTAAATATTGGGAAGCGATGATGAAAAAAAGTGTAGTTTCAACAATAAGTGTTTCAATTTTCTGTTTAGGTGTTTCGACTGGCTCTTGGGCAGAGACATCACCACTGGAGTGGAAAAATCAAGATGGTACAGCTTCATTTAAAGTGGGTGGGGTGATTCGCGTTCAGGATCGCTATGAAAGCTGGCCACAAAGTTCCAATCGAGGAATGGGCAAGTTGGATTTTGATGTCCTACGACTTGATCTTAAGGGAACGTATGATGATTTTTATTTAAATTCAAGTTTTTTATTGCAGGATCAAGAGTTTACCTCTATAGAAAAAGCCTATGTAGGATATAAACTCAATCCTCACAATAGTTTGGAGGCAGGTTTCGTCTACAAACCATTTACCATTTATCCTTATCCGCAAAATGGCTGGACCTATCATTTGCCGTTCTTTTTAGGCTATGGCAACAACATTGCCCCTGGCTTGAACTGGAATTATGATGACAAAAATTGGGATATTAAACTGGGTTATTATCCAAACATGCTTGAAACCAATATGCGTTATTCTCCAGAAAGCGGCTCTTATGATGATCTGAAAAATACTTTTCCAAATCAGAAAGGCTATCAAAATGAAAAACAAAATCAGGTCAATGCCCGTGTGGTTAAAAAGTTTGATACGACACTAGGCAAGCAAGAAGTTGGGTTATCAGGGGCTATTTCACAACTGCATAATAAAATCACAGATGATGATGGAAAATATTATGCTTTAGGTCTTCATGCCAATAGCAATCTTAATCGCTGGAACATTCAGGGTTCCATCATTCACTATCAATACGATGCCAAAAATCCAGAAGGTGTTGACGATCGTATGACTTTAATGGGGACCAATGGTTTAACACCTTCTTATTTGATTGCTTCTGAAGGGACTGTTTCGAGTCTCAATGTCTCTTATACCTTGCCAATCAAGGATATGTGGAAACTTAAAGCGATTAAATTCTATAATGACTTTAGTTATCTGGATAAAACACATACAGATTGGTCAGCGTCACAGATGAATACCACAGGCATGATGTTTATTGCATCTCCGTTTATGGTCTGGGCAGATTATACTTGGGGAAAAAATGCCAACATTATTGGAGGTTCGACCAATAGTACGGGCTATACCACAGCAACTTCCTTGAATAGTGATAAATGGCTGTATCGGGTCAATTTAAACTTTGGCTTTAGTTTTTAATTCTTTTATTTCGTTTGTCGCCATAAAATCCAAGAGCGGTTTTATGGCTTTTTAAATTCTGGATGATCTCAAATTAATCATACAACATTAAGTTGATTTACTGGTTTTTAACATATGAATCGTATTGTAATGCGCCAACCATTCACGATGAATGACCTGAAATCCCTGTTTTTGCCAGAAATATTCAGCCGCAGGTAAAAAGGGATGAGTATGCAGATAAAAATATCGAATATTTTGTCGTTGAGCATATTCAAATAAAGCATGGCAAAGTTGCGATGCTAAACCTTGTCGGCGATATTCGGGCTGTACAAATAGTTTAACCACCTCGACAACTTCCAACGGTAAGTCCAAATTAAAACGATGGTTATAAGCTCGATAAGCCACCATGCCAATAATTGTGTGCTTATCTTTGACCACGAAGCAAGCGCCTTGCGGGTGTTCAAGATAAGTTTGGCTGAAATGAGTCAGATCATGAGGCAGTTCAGATTGATAGACTTCTGGAAAAAGAAGTTGGCGTGTATAAATCGCAAATTGAATTGCTTGATGTAAGTCATTTTGCTGTAAAAGTTCGATGCCTAAAGCCATGAATAGTCTGGCACTACAATGGTTTTGTCCTGAATCATGGCCTCATGAAATTCAACATCATAAACACTTTTTAAAAAGACAGGATCCGTCAGGCGTTGCCGAGATTCAGGTCGAATAATTTCATGTTGACGCATAAAAAACAGTTCATCTGCAAATAAAAATGCCAGATTAGGATCATGCATGATGGCAATCACGGTATAGTTTTGTCGAGAAAGTTGACGTAATTTTTTCATCAAATAAGACTGATAATAGACATCCAGATGATTCGTTGGCTCATCCAGTAAAATCACTTTGGGTGCTTGTACTAATATGCGAGCGATCATCACCAATTGTCGTTCACCGCCAGAAAGTTCGGTGTATGGTCGATGTTTTAAATGGCCGATATCTAGCTCTTCCAATGCCTGATCGACCAGATATTCATCCTGTTTGGTGGGGTGAAAATGACTAAACGCAGCACGGCCTGTCAAAACCACATCTTTGACTTTAAAGGGAAAAACGGTTTTGTGAAATTGTGGTAAAAAGCCTAAAAGTTCGGCACGACGTTTGCCTTTATACTGATCTAAACATTTGCTTTTATATAAAATACTGCCACATTGTAAAGGTTCCAGACCTGCCATGAGTCTAAACAAGGTCGATTTACCACAACCATTTCGTCCCAAGATCACTGAAAACCGATGTTCAGCAAATGTGAGATCGATATTTTTAAGCACCTGTTTTTGCCCATAAGCAAAGTTAAGCTGATGAATATGGATCATGACCAGTTCATCCGCTGGCTTTTCATGAGTAGCAAAAAGAAAGGTGCGCCAAGCAGCATGGTAAAAATTCCAATTGGGATTTCAAAGCTCAATAAAACACGTGAGAAATTATCAATCAATAATAAAAAACAGCCGCCCAATATCATATTACAGGGAATGGTTGCACGATGATCAGGCCCAACTAGTATTCTCACAATGTGGGGCATAAATAAACCATATAAACTAATAATCCCTGCGGCAGCCACAGAAGCAGAGGTACATAAGGTGACTAATCCAATCAGCAAGATTTGTTCCCATTTTGGATTGATGCCGACCGCTTGGGCTTCTTCTGTACCAAGAGCGAGCAAGTTGAGTCGCCAACGCATTAAAAATAAGCCCAGAAGTCCGATACAAATAGGCAATACTGCATATTGTACTTTATTCCAATTGGCCTGATGCAAATTACCCATCGTCCATTGCACAATGGCCTGTAATTTAAACGGATCACTAATATATTGAATGATGGTTAATCCTGCCAAAAACAGCCCTGAAACAATCATGCCTGCCAAAATAATCATGACCAAAGAGGTTTGTTGTTCCTGTTTTTGATAGGCAAATAAATAAGTCAGAAGTACCGCAGCAATACCAAAAATAAACGCCAATAAATTAGGTGAATTTAAGTTAAAAGACAAAGCCAGTGCCGCACCAAATGCTGCTCCAGAAGAAATACCAAGTACATAAGAATCCACCAGTGGATTCCGAAATAAAGCTTGTAAACCATTTCCTGCGGTCGCCAGTGCCGCACCAACCATAAAGGTAAGTAAAATTCTGGGCAGGCGTACATTCCAAAGAATATTCTGCATCAGAGCATATTGTTCAGGAGCAAGATAGCTTCCACCAAACAGACTTTGCCAGAACCAAAGCAGATAATCCTGATAACCTAAAATATGACTAGGCCCAATTAATAAGGAACAAAACAGACAAAGCACAGGTAAAACAATAAAGCCAGTATATCGAATGACAGGATTTAATTGGATGATGGATTCAAGACGCATCATCTTCATGGGAGTGATCAATTTCATGGGGCATTCAGGGCTTGTGCTGCTTTTGAACCATACAACATACTCAGCACTTGATATTGGGTTTCTTTCATGTTGTCAGATGATTGCACTTCAGTATAAATATGGTGATGTAAATAAAGTGCAGTAAGCACGATTTTGATAGTATGAGGATTATAGATAAAAGCAGGACTTAAATTAAAAACTCTACGCTGTTGAACAGACTTCAGCGTTTGTAATTCAGGACGTTGATAAATCAGCTGCGGATCGGTATTCCAAAGCACGATATTATCAGGATTCCATTCAATCAAGGTTTCTGGGTTGACGTTGGGTTGATTGGTTTTCGTCGACACAATATTTTTCGCGCCAGCCAATTCGATAAAATCATTGGTAATCGATTGAGTTCCTGATGTAGAAAAAATACGACCGCCCGACCATGCATAATAAATAGTTTGCTGATGGGGTTGTTTTGCAGTATTACGCTGAATCTCTGTTATTTTTTGATCTGAATATTGCAGTATGGTTTTTGCGCGTACCGTTGCATCGGTTAAAACTGCAATGTTCGATAATTCTTCTTTGACCTGAGCATAAGTCGAAGATTCCATAATATAAACTGCTATGCCTAATTTGCGCAGAAGGGCGATGGTCTGTTTTTCTCCTCCACCCATAATGACTAAATCAGGTTGTAGCATTAATAGACTTTCGATATTGGTCGCATTATTGCCTTGAGAGGGGCTTTGAATCTGTTTGGCCTGAATGCGTGGGTCTAAAACAGAATATGCGTGATATAACATCGGCTGTTGATAAATTTCCGCAGGAATTCCTACAATTTTATTGCCCTGATTGAGCATATATAAACCATCACAACTCGACTCAAATAAACACACCACACGTTGGGCAGGATGCTTCAACGTGACACGATAACCCGAAGAATCAACAACACTAAGACGAGAATGTGATGGTGTGGTTTGAACTGATTGAGTCTCTAATTGTGGTTTTTGCTCTGTAATGTCTCGGGGTTTACAGGCTGTCAATGTGATTCCCAAAAGTACACAAATGCTGAACATGACAACTTTTGGGAATGAAAAAGGTGACAAAATCAAATCAGAACGTCCATTGTACCGAGAGTGACGCATTTAACGGATCACCTGGCTGGATCCACAGATCACTATAACTTTCAACATAGTAGGTTTTATCAAACACGTTGTTAATATTGAATTGATAACGTAACTGGCTATTCGGTTCATAATATGCATTTAAATTGACCAATGTATAATCGGGTAATTCAAAGCCTGTGCTTTGCGTCCCATTACGTTTCCCAACATACTGTACATTTGCTCCAACACCTGCTTTTTTTATAGCCTGTTGTAAAAGCACATAATCTAATGCCAGATTACCACTATGGCGAGGAATATTATTGAGCGGAGTTCCTTTGGCAATGGTTGTATCTTTATGAATCTGTGCATCGGTATAAGTATAGTTTGCCATCAAATGCAGTTGATCTGTGAGTTGACTTTGCAGATCTACCTCAATGCCCCGACTTAATGCTTCACCTGCGGCATACTGATAATTTGCATCGCTTGGATTGGTGGTGAGCACATTGCGTTTTTTCATGTGAAATAATGCCAGACTCAATAGGGATGTGTCATTAATCTGATATTTACTTCCGATTTCATAACTTTCACCTTTTTCAGGTGCAAATACTTGTCCGTTGGCATCTGTACCACTGTTCATGGCGAAAGAGCGTCCATAATTCGTATAGAACGACAACTGCTCATTCCATTTATAGTTAATACCTGCGCGAGGTGAAGCTTGATGAAAGGTTTTATCGGTAGAAGTATTGGCTTTGTAATTATCTAAAGACTGTTTGACTTGGTCGAAACGTGTACCAACTAAAAGACTCCATTGATCATCGAAGAACATTTGATCCTGAAGATTTAAAGCAAAATAGTCCTGTTGTTCACGGGTATTGGTTTGCAGCCCCATATTGGGTAAATACGCGCCATATTGAGGATGATAGACATTGATCTGATTGACACAGTATCTTGCGCCTGAATATTTATAATCACAACGTAGCTGATATTGGTCAGAAGTCAATTGACCTGCTTCAGTACTGATCAGGATCTCATGACGCGCCCAGTCTGTATTCAACTTACCTAAAAGTTCAGCCTGTGCGAGTAGATCTTTGGTGAAATAATCACGATAACGACGTTGACGATTTAAGGTTTCGCCATCTGATTCAAAGGACTTAGGTTCAGTTGAAAAGCCTTTCATCAATCCTTGCTTATAACTGAATGCACTATTGAGTTTCCATTCATCACTTAATTCGTGTGTTAGACGAAGTTGATAAAACTGATCATTCAATTTCATGTCGCCATCGTCTGGTTCGCCTGTAAAAGTTTTTGGACTCATCAGAATCTGGCCTTTATAGGCGCTGATACCACGATCAAAAGTGCCTTTTTGCTGAGTGATTTCACTGTCAAAATCAAGTTGAGTCTGATCAGAGATTTTCCAACTTAACTGTGGTGAAAAAAACCAGCGTTCACTATTCACCTCATCACGAAAGCTTTGATTATCTTCATGGGCAATGGCCAAACGATAAGCAAGTTGATCATTCAGTGGCGCAGTATATTCAAAACTACCACGATATTGTTGTTCGGTATTGGCACGTAAGTTGAGTTGCCCTTGCGGCTGCCATTGTGGCTTTTTTGTGGTGATATTAAGCAAACCACCCATTTCACCACGACCGTATAGCGCGGCGGCAGGGCCTTTTAAGAAGTCCAGAGATTCAATATTGACCATATCTCGCGGTGCACTTAACCCTCGATTAAGACTTAAACCATTACGGATACTGGCTGCGCCAAGATTAGGATCTGTTGCAAAACCACGAAAAGAGTAATTATCCCAAAAGCCACTGCCATAATTATTTTGTGCAAATACACCACTGACCAGATGAATTGCATCTTCAATACGTTGACTATCTTGTTGTTTTAAAATGTCCTGTGAAAGATAGCTACGGCTAAAAGGGATATCTAAAACATCATGTGCAAATTTGCTTGCAGCAGAGGTGGTTTTTTCATCTTCCTGATTTTGATCGGCCTGTAGGGTGATGGTAGAAAGAACATTATTTGGAGAATCGGCCCAACTAAGACCAGAAATAAAAGAAAAGCCAATAAATGACGACAGCAAACGATATTTATGCTGCATAAACCCCTCGATAAACAAGACAAAAAACAATTTGTGAAATAATATAACATTTCATAAATTGAAGATATAGCGTGTATGTCGAAAGCAAAAATTATTCCACGTCTCCAATCTATCGATGCATTACGCGGTTTGGTGATTATGATCATGTTACTAGATCATGTTCGTGAAACATTTTACTTACATAAACAGGTCAGTGATCCAATGAATGTCACCGAAACTGAACCTGCACTTTTTTGGAGTAGGGTTTTGGCACATTTGTGTGCACCTGTATTTGTTATGCTCACTGGAATGTCTGCTTTTTTATTTCAGCTTAAAACCCAGAGCATTGAACAAACTCGTCATTTTTTATTGAAACGTGGTTTGTTATTAATTTTATTTGAATTAACTTTGGTTAATTTTGCATGGACAGCCACTTTTCCTCCAAAAGTGATTTATTTACAAGTGATCTGGGCAATTGGTCTGAGTATGGTGATCTTGTCAATGTGTATCGGGCAACCTAAAAAGATTTTACTCAGTGTCGGGTTGTTGATCATTTTTGGTCATAATTTGCTAGATCAAATAAGTTTTAAAGATATTACAATATTTGAACCTCTCTGGTTGATTCTGCACGAGCGGAGCTGGATTGAATTTGAAGGGTTACGAGTCAGAACGTCATACCCCATATTACCGTGGGTGGGTGTGATTTTAATTGGGTACTGTTTAGGGCAGTTTTTTCAGCCCCAATTTAATGCGCAGCAACGTGATCGTTATTTGATCTTGATTGCGATGTTGAGCATTGTATTGTTTGTATTGCTTCGTTTGCTAAATGTCTATGGGGATGAAGCTTGGCAAAGTTATGATTCATTGACATTGAGTCTAATGAGCTTTTTTAACTTAACCAAATATCCGCCGTCATTGCTTTTTATCTTATGCAATGTGGGAGTCGGGCTCATTCTTCTGATTGTATTTGAAAGATTAGTTCAGACACGCTTTATTAACATACTGGTGGTATTTGGTTCAGTGCCTATGTTCTTTTATCTGCTGCACTTATATGTTTTAAAGCTCTTATATGTTGTATGTGTCATGTTGTGGGGTAGCACAACAGCTTCTGGTTATTTCTCAGTATCAAGCGTTGGTCAATTGTGGTTGATCACATTTTTGTTGACGCTATTGCTTTATCCAGTGGTGAACGCATTTTCAACTTATAAACATGCGAATAAACAAATCAAGTGGTTAAAATATTTTTAGCGCCCACTGAAATCAAAGGAGGCTATGGCAGTTTGGTGATATGACCCTGTCATAGACCGCCATATTTTTGCCAGCTTCCGTTATTGGGAAGCGAGTCATAATAACCTTTGAGCATGCTGAGTTCATAATACTGTATGGCTGCCAAAGCAATGAGAGAGATCAATAAGACCGTTTTGAGTAGATATGCCTTCTGGGGATGCTGAGAAATAGAAGGAAGTCCGAACAAAGTCAAACAAATGGATGGAAGAAGTACAATGGCTTTCAAATGAGTCAAAAACATAAAGCCATAACTATAGACGAGACCCATCACCAGAACGATTAAACCCAAGCCTGCAAGATTGCGGCTGCGTTCAGATTCACGAAGGGCAAATATGCTTTGTAAAGCAAGCACCAGAACCGCAAAAAAATAAAACGGCGTACCTCCAATCATGACATCGTAGGTTGCGTTTAGGGCACAAAATATCCCAATCATGGCGATAATCAAAAGGTATATTACAGAATAAAACTTATGCGAAATGCTGTTTATTCTCGTCATATTCATTTTATTCCTCGATCTGCAAATATCTGTGCTAAGCATATTCTTTTCAGAATGTGGGTTCTATTTTATGCATGTAAATTGTGTATAAAGGATGTTTGATTTTTAGACATAAATGCTATTCCAAGCTTATACAAGCTCAGCATTTTTTTAAGAAAAAGCTTTTTAAGTATTCTTATTTTTTAAAATGAGCAATAAAACGAGGCAGGGCGGAGGGTTTAATACTTCTAAAATGCTGAGAACTAAAAAGGATGTAGGCTTAAAAATAAAAGAAATGGAATGTAGCGGCATCTAACGTTTAGAGGGAGGGTAACTAATCTATTTATTCTAAATACATTAATTTTGTAGATGATCGCTACATTCCAATGGATACATATTCTAGAAGAGATAGCTATGAATAATCGAATTTTAATTTGAAATGGTTAAATTTTTACAATAAATACAAATTATACTATAAAAATACTTATTTTATTCATAATGTTGTGAAACTGGTATTTTTTGTGGGTGTTTATTATATTGCCGTTTACGTCTAAAAAATGTGCTGTGCTTAAAAAAAACAAGTGAAAATTTATGCATATTCTAATAAATGTTCGATAAACAGATTGTTTTTTTATGCATCGAACATACATGCAATACATGTATGTTCGATCATCTCATCAAGATTTATGTGGCACGATAGAATGGTGCTTTTGAGCGGGGCAATGCTGTCCTTTCACGAATTTGATCTGCAATTTTTTCTGCAATCATAATCGTGGTGGCATTTAGATTACCTGTAATGATCAGCGGCATGATCGAGGCGTCAACAACACGTAAGCCTTGCATACCATGTACACGACCTTGATGGTCAACCACTGCCATATCATCTTCACCCATTTTGCAGCTACATGATGGATGGTAAGCTGTTTCGGCATGATTGCGTACAAAGTCATCCAGCTCAGCATCACTCGACAATTGTTTGCCTGGACTGATTTCTTCACCGCGATAAGGATCAAGCGCGGGCTGATGCATAATTTCACGGGTAATGCGAATAGCGGCACGAAATTCTTGCCAGTCCTGTTCAGTAGACATGTAGTTAAACAAAATACTTGGATGGTCAAATGGATCTTTGGATTTCAGTTTGATACGACCACGTGATGGAGAACGCATGGAACCCACATGTGCTTGAAAACCATGTTCCTTAACTGCGTTACTTCCATTGTAGTTGATCGCGACAGGCAAAAAATGATATTGAATATTTGGCCATTCAAATTCATCCGAAGAGCGAATAAAACCACCTGCTTCAAATTGATTGCTTGCACCTATGCCTTTTCCTAAAAATAACCATTGCGCACCAATGGCAGGTTGGTTATACCATTTAAGGGCGGGATAAAGGGACACAGGTTGCTTACATTTATATTGCAAATACATTTCCAGATGGTCTTGTAGGTTTTCACCAACACCCGGCAAATCATGGACGACCTGAATGTCCATCGATTTTAAAAATGTACTTTGACCGACACCAGAACGTTGTAAGATTTGTGGTGACGCAATTGCGCCTGCACACAACAACACTTCTTTATTGGCATGGACTTTTTTGAGGTCATTTTTATTTATGCCATGAATATACTCAACGCCGATCGCCTGTTTGTCTTTAAAGAGAATTTTGTTGGTCGTCGCATGGGTCACAATTGTTAAATTTGGACGATCTTTTGCCATATCCAGATAGCCACGCGCGGTACTGGAGCGGCGACCATTTGGGGTCACAGTTCTATCCATCGGGCCAAAACCTTCTTGCTGATAACCATTTAAATCATCGGTTCGAGGATAACCCGCCTGCACGCCTGCTTCGACCATGGCATGAAATAAGATGTTATTGTCCTGTTTTGGTGTTGCAACACTGACTGGGCCATTTTCACCATGATAGTCATTGCCACCAATATCGCGGGTTTCCGCTTTTTTGTAATACGGCAGGCAGTCAGCATAGCTCCAATTTTCTAAACCTTTGAGTTTTGACCAACCTTCAAGATCCATGGCATTACCACGGATATAGCACATACCGTTGATCAGCGATGACCCGCCCAAACCTTTACCACGACCACATTCCATACGACGGTTATTCATGTACGGTTCAGGATCGGTCAAATACGCCCAGTTGTATCGGCGACCTTGTAATGGATAAGCCAATGCTGCGGGCATCTGAGTACGAAAGTCTAGCCGATAATCTGGTCCGCCTGCCTCTAAAAGCAAGACCGAAACATGGGCATCTTCAGTTAAACGTGCAGCCAGTACATTGCCTGCTGAACCAGCTCCAATAATAATGTAATCGTAAGATTGAGTTGTCATTACTATTCCTTAATATTGTAGGCGTCAAGCTGCCTAAGCAGCATTGACAGCAGATGTTTTGAGGAAAATAAAAGAAAAATACAGAGAGTATAAAATGGGTTAAAACACGCTTTGATAATCACCCAGTTCAACTTGAATCGACTTGGTGCGGGTATAATGATTGAGCGTTGAAATCCCGTTTTCACGACCGACGCCTGATTGTTTATAACCACCAACAGGCATTTCAGCAGGGGATTCGCCCCATGTGTTGATCCAGCAAATGCCTGCTTCAAGCTGATGAATCAGGCGATGCGCCTGAGAAATATCTTGAGTCACGACACCCGCAGCCAAACCAAAGTTGGTGTTGTTAGCCCGTTGAATGGTTTCTTCAATCGTGTCATAAGCCAAAATGCTCATGACGGGACCAAAGATTTCTTCCTGTACAATCTTCATGTCATCGGTACAGTCCGTAAATACAGTGGGTAAAACATAAGCGCCGTTGGCGAGTGAACTGTCTGTAGCACGTTCACCACCGATGAGCAATTTCGCCCCTTGTTGTTTGCCTGATTCAATATAAGACAAGACTTTTTCCATATGCGGGAAGCTGGTCAACGGGCCAAAATTGGTGTCTGCATTTAGTGGATCACCGATACGAATCCGTTGAACACGTTCAACAATTGCCTGTTCAAATGCAGACTTCAAACTGTGTGGAATAAAAACGCGTGTACCATTGGTACAGACTTGACCTGAACTAAAGAAATTTGCCATCACAGCAATATCAGCAGCACGATCAAGATTCGCATCTTCGCAAATAATCAGTGGAGACTTTCCACCCAGTTCCATGGTGACTTCTTTTAGCGTGGAACCCGCAGCACTGGCCATGACTTTTTTGCCTGTTTCCACACCACCTGTAAACGAAATTTTTTCAATGACAGGATGCTCAGTCAGCCATTGTCCGATGTCGCGGCCTGCACCTTGCACCACATTAAACACACCATCAGGCAGTCCAGCTTCTGTATAAATCTCTGCGAGCTTTAAGGCTGTGAGCGGGGTCACTTCACTTGGTTTAAAAATCATGGCGTTACCCGCAGCAAGGGCAGGGGCGGATTTCCAAAGAGCAATTTGGATGGGGTAATTCCATGCGCCAATACCTGCAACCACACCTAAAGGTTCGCGGCGAGTATAAAAAAAACTGCTTTCACGTAGTGGAACCTGTTCGCCCTGAATTGCAGTCGCCAGTCCTGCATAATACTCAAGTACATCTGCACCAGTGACAATATCCACTGTAGAGGTTTCGCTCAAAGCTTTGCCAGTATCCAGTGTTTCTAAATGAGCCAGTTCATCATTACGTTCACGTAAAATATCGACTGCACGGCGCAGAATGCGTGAACGTTCAACCGCTGTTTTGGCTGCCCAGATTTTTTGACCTTGAGTCGCACTTTTAACCGCAGCTTCAATGTCTGCTTGAGAAGCTTGTTGAATAGTGGCAATGACTTCACCTGTTGCAGGGTTGATGCTATCAAATGTTTTGCCACTGCTTGCATCTGTATATTGTCCATGGATATATAAACGATGAAGTTTTACATCACTCATTTTGTCTCTCCTGCCTTGTGTGTTTCATCAGCTTGAGCTGTGTATCGACATAGTCATAAGCAATCGAACGTGCCATTGTTGCATCAAATTCAGTATCGCCATTTAAACTTCCACGTAACCATAAACCATCAATCAAAGCGGCAAGACCACGAGCCGCGATACTGGCCTGATCTTCGGGAAGTAATTTCAGAAAATGAAATTTCAGATTGGAATACAAGCGTTGATCATTAATGCGTTGCAATCGTCCCAATTCTGGCATATGCATACTGGCCGACCAAAAATCTAGCCAGATGCGCATCGCTCTTTGATTGACCTGACTAATGTCAAAGTTTGAATCAATAATCGCTTTAATCATGTTCTGAGGGTCAGAGTCGCTGAGTTCTGCTTTGTATTGAGCGGTTTTACCTCGTAATACATTCAGCATTTCCAACATACAGGCATTAATTAAACCCTGTTTATCACCAAAATAATGACTCACGATCCCCACTGAAAGTTGGGCTTTTTTTGCAATTTGAGCAATGGTGGTGTTGGATAATCCCACTTCATAAATCACGTCATAGGCGGCGTTGATAATTTCTTCACGGCGCACATGCTCAGGTTTAACTTGGCGTTTGTTCATGTATGTCCTTAAAAATATAAGGTTTTGCTTCAATCAATCATTTACAGAACATGATAGCATTTTTTTATCATAACCCTTATTGATTGAACATTCAATCAATAAGGGTTATGATTGTATCGTAAAATTGTTGCAACAGGATGTGGAGTAGGCAAAGAGTTATTTTTACATATGTGGCAGTCGATGATGTTGCTTTAACGCGATGTTCGATTGCGCATCTCGAAAAAATCCTTTGCATTTTCTATACATAGAATATCTGGATTTGTAAATGCAGATATCCAATCATGTAGTCAATCGGTGGCGATATCGTAATTGAAGAATCTATTACAAGCCTACATCCTGTTGTGGTCTAAGCTTGAATGGATTAAGTCTATTCGCTGATATTGAGTATTTAACTTTTTTTAATTTTCTAAAATTTACTTGAGGATTGTATGGCAACAGATAATCCAAGAGCAGTCGATGATCAAGAGACTCATCCAAAAGATCGTTTAAATCGTGTGGTCTTTTATGTTTCTGCCCTTATTATTTTAATATTTTCACTGACCACGATTTTATTTAATGACTTTGCCAATCATGCATTAAACGCAGTTTTAGGTTGGGTCAGTTCAACCTTTAGCTGGTACTATCTGCTGGCTGCCACCTTATATATGGTGTTTGTGATTTTTATCGCCTGCTCACGTTATGGCAATATTAAATTGGGTCCAAAACATTCCAAGCCTGAGTTTAGTCTACTCAGTTGGTCTGCCATGCTGTTTTCTGCGGGCATTGGTATCGATTTGATGTTTTTCTCAGTGGCTGAACCATTATCGCACTATATGCATCCGCCAGTGGGAGAGGGGCAAACCTATGAAGCTGCACGTCAGGGCATGGTCTGGACACTCTTTCATTATGGCTTAACAGGCTGGTGTATGTATGCCCTCATTGGGATGGCACTGGGCTATTTCAGTTATCGCTATAACTTACCACTCACCATTCGTTCTGCCTTATATCCAATTTTTGGTAAAAAAATTAATGGGCCGATTGGTCATAGTGTGGATACCGCTGCGGTGATTGGAACGATATTTGGTATCGCAACGACTTGTGGTATTGGTGTGGTTCAGCTGAATTATGGCTTACACGTATTATTCGATTTACCTGAAAATTTATGGATTCAAACGGCACTCATTTTAGTGGCGGTCATTATCACGATTATTTCGGTCACGTCTGGTGTGAATAAAGGCTTAAGAATTTTATCTGAGATCAATATTTATGTCTCGGTTGGGCTGATGCTGTTTATTTTGTTTTTAGGCAATACTGAATTTTTACTCAATGCGCTTGTTCAAAATGTAGGGGATTATCTCAGCCGTTTCCCAAGTCTGGCGCTGGAAAGTTTTGCTTTTAATCAACCTAAAGAATGGATGAATAGCTGGACACTGTTTTTCTGGGCATGGTGGGTGGCGTGGTCGCCATTTGTGGGGCTATTCCTAGCACGTATTTCACGCGGTCGTACCATTCGTGAGTTTGTGTCTGGAACCTTAATTATTCCACTTTTATTTACTCTCACTTGGTTATCTATTTTTGGGAATAGTGCATTACACAACGTCATTTTCGATGGCAATATTGCACTGGCTGAAACGGTACTATCTAATCCAGCACATGGTTTTTATGACTTATTGGCTCAGTATCCGTGGTTTCCGTTTATTGCAGGTGTTGCAACCATTACAGGCTTACTATTTTATGTGACATCCGCGGATTCGGGTGCGCTAGTACTAGGTAACTTTACCACGCAATTTACCAATATTGATCATGATGCGCCGCGCTGGCTCAGTGTGTTTTGGGCTGTTGCGATTGGTTTGTTGACTTTAGCGATGCTCATGACCAACGGCATTACCGCGCTACAAAACGCCACCATTATTATGGGACTGCCGTTTAGTTTTGTGATGTTTCTGGTGATGGCAGGTCTTTATAAATCTTTAAGACTTGAAGATTATCGGCAAGCCAGTGCCAGTTTAAACGCTGCCCCTGTCGTCGGAAACGTAGATATTTTAAATTGGAAAAAACGTTTGTCCCGAGTTATGCACCATCCAGGGACATTTGAAACCAAAAAAATGCTGAATGAAATCTGTCGTCCAGCGGTTTTGGCGGTGACTGAAGAGTTGCAGAAACGCGCTGTTCAAGTCGATGTTACCGAAGTTCCACTTGAAGAAGATGCAGAGTTGTATCATCTGGATATCACTATTCATCTGGAAGAAGAGCAGAACTTTATCTATCAGATCTGGCCTGTACGCTATATCGCGCCAAACTTTAGTGAGCGTGGCAAGCGTGGAAAACAGTTTTATTATCGTCTGGAAACTTATTTATATGAAGGTTCACAGGGCAATGACCTTGTAGGTTATACCAAAGAACAGGTCATTAATGACATTCTGGATCGTTATGAACGACACATGACTTTCTTACACATTAATCGGATTAGTCCCGGTAATCGTCCGCTTTTTCCAGATCCTAAAGCTTAGGAGAGCACTTGAATGTTAACGCCGTATATTCATTCCTTTGCCTTGTTTTTTTCTTTGCTCAATCCCTTTTTGATGAGCATTTATATGGTGGGCATGATCCGAAATTCGGAAGCCAAAGTATTTAATAGGGCACTGATTCAAGGGTGCGTGATCGCTTTCGTGGTATTTATGCTATTTGCATGGGGAGGCGAAACCATCTTTAGTAAATATCTCAATGTACGTTTTGAGGCTTTCCAGATTTTTGGCGGACTCATCTTTTTGGTGATTGGCTATCGTTATGTGTTTCAGGGTGCGGATACCATCGGCGAGATGCGCGGCGCGCCTGAACATTTGGCAGGTACCATTGCTATGCCATTTATGATCGGGCCAGGGACTATTAGTGCGGCTGTTGTGACTGGTATCGGTTTACCGATTGGTGGAGCAGCACTGATTATCGCATTCACTCTTGCCATTACCTGTAGTCTATTAATTCTGATGAAATTTGCGCACGATCATTTACGCTATAAACATGCTAAATATATCGATCGTTATGTAGATATTGTCGGGCGGTTGTCTGCCTTACTCATTGGAACCATTGCAATTGATATGATTATTACAGGCATTGTTGGAGTGATCAGAGATATTCCTGTTACGGGTTAAAATGTAAAACTCAGGTTGTTATATTTTCATACTGACCTGAGTTTTATTTTAAAACAGCGTTGGTATTGATAGCACTATTTAGGCTTTGTTTAGAATTAAAAAGTTTTGATCATGGATCAATCGATTATAAGATTTTAAAGTCACTTTAATGATTAGACTTGTTTCATAATGATTTAAACCCTCTTTATTTTGGGACTGTGGGAAGAAATAAAAGAAACGTATGAAAAGAAGTCGGTTATAAATAATACTCATTTTCAGTTATATTAAATAATCCGTTGATTTGCCGCTCTAAACATTTTTTTCTTAGCAAAAAGGGATCATAATAAGACGCTTATGTTATTGTTTCATAGAGTCCGTTAAATGTCTCCATTAGATCAAATTACTCAGGCTTCGGATGAGCAAGCCGAGTTGGCAATGTCAGTGCTAATGACTCCTGATATGGCAAATTTTTCAGGGAATGTTCATGGTGGAACAATTTTAAAACTGCTTGACCAAGTCGCTTATGCATGTGCAAGTCGTTATTCAGGCAGCTACGTGGTGACTCTATCAGTAGATAAAGTTACGTTCAAAGAGCCAATTTATGTGGGCGAGTTGGTCACTTTCATGGCGTGTGTGAATCATGTGGGTCGAACCTCAATGGAAATAGGGATTCGTGTTGAAGCACAAGACATTCGAAAAAGAACGATTCGTCATACCAACAGTTGCTACTTTACTATGGTAGCCGTTGACGAAAACGGTAAACCTCAACAAGTCCCTTGCTTAAAACTGGATAATGATTTGAAGCGCTGTCGTTTTGAAGCAGCAGAGCAAAGAAAGATTCACCGTTTGCAGCAAAACACTCAGCCTTCTTGCAGTATGTATCGTAATACCTGATTGTTTCTAATCAGTTAAAATTTAATAACTAAGTTTTGAACAATAAAAAAGACCGCAAAAGCGGTCTTTTTTTGACGTTGATTTTTCGCTTGAAAATTAACGTTTGATGTCGCGCTGAGTTTCGCCAGTATAAAGCTGACGAGGGCGACCGATTTTGTAAGCTGCGCTGTGCATTTCTAACCAGTGGCTGATCCAACCTACAGTACGAGCAAGAGCAAAAATTACCGTAAACATGGTCGTTGGGATACCAATCGCTTTAAGAATGATACCTGAATAGAAGTCTACGTTTGGATACAAGTTACGCTCGATGAAGTACGGATCAGAAAGCGCAATACGTTCAAGTTCCATGGCAAGTGCAAGTTGTGGATCGTTAATACCCAATGCAGCAAGCACTTCGTCACAAGTTTGTTTCATGACTTTAGCACGTGGATCGAAGTTTTTATAAACACGATGACCGAAGCCCATGAGTTTCACTTCTTTACGTTTTACTTTTTCCATGAATTCAGCAACGTTTTCTACGCTACCAATTTCATCAAGCATTTTCAGTACTGCTTCGTTCGCACCACCATGCGCAGGACCCCAAAGTGCAGAGATACCAGCAGAGATACATGCGTATGGATTTGCACCAGTTGAACCCGCTAAACGTACAGTAGATGTAGACGCATTTTGTTCGTGGTCAGCATGCAAAGTAAAGATACGATCCATAGCTTTAGCAAGCACTGGATTAACTTTGTAATCTTTATCAGCAGGAGTAGCAAACATCATGTATAGGAAGTTTTCAGCGTAACTTAAATCGTTACGTGGATACATAAATGGTTGACCTACAGTGTACTTGTAGCTCCATGCTGCAAGAGTAGGAATTTTAGCAATTAAGCGAACTGCTGTAATTTCGCGATGATTAACATCTTCGATATCAAGCTGGTTATGATAGAACGCAGATAAAGCACCTACGACACCAACCATGATTGCCATTGGGTGTGCATCACGGCGGAAACCATTGTAGAAGCGACTAACTTGATCGTGAACCATCGTATGGGCACGAACTTTTTTGTCAAAATCTTCTTTTTGCTCTTGGTTTGGAAGCTCACCATTGAGAAGAAGGTAGCAAGTTTCCAAATAATCTGTTTGCGTTGCAAGTTGATCAATTGGATAACCACGGTGTAACAAAATACCTTTGTTACCATCAATGAATGTGATCTTTGATTCACAAGAGGCAGTCGCCATAAAACCAGGATCAAAAGTAAAGTGACCTGAGGCCAATACATCTTTAACGTCGATTACATCTGGGCCCAATGTGCCGCTGTAAATTGGTAATTCAATTTCTTTGCCATCAAGCTGTAATACGGCTTTTTTGCCAGTTGCTTCAGACATTCAATAGATCTCCTGTCCTGGTGAATGTTAATCTGACTCGAAGTACTAATCTTTTCATTCGCGAATCAGACGGGGTCAAAAATTGCTATAAGATTAGAGGCTACTGTGATTTTGTCAATCATACTTATGGATGAAAAACACTTGATCCATAGGGAGATATTCCATGTGCATTACTCAGAAAAAACTGAATAAAATCACAGTCTCGACGGGCTATAATAAGTCAAATTTATGACGAGGTGCAGAAAAAAATCAGTCCTCAGGAGTAAATTGTAAGCAAATTTATTATGTGCTAGGCAGTTTTTTAATCTGAAACAAAATGCCAATTTTTACTTAAAATGAATGAAATCCGATAACTTAGCTTTGCATTGAGTGGACTTTTACCAGTGTAAATTCCACCACTAAAAAAAAGTGGATATTAAAAAATAGAAGTTTAATTGATTAAAAAATAGCTTGTTGAGTGGCCACTTTTGCCAAGAAATGCGTCCTAATACGAGATGACAAGCAGTTTTACTGAGATGTTTTACTGATTCGATTGTATTCAGTGACAGTTTGTTTTCTAAGTTATACACAGAATAAGTCGCTCTTTCTCATACGATTGTGGTGTCAAAAGTATGAAAAAGAAGTTTTGTATTTTTAAAGAAAATATGGCGAGGTTAAGCAAAAAGTGTGTTGAATATTGGAAAATGAATAAAAAATCATATAGTGAGATTTTGATTAAAAAATAAATTTCATCTTTAGTCTAATTCGCTTATAGACCACTGAAAAGTAGCTCCAAAATTAAAATATTATGGTTAATTTATAAAAAATAAGGACATAGCTGAAAGAGGTGATAAGTTGATGTTGCTAAATCTCACGCCATATCTGTGAATGATTCTTATTTAATGATTTTTTTAGAAAAAAGCCAAATGTGATCGTTTGTATTTTGATATATGACGATTTATAATTCGGTGTCGTTTATTAAGTTTAGGCATTTGCTTGCCTGACAATGCCAGCTTTCCTTCGAATTAATTCCAACAAACTCCGGCTGGAGTTTTTACCTACAGGATGCCCGCTGTGAAAAGCAACAGACCTGTCAATTTGTCCATGGGTCAGGTGTTAGCGGTAAACTTACGCTCACCCGTGGCTATTGCATCAATCTTACACCGTCTTTCTGGTGTGATCGTATTCTTATTAATTCCCGTTCTTTTATGGATCCTAGATAAATCTTTATCTTCACCAGAAGGATTTGAATACGTTAAAAATGTCGTTTTCGGAAACTTTTTCGTACGTTTCATCGTATGGGTATTTGTAGCAGGTTTGATTTTCCACTTTATTAATGGGATCAAACACTTACTTGCTGACCTTGGTTTTGCTGAAGAACTACAAAGTGGTCGCACTGCAGCTACAATTTCATTGATCTTGTCTGTGATTGGTATTCTCGCAGCATTCGTATGGATTATGTTCTAATGAAAAGTGCTACAGGTTTAACAGGTTCAGGTTCTCGCGATTGGTTTATCCAGCGTGTTAGCGCAGTCGTGTTAGCGGTTTATACCGTGGTGATTTTGGGCTGGATTTTGCTTCATGGTGGTTTTAACTATGAACAATGGTCTGGCTTTATGATGACCCTACCAATGAAAATTTTGTCTTTACTTTCAATTTTATCATTGGCTGCACACGCGTGGATTGGAATGTGGCAAGTATTTACTGACTATGTAACTACTCGTCAAATGGGTCCTTCAGCTTCAGGTTTACGTCTGGTACTTACATCGGCTGTGATTATTGCAGTGTTTGTATTTGTGATCTGGGGAATCCAGATTTTCTGGGCGAATTGATAGGAAGACATCATGGGCGCGATTACCCCTAAAGAAGATTATTCAAATATCCAAAACCTCACTTTCGATGCTGTTATCGTTGGTGGTGGTGGTTCAGGTATGCGTGCTGCTTATCAGCTTGCTCAAGCTGGTTTAAAAGTTGCCGTACTGACTAAAGTATTCCCAACACGTTCTCACACCGTTGCTGCTCAGGGTGGTATTGGTGCATCGTTAGGTAATATGCAGGAAGATAACTGGCATTTCCATTTTTACGACACAGTAAAAGGTTCTGACTGGTTGGGTGACCAAGACGCGATTGAATTTATGACGCGTGAAGCACCAAAAGTGGTCTATGAATTGGAACACTTGGGTATGCCATTTGACCGTAACGCCGATGGTACAATTTACCAGCGTCCGTTTGGTGGTCACTCTGCAAACTATGGTGACAAGCCAGTTCCACGTGCTTGTGCTGCTGCTGACCGTACGGGTCATGCACTATTACATACGCTTTATCAAAGCAATGTCAAAATGGGAACTCAATTCTTCGTAGAATGGATCGCTCTTGATCTGATTCGTAACGAAGAAGGTGATGTACTGGGTGTGACTGCTTATGATCAGGAAACTGGTAATGTTGCAGTATTCCAAGCCAAAGCGACATTGTTTGCGACTGGCGGTGCAGGTCGTGTTTATCGTGCTTCAACCAATGCTTACATCAACACAGGTGATGGCTTGGGTATGGCGGCACGTGCGGGTATTCCATTACAAGATATGGAATTCTGGCAATTCCACCCTACTGGTGTAGCAGGTGCGGGCGTACTATTAACTGAAGGTTGTCGTGGTGAAGGTGCTATCCTTCGTAATAAAGACGGCGAACCGTTCATGGAACGCTATGCGCCGACCTTGAAAGATTTGGCTCCACGTGACTTCGTTTCACGCTCTATGGACCAAGAGATCAAAGAAGGTCGTGGTTGTGGCCCTAAAGCGGATTATATCTTACTCGATATGACGCATTTGGGTGTGGATACCATCATGAAGCGTTTACCATCTGTATTTGAGATTGGTAAAAAATTCGCAAACGTGGATATCACCAAAGAGCCGATTCCAGTTGTACCAACGATCCATTATCAAATGGGCGGTATTCCGACCAATATTCATGGTCAGGTTGTGGTTCCTGTTGCAACAGAAAATCTGCATTTGGAAACCAACTATAATAACGACACTAAAGAATATACTTTTGAGACGAACTGTCCAGATTTCGTAAAACCTGTAAAAGGCTTTTATGCTATTGGTGAATGTTCTTGTGTATCGGTACATGGTGCAAACCGTTTAGGTACCAACTCATTGCTTGACCTTGTGGTATTTGGTAAAGCTGCGGGTGAACATATCATTGATTATGTGACTAAACATCACGGTGATGATTACTCACCACTTCCTACCAATGTGCTGGAAAATACGCTGAAACGTATCCGTCATTTAGATGACTCAACTTCTGGTGAAAACGCACAAGAAGTTGCCGATGAGATTCGTGAAATTGTTCAAAACCATGCAGCGGTATTCCGTACTCAAGAGTTACTGGATGAAGGTGTAAAACAAATTCTTGCGATTGCTCCACGTGTTCGTAATATTCATCTCAAAGACAAATCTAAAGTATTTAACACCGCTCGTGTTGAAGCTTTGGAAGTTGAAAACTTGTATGAAGTTGCGAAAGCAACCTTGATTTCGGCTGCTGCACGTAAAGAGTGTCGTGGTGCGCATACAGTTGTAGACTATGAGTTACCACCTGATCATCCAAACTACCCATATGGTCGTCGTGATGATGAGTGGATGAAGCATACACTTTGGTATTCGGCAGATAACCGTCTTGAGTATAAGCCAGTGCGTTATAGCCCGCTGACTGTTGACTCGATTCCACCTGCACCACGTACATTCTAATCAGGAGAATAAAAGATGAGTAGAGGTACTCGTACATTCGAAATCTACCGCTATGATCCTGATAAGGATAAAGCGCCGTACATGCAAACTTATAAGCTTGAGCTGACTGATAAGCATCGTATGTTGCTTGATGCTTTGCTTGCACTCAAAGTGCAGGATGAAACATTGACTTTCCGTCGTTCTTGTCGTGAAGGGATTTGTGGTTCTGATGGTGTCAATATCAACGGTAAAAATGGTTTGGCGTGTTTGTGGAACTTGAACGATTTACCAGAAAAAATCGTGATTCGTCCATTACCGGGTTTGCCAGTGATTAAAGATTTGGTGGTTGATATGAACCAATTCTATGATCAATATGACAAAATTCAGCCGTTCTTGATTAATAATCAGCCTGCGCCACCCAAAGAGCGTTTACAGTCTCCTGAAGAGCGTGAACATTTGGATGGTTTGTATGAATGTATTCTTTGTGCATGCTGTTCAACATCATGTCCATCGTTCTGGTGGAACCCAGATAAATTCTTGGGGCCATCTGCATTGCTAAATGCTTACCGTTTCATTATCGACTCGCGTGACACAGCAACTCAAGATCGTTTGGCTCGTCTTGACGATCCGTTCAGTTTGTTCCGTTGTAAAGGGATTATGAACTGTGTATCTGTTTGTCCTAAAGGGTTGAACCCAACCAAGGCGATTGGTCACATCCGTAATATGTTGCTTGATCAAGCGGGTTAATTCGTTTGATGGGGCAAAAAAGCGTACATGCATCATGTGCGCTTTTTTTTATTTAGAAAGTTTTGATTGCTGTTGTAGGTTTTGAATCTTAATCGACATTTGCTGCTGCTTATTTTTTCTTGAAAATAGTCCGTACCGTGCCTATATAAACAGGGGTGATTAAGGCCATAAATGCTGAGGTAAAGTAGGTTGTTTTTAGTTCATCGATGGGGATTGGTTAAAATATTAACAGCCACGATTTATTTTATAAAAAATGAATCGACTTTAGTCTAAAGGGTTGTATTTTTGAATAGAAGGCACCATATATTAGTTGAGAAATTGGTCTGTGTATTTCGCTGATTTATAGATGGTATGTGTCAAAAAAATCAATTGAATGTTGAGAACATGATACGATTTGACACAAATCTTTATATGAAAAAAGAGCATAATAATAGCAGTGCTCTTGCAGGCAGGATCTGAGTATTGTGCTTAATTTTTATGTAAAAAAGTCATTTTAGAAAAGCTAAATCATGATTTATTTTTTCCAAGATGATTTGCAAAAATTGCTCGGCTTTGTCGAGTATAAACTTGAGTGATGATGCCAAAAAGGGCGTTATGATTCATTGATTACATTGGGTTAAATCTAATGTAGTAATAACGTACCGACTGGACAAAGTGCCAATTGGGTGTTTAATGCCATTTTACAATTTTGGTGTTATCAATCATGGGTGTGCTTAAAAGGCAACCCGTAATGTTTTTGCAATAGGAAATGGGTCCACAAATGCAAGAAGTTGCTGACGCATTGCGTCTTGACACTGAACTTTCCGCTGATAGTGCAGCGTATATTGAAGAGCTTTACGAGCAGTACCTATCCTCCCCAACCTCCGTCGATGAGGATTGGCGCCAGTATTTCGATAAATTCCCTAAAGGTGATCAACCTCATGGTTCAGTGCGTGAGCAGTTCCTTTTACTTGGTCGTAATTCTAGTCGCGTTCAACCAGTGGTTCAAAGTACAGTAAGTACTGAACATGAACGTCGTCAAATTGGTGTGTTACAACTGATTGCTGCGTATCGTAACCGTGGTCACCAAAAAGCTAAACTAGATCCACTTGGTCTTGCAAAACGCGAAGACGTGCCAGACCTTGACTTAGCTGCCCATGGTTTAACCAAGTCTGATCTTGATACCGTGTTTAATACGGGTAACTTGGCGATTGGTAAGACAGAAGCCACACTGGGCGAAATGGTTAATGCCATGGAAGCTGCTTACTGTGGTTCCATTGGTGCAGAATATATGCACATTGTGGATACCAAAGAAAAGCGCTGGATTCAACAACGCCTTGAAGGGGCGCGTGGTCAGTTTAATTTTAACAAAGACCAGAAAAAAGGCTTTTTAGAACGCTTAACTGCTGCGGAAGGTCTGGAAAAATATCTCGGCAATAAATACGTGGGTGCAAAACGTTTTGGTTTGGAAGGTGGTGAATCTTTCATTCCGATGATGAACGAAATTATCCAACGTGCAGGTTCAGTCAGTTGTAAAGAAGTTGTGATTGGTATGCCACACCGTGGTCGTCTCAATCTACTGGTGAATATTTTGGGTAAAAACCCAGCTGAACTTTTCGGTGAGTTTGAAGGTAAAGCGCTGCATAAAAAAGGCTCAGGTGACGTGAAGTATCACCAAGGTTTTTCATCAAATGTCATGACACCGGGTGGTGAAGTGCATTTGGCTTTGGCATTTAACCCGTCTCATTTGGAAATTGTTGGACCTGTGGTTGAAGGTTCAGTTCGCGCACGTCAAGTTCGTCGCCGTGACATCGGTGGTGATGATGTACTTCCGATCATTGTTCATGGTGATGCTGCGTTTGCAGGTCAGGGTGTGAATCAGGAAACTTTCCAGATGTCACAAACCCGTGGTTATACAGTGGGTGGTACAGTTCATATCATCATCAATAACCAAGTCGGTTTCACCACTTCTGATCCACGTGATGCACGTTCTACTGAATACTGTACTGATGTGGCGAAAATGGTTCAATCTCCAATTTTCCATGTCAATGGTGATGATCCTGAAGCAGTTGCATTTATTGCACAGTTGGCACATGACTTCCGTCATACTTTCCGTAAAGATGTTGTGATTGATCTATTCTGTTATCGTCGTCGTGGTCACAACGAAGCAGATGAGCCATCTGCAACTCAGCCATTGATGTATCAAGTCATTAATAAGAAAGCAACAACACGTACTTTGTATGCGGATCAGTTAGTTCAGGAAAAAATTCTTGATCGTGCTGAAGCAGATAAAATGGTTGAAGATTATCGTTCAGATCTTGAAGCAGGTAATCATGTTGCCAATGCATTGGTACTCGAGCCGAACACTAAAATGTTTGTGGACTGGAAACCTTACTTAGGTCATGACTATACCGATGTTTGGGATACCACATTCGATATCAATCGCTTGAAAGAATTAGGCGAAGGCATGCGTAAATTGCCTGAAGGCTTTGTGATGCAACGTCAAGTGTCTAAAGTGATTGATGACCGTTTGAAAATGCAAACAGGTGAGATGCCACTGAACTGGGGTGCAGCTGAAACTTTAGCTTATGCAACGCTGCTAGATGAAGGTTATCTGGTTCGTATTACAGGTGAAGACGTTGGCCGTGGTACGTTCTCGCATCGTCATGCCAAATTACATAATCAGGCAGATGGTTCGACATATATTCCATTATGTCATGTCAAAGAAAATCAGCCACGTTTTGCCATTTATGATTCACTTCTTTCAGAAGAAGCGGTTCTTGCATTTGAATATGGTTATGCAACCACCATTCCACATGGTTTGATCATCTGGGAAGCGCAATTTGGTGACTTTGCTAACTGTGCGCAGGTCGTGATTGACCAGTTTATCGCATCTGGTGAAACCAAATGGGAGCGTGTGTGTGGTTTAACCATGCTACTTCCACATGGTTATGAAGGTCAGGGTCCTGAACATTCTTCTGCACGTTTAGAGCGTTTCTTGCAGTTATGTGCTGAAGAAAATATGCAGGTATTAACCCCTACAACACCAGCACAAATTTTCCATGCATTACGTCGTCAGGCTGTTCGTCCAATTCGTAAGCCAATGATCGTCATGTCACCAAAATCATTACTTCGTCATAAATTGGCAACTTCAACTTTAGATGAGCTCGCTACTGGTACATTCCAGACCGTGATTGATGAAGTCGATCAAGTGAATAAATCTGACGTTACCCGCATCGTGTTATGTGGTGGTAAAGTTTATTACGACTTGCTTGAAAAACGTCGTGAAGCAGAATTGAATAATGTTGCAATTGTACGTATTGAACAATTGTATCCATACCCAGAACAACGTTTGGCGGAAATTCTGGCAGCATATCCAAACGTGAAAGAGTTGGTTTGGTGTCAAGAAGAGCCGAAGAACCAAGGCGCATGGTTATTCATCGCACCTCGTTTATATGATGATGTATTAAAATCTGGTAAACAAATCCGTATTAGCTACGCAGGTCGTGAAGCTTCTGCTGCACCGGCTTGTGGTTCAGCTTACTTGCATGCAAAACAACAGGCTCAGCTCATCAATGATGCACTTGCAATTCAGGCTGACCAATCAGGAGAGACTAAATAATGGCAACCGAAATCAAAGCACCGGTATTCCCAGAGTCAGTTGCGGACGGGACAATTGCGACATGGCATAAAAAAGTAGGGGAAGCGGTATCACGTGACGAAGTGATCTGTGATATTGAAACTGACAAAGTTGTCTTAGAAGTTGTTGCTCCTGCCGATGGTCAAATTACTTCGATTGTTAAAAATGAAGGCGACACAGTTCTTTCTGATGAAGTGATTGCACAGTTTGAAGAAGGTGCAGTTTCAGGTGCATCTTCGACTCAAGCGGTTCAAAGCGAAGAGAAAGTAGAACAAGCTGCGGCTAAAACTGAAGCGGGCGCGGCGCCTGTAGTTGAACGTTCACAACCTGTTGCAGATCAAGCTCCAGCAGTTCGTAAGGCGTTGACTGAATCAGGTGTAAATCCTGCTGATGTACAAGGTACAGGTCGTGGCGGTCGTATCACCAAAGAAGATGTAGCGAATCATCAAACTAAACCTGCTGCACAACCATTAAGCGTTGCGGTTGGTGAGCGTATTGAAAAACGTGTTCCAATGACGCGTCTTCGTAAGCGTGTTGCTGAACGTCTATTGTCTGCAACTCAAGAAACAGCAATGTTAACGACGTTTAACGAAGTCAACATGAAACCAGTGATGGACATGCGTAAGCAATATAAAGACGCATTTGAAAAACGTCATGGTGCGCGTCTTGGCTTTATGTCATTCTTCGTAAAAGCAGCAACTGAAGCGCTTAAACGTTATCCAGCAGTCAATGCATCAATTGATGGCGATGATATTATTTATCACGGTTACTACGATATCGGTGTTGCCGTTTCTTCTGATCGTGGTCTTGTGGTGCCAGTGTTACGTGATACTGACCGTATGAACTATGCAGAAGTTGAAAATGGCATTGGTGCTTTTGCTGCAAAAGCACGTGATGGCAAACTATCGATTGAAGATATGACAGGTGGTACGTTCACCATTACCAATGGTGGTACTTTCGGTTCATTACTGTCTACGCCAATTATCAACCCGCCACAAACTGCAATTTTGGGTATGCACAAGATCCAAGAACGTCCAATGGCAGTCAATGGTCAAGTTCAAATCCTGCCAATGATGTATCTTGCTTTGTCTTATGACCACCGTTTAATCGATGGTAAAGAAGCAGTTGGTTTCTTGGTAACGATCAAAGAATTGTTGGAAGAACCAGCAAAACTTATTCTTGACCTTTAATTTCTTGCGAATCATAAAACTCAGATAGAGCGATCCTCTATCTGGGACTTGGAGATAACAATGTCTCAACAGTTTGATCTTGTTGTAATTGGTGGTGGCCCGGGTGGCTATGAAGCAGCAATTCGTGCTGCGCAACTTGGTTTTAAAGTTGCTTGTATTGAAAAACGTATTCATAAAGGTAAGCCTTCTTTGGGCGGTACTTGCTTAAACGTGGGTTGTATTCCGTCTAAAGCATTACTTGATTCTTCTCATCATTATGAAGATACATTGCATCATTTGGGTGATCACGGGATCACCACAGGTGAAGTGAATATCGACATCGCGAAAATGCTAACTCGTAAAGACAAAGTTGTTGATAACTTGACTGGTGGTGTTGCTCAATTACTCAAAGGTAATGGCATCGAGTGGTTACAAGGTTCTGGTAAGTTACTTGCAGGTAAAAAAGTTGAGTTCACACCATTTGAAGGTGAAGCTCAAATTTTAGAACCAAAATATGTCATTCTTGCATCTGGTTCTGTGCCTGTGAATATTCCAGTGGCACCTGTTGATGAAGACTTGATTGTTGACTCAACGGGCGCGCTTGAATTTGCAGAAGTTCCTAAACGTCTGGGTGTGATTGGTGCAGGTGTTATTGGTCTTGAGCTAGGTTCAGTGTGGCGTCGTTTAGGTTCAGAAGTTGTCGTGTTTGAAGCACTGGATAGTTTCTTGCCAATGGCCGACAAAGCGCTGTCTAAAGAATTCCAAAAAATCCTGACTAAACAAGGTCTGGACATTCGCATTGGTGCCAAAGTGTCTGGTACTGAAGTGAATGGTCGTGAAGTGACTGTTAAATACTCACAAGGTGGCGAAGACAAACAACAAGCGTTTGATAAATTAATCGTTTGTGTGGGTCGTAAGCCATATGCTGAAGGTTTATTGGCAGAAGATTCTGGCATTAAACTGACTGATCGTGGTTTTGTTGAAGTGAATGATCAATGCTTAACATCTGTTGAAGGTGTTTATGCGATTGGTGACTTGGTTCGCGGTCCAATGCTTGCGCATAAAGCAATGGAAGAGGGCGTCATGGCTGTGGAGCGTATTCATGGTCATGCAGCACAAGTGAACTATGACACGATTATTAGCGTAATCTACACGCATCCAGAAGCTGCTTGGGTTGGTTTAACTGAAGAAGCCGCTAAAGAAAAAGGCCATGAAGTTAAAACAGGTCAGTTCCCATTTGCAGTCAATGGTCGTGCTTTAGCAGCTGGCGAAGCTTCTGGTTTTGTCAAGTTTGTTGCTGATGCAAAAACAGATCGTTTACTGGGTATGCATGTTATTGGCCCAAGTGCTTCTGATATTGTTCACCAAGGGATGATTGCACTTGAGTTTGTATCTTCTGTTGAAGATCTTCAGTTAATGACTTTTGGTCATCCAACATATTCTGAAGTGGTGCATGAAGCTGCACTCGCAGTCGATGGGCGTGCCATTCACGCGATTCAACGTAAACGTAAGTAATTTTTAAAAGAGCGGTTAGTCCGCTCTTTTCGCATTATTCACAGTCATGATCGCTGTGAATAAGAAAAAGAACATAACAATCAATATTACTGTGAAGGATGTTTAATTATTGGTTGTTATTAATAAGGGCAGAAGTAAAATAGGTAAATAAATGAACTTACATGAGTATCAAGCAAAAGCGTTATTGAAAAAATACGGAGTACCAGTCCAGGAAGGGATTCTTGCAACAAACGCTGCGGAAGCAGTCGCTGCATTTGAACAGCTTGGCGGTAAATTTGCCGTGATTAAAGCGCAAGTGCATGCTGGTGGTCGTGGTAAAGCAGGCGGCGTAAAAGTCGTTAAGTCAAAAGAAGAAGCTGCTGAAGTCGCAAATGAATTGATTGGCAAAAATCTGGTCACTTATCAGACAGATGCAAATGGCCAACCAGTAAATAGCGTATTGGTTTGTGAAGATGTCTACCCTGTTGAACGCGAGTTATACTTGGGTGCGGTTGTAGACCGTTCTACTCGACGTGTAACGTTCATGTCTTCAACTGAAGGCGGTGTAGAAATCGAGAAAGTTGCTGAAGAAACGCCAGAAAAAATCATTAAAACAACGGTTGATCCTCTTGTCGGATTACAACCATTTCAAGCGCGTGAAGTTGCGTTTGCCTTAGGTCTGAAAGATAAACAAGTTAATCAATTTGTAAAATTAATGACAGGTGCTTATCAAGCATTTGTTGAAAATGATTTTGCATTATTTGAAATCAATCCACTTTCTGTGCGTGAAAATGGTGATATTTTGGCGGTTGATGCCAAAATTGGCATTGATTCAAACGCATTATACCGTCTGCCTGAAATCGCGGCATCTCGTGATAAGTCACAAGAAAATGAGCGTGAACTCAAAGCTTCTGAGTTTGAGCTCAACTATGTTGCGCTTGAAGGTAACATTGGTTGTATGGTCAATGGTGCCGGTCTTGCGATGGCAACTATGGACATCATCAAATTATATGGTGGTCAACCTGCAAACTTCCTAGATGTAGGTGGTGGTGCAACCAAAGAACGCGTAATCGAAGCATTTAAATTGATTCTTGCGGATACTTCTGTGCAAGGTGTTTTAATTAACATCTTCGGTGGTATTGTACGTTGTGACATGATTGCTGAAGCAATTATTGCAGCCGTTCAAGAGGTCAATGTAACAGTTCCAGTGGTTGTTCGTTTAGAAGGGAACAATGCTGAACTCGGTGCAAAAATCCTTGATGAATCTGGTTTGAAATTAACTTCTGCTAACGGTTTATCTGATGCGGCAGAAAAAATTGTTGCTGCGGTAAAAGGTTAAGGGAGTATCAATCATGAGCGTATTAATTAATAAAGACACTAAAGTATTGGTACAAGGTTTTACAGGTAAAAACGGTACTTTCCATTCGGCTCAGGCGCTTGAGTACGGCACAAAAGTGGTCGGTGGTGTAACTCCGGGTAAAGGTGGCACAACTCATCTTGATCTACCTGTTTTCAACACCATGAAAGATGCAGTACGTGAAACAGGCGCAGATGCTTCTGTTATCTATGTGCCAGCACCTTTCGTTTTAGATTCCATCGTTGAAGCAGTTGATTCAGGTGTTGGTCTGATTGTAGTGATCACTGAAGGTGTTCCAACTCTAGATATGTTGAAAGCAAAACGTTACCTTGAAACGAATGGTAATGGTACTCGTTTGGTTGGTCCTAACTGTCCAGGTGTGATTACACCGGGCGAATGTAAAATCGGGATTATGCCTGGTCATATTCATCAGCCAGGTCGTATCGGCATCATCTCGCGTTCTGGTACCTTGACCTATGAAGCCGTTGCTCAAACCACGAAGCTTGGCTTAGGTCAGTCGACTTGTATCGGTATTGGGGGAGATCCAATTCCAGGGATGAACCAGATTGATGCACTTAAATTATTCCAAGACGATCCAGATACTGATGCAATCATCATGATTGGTGAAATTGGTGGTACAGCAGAAGAAGAAGCTGCTGAATATATCCAGTCTAATGTAACCAAGCCTGTTGTTGGCTATATTGCAGGTGTAACTGCGCCTAAAGGTAAGCGTATGGGGCATGCTGGTGCAATTATTTCTGGTGGTAAAGGTACTGCTGAAGAGAAATTTGCAGCATTTGAAAAAGCAGGCATGGCGTATACTCGTAGTCCTGCTGAACTTGGTTCGACTATGTTACAAGTGTTGAAAGAGAAAGGTTTAGCTTAAGCTTAGCTTAAATTTTAAATACCCAAAAACCTCCTGAGTCATCAGGAGGTTTTTTTATTATTAAGTTAATCTAAAGTTAAAATAAGATTATCGGGGTGGTTAACATAAAAGAACATAAATAACGAGGTAAAAAACCACAATAACTCCTAAAAAAACATATTATGTGACGAATTTCACATATTTTTTGTTTAGTAGGTTTAAAAGCTGTTCTCATGAGAAAAAAAATAAGTTTCCGTTATATCGGGATCATAAGTTTATATTCAATCACCACGATCAGTTTTGCCATAACGCCTCAGGATCAACAACGCGAAGCGATTATTGCCGAAATTAAACAAGGCAAACTTGAGACGGGTATTGCAAAGTTAGAAAGCTTAAGAGCACGTTATCCTAATGATCAAAGGATTCTGGCAGATGACATCATTGTCCTTTATCAAAATAATGCTTTTGGGTTAGAACAGATCAGCTTAGTTAAAAATTTGAATTTACAAACTTATCCTGAGTATGGTCAGTTAGTCTTGATCAAAGCTTTACGTGATTTAAAGCAACTTGATCTTGCACAATATTATGCACAACAATTTAATCAACGGCATTTTTCTAATGACATACAGCTGTTATTGGGAATTATCCAAGCTGAATCGAAAAAAAATGCGCAAGCACAGGCTAGTTTAAAGTCGATTGATTCGAAGTCTCTGAGTGCAGAACAGCTTGCTCAGTTAGCTTATGCGTATCGTTTATTGAATATGCCTGTAGAGGCGTTACAGGCGGCAAATTTAGCAATTGCAGCTCCTCAACCTAGTCGTAATATTCAAGAACAGTATATATACGCCTTAATACTAAATAGTGATTTTCGTAGTGCTGAACAATATATCCAGCAACATCAGCTTGAACAAAAAATTCCTAATATTCGTTATACGGTCAAAACACAAGAGTTTTCGCAGAAAATTAAAAACGCGATTCAATATTATAAGGTGAAGAATTATCAGGGCGAGGTCACTGAGTCATATCTTATATTGGATCAGGTACTTGCTCAAATGCAAGCTTATGAATCTGAGTTACCTAATGATCCGACATTGCGGCGTTTATTTTATTACGATTATATTTATGCGCTTAATTTTCGTGATCGCTACCACGAAGCTATTCAAACCCTCATCAAGCTGGATCAACCCTATGAGCAGATGCCACCTTATGTGCGTCAGGCGGCTGCCGATTCATTTTTAAAAGTCAGGCAGCCTGCGCAGGCAGAGTATCTATATAAAAGTTTATTAAAAGAAAAAAATTATCCTGATTATAGTGTCTATTCGGGTTTGTATTATGCTCTGATTGAGCAGGAAAAATTTGATGAAGCCAATAAGCTAATACAGGAGATGGATCATCTTTTGCCTACATTTCGTTATAGTGCAGCAAAAGGGGTGGATAAAACTACCCATGAAGATCGTGCTGAGTATTTAGCTCTAAAAGGTTTAAATTATGCCTATCGAAATGAACAAGCCAAAGCAGAGCGCTATTTTCAAGATTTAGTCGCAAAGGCACCCAATAATATCGGTTATCAAAACAATTTAGCAACGGTACAGCGTTGGCGTGAAAAACCACTGACCTCATCTGCGACCTTGTCTCAATTTAATGGGATAGAGCCTGTTTCCATCAGCACTTTGGTCAATCAAATGCAAAATAGTCAGGCACTCAGCCGTATAGCTGACTGGCGTGAACAAAATCAATTATTAACTCTGACTGCGCCAGACGATACTGGCGTACAACAAAGTAAAAAGGAACTCGAAGATCGTAATCATGCTTCAATACAACATCAAAGTACATTTTCCAGAAGCCGTGCTGATCAACCCGAAGTTTTACAAAATTTAACGGGTTCGTCTGAGAGAGAACATCAAACACGGATCAATTCGCCGTGGTTTGCCGATGATTATCGTGCCTATGTTGATCTCGTACAGCGTAAAGCAGAATTTAAAGGCGAAGACTTAACAGATGAACGCTATGGTGTGGGGTTGGAGTGGGTAAATAATCGACGCTGGGCAAATCTACAATTAAGCCAGCGTTCACATTCCAATGATGTCGGGATTCAACTCGATTGGTCACAATGGTTGAATGATCATTGGCAATATGTTTTGGGTTTTGACAGTCAAGCAGATATTCCGCTACAGGCGCTTAAACAGGGCGATGATGGTAAAGCTTATAAAGCTCAGTTGCTCTGGCAAGCCAATGAATCTAGAAAGGCGGGTCTGGCTTATCAATTTACCGATATTGACGATGGCAATCATCGGCATGAAATTGTGGGCTATTTTAGTCAGCAAATTTATCAAGCACCGCATCATATCACCCGAATGACGTTGAGAAATGAGTACGATAAAAATTCAGATGTTCAGGTGAATTATTTTAATCCACGTTATAGCAATAGTGCAGAAGTGATTTTAACTCATGACTGGATGACTTGGCGCAATTATGAACGTCATTTTAGCCAGCATTTTGAAGTGGGTACTGGCGCATTTTCACAAGCGGATTATTCAACCAAAGCTTTATTTAATGTTTTGTATCGACATGATTGGCAGTTATCCAGAACATGGTCAATGAATTATGGCATCGGTTGGTCAAATCATCCTTACGATGAAGAAAATGAACATAAAACATATGCCCAATTCGGTTTTGAAGGACGATTCTGATGTTCAAAAAATTAAAAATAATGATGGTTTTGCTATTACTGAGTCCTTCGGTGGGTCTATATGCACAAGAGATCAAAGAGGATGCTGAACTGCATACGCAAGGTCAGTTTGTCACCTTGACCTTTCATGATGTGCGTGATGATGTTGCTGTGAATGGCGATCGAGATAGTTATGCAATTAGTAGTAAAAATTTAGCTCAATTTTTGGCATGGCTGAAACAATCCGACTGGACTGTAATTCGACTTGAAGATGTCTGGCAGGCACGTGAACACAACGTCGCCTTACCTGACAAAGCCGTGCTGTTGACATTTGATGATGGTGCATTGAGTAGCTATAGCCGTGTTTATCCTCTACTTAAACAGTATCAGATCCCCGCTGTTTTTGCGATCGTGACAAGCTGGATCAATGGCAATAATTACGATGCATATGAGGCTTATGGTCAAGGTAATTTGATGAATTGGCAACAGATGCGTGAGATGGAAAACTCACATTTAGTCGAGTTTGTTTCACATTCAGACAACTTACATAAAGGGATTTTGGCAAATCCACAACAGAATATGGAACCCGCTGCAATCACCCGCCAATATTTACCTGCACAACAAAGTTATGAAACGGATGAAGTGTATCACCAGAGAATATTAAATGATTTAAAAAAATCAAAGACTATTTTAGATCAAAAACTAGGCATTAATACCAAAGCAATCTTTTGGCCGTATGGCGCAGTGACTAGAGAAACCGAACAGTTGGCCAAACAAGCAGGCTTACCGCTTTCCTTTAGTTTAGGAGATATTTCGGTTCATGAAAGCTCGATACAGACGTATCAACGTGCAATTGCGATGGGAAATCCAGTACCTGAAGAGTTACATGCACAAATGCTTAGATTTCTTGAAGATATTCGACGACCTTCTAAAAATAGAAGAAGTCTCATTGCCATCGATCCAGCTGATTTTGTGAATGCTGATGGAACTTTAGATGATAAAAAATTAGGTCAAATGCTAGAACAGTTGGCAAGTTTAAAGACCAACGCGATCATCTTTAAAGTCGTTGTTGATCAGGATCAGGATGGAAAAATAGACGGTGCATTTTTTCCAACGCGGTTATTGCCCCATCATCAGGATGTACTTAACCGAATGATCTGGCAAGCGAGGACAAGGATTGGGCAACAGGCTTTTGTAGAATTACCGCTTGATTTAGAAACAAAACAACAGATTCCGCTTGCGAATTTGACTGAGGACTTATTCAAGAACAATAGTTCATTGGACGGTCTGATTCTCAATGTACAAAACCATCTGGATTGTGCGTTGCAAACTCAATCTTGGAATCAACAATGCCAGCAAAATATTCAACAGATTTTCAAAATTAAAGAGCAAGTGAAAGCCAAAGCCAATGGTCTGATCAATATCAGCACCAATTTTCGTACCGTGCTTAAAGTAAAACCTGAGATTTCACAATTTAATGGATTAAAACCATTGCTTGAACAAGGTCTAATGTATAGCGATTTGATTTATGTTGAGCTTGATCCATTGCATGCCCCGAATACATTTAAGGCTTTTGTGAAAGCCAGTCAACCATTAAGCAGCCTAGAAAAGCAACGCTTAATGGTGGGCTTTGATATTTCGCCACAACAGAAAAAAGATTGGATGGTTTATAAAAAAGCCTATCAACAGCTTAAGAGCTTAGGGATACAAAAACTGGGTGTTGAAGATTATCAATTGAATCAGGGGCAGGCAATTCAGAAAAATTTATATGTTGATTTAAGCTTGAATGATTCTGCATTGAATTATAAAGATCCTTATATTCTTGATTCTAAAGCGGAGCACAAATAATGTTTGAATTGAGTCAGCTCCGTATCAGTGATGTTGTGTTTGGTTTTGCCTTTTTATATCCGTTATTTATGGCTTGGGCGTGGATTGCAGGGGGGCTATGGTTTTATTTTAAACGTGAATTTAATCAGCCAGATCATCCGAGCCCAAGTCAGGAAGGCTGTAGTATTCTTATTCCTTGTTTTAATGAGGAAAAGCAAGTTCGACAAACCATTCGATACGCCCTACAAAGTCAGTATCCAACTTTCGAAGTGATTGCGATTAATGACGGTAGTTCTGATCGCACGGGTGAAATATTAAATGAACTGGAAAAACAGCATCCGCAATTACGTGTTGTGCATCTGGCAGAAAATCAGGGTAAGGCGCATGCTTTAAGAGCAGGCGCGATGGTGAGTCAGTATGAATATTTGGTGTGTATCGATGGAGATGCTTTGCTACATCCTTATACCGTACTTTGGATGATGCATCATTTAACGACTTATCCACGGGTCGGTGCCGTGACAGGCAATCCACGAATTATTAATCGTTCTAGTGTTTTAGCTAAAATACAAGTCGGTGAGTTTTCTTCTATTATTGGACTGATCAAACGGGCGCAGCGAACTTACGGGCGTTTATTCACGGTGTCGGGTGCCATTGTGGGATTTCGTAAAGTGGCTCTGGATCGCATCGGTTATTGGCGCGACGACATGATCACTGAAGATATTGATGTTTCTTGGCGCTTACAGTTCGATCATTGGGACTTACATTATGTCCCGCAGGCACTCTGTTATATCTATATGCCTGAAACTTTTAAGGGACTATGGAAGCAACGCCTACGCTGGGCACAAGGGGGGATTGAAGTTATTTTTGCTTATGTGCCTAAAATATTCAAATGGCGACTACGCCGTATGTGGCCGATTGCGTTTGAGGCACTAATCAGCGTCGTCTGGGCATATGTGATGTTTAGTATTTTTGTATTGTATTTCTACGGTTTATTTTTTAGCTTACCCGGAGAATGGGCGATTCAGTCTCTTTGGCCACAATGGTATGGCGTAATTTTAGGATTGACCTGTTTAATCCAGTTTTTAGTAAGTTTGTTGATTGATCGTCAGTATGATCGACGACATTTTCGTAATTATTTTTGGGTGATCTGGTATCCACTTTTTTTCTGGATACTGGCCATGCTATCGACTGTCGTTGCATTACCTAAAACGATTTTTAAAACTCAGAAGCGAGCACGTTGGGTGAGTCCAGATCGTGGTTTTGGAGCAGAGAAAGAATATGAAAAATGATCAAATTCATTCGCATAGTCATGTCGATCAGAACCCACTGGATATTCCACAATATATTGATCGACCTGAATATGTGAAAAATAAATGGGCTGGATTTTCACTGCAAATTTTAGGGTGGAGTTTGTGGATGTGGCTGATTATGCCAATTTTTACTGTTTTTCTTTGGTGGTTTGAAGGGCAAAATATTTACAAACAGTTGTTTTTATCATTAAACAACAATGGTCGATATAGCTTGTATATGCTCGCAATCTGTATTGTGATTTTAATTCTAATTTTATTTATCTGGGCATCTTATAACTGGATACGTTTTTATAATGTTCAAAGACGTAGTGTACCAGAACCCGCAACAGAAGCTCAGATTGCGCAAAGTTTCAATTTAAATGTACGTGATATTCATGCGATGAAAAGTTCCAAGAATATGACTCTACATTTTGATGAACACGGAAATCTGATTAAATATGACACAGATTTATAAAATACTTAAATATTTCTAATTATAAAAAGGTATTCTGATCGCTTGAATGCCTTTTAAAACTTATTTTTTCATAGTTAACGATTTAAATTCAATAGAATAAACTTCTTTCATAAGACCTTTTTTATTTCTTCCTATGATAGGAAAATAAGGAGGGTTCAAACAATGATGAAAGAAGTCTAATAATTAAATCAAGAGCTGAATCTTTTAAATATATAGATGTAATTCAGTTAAAGTTAGCATGTTTTCATTAATTGAAAATTTAAGATAAATAAATTGTGATTAATTATTTCTATCAAAAATCTAATCTGATTAAAGTGTTTAGACCAAATAATAGAATATGTCACTTAGAATGATTGAATCAAAGAACAATAAATCTTAGAGATCATTTATTTTTAGACTGATATGTATTTGGCAAGACTTATAAATCAGCATTTAAAAAGATAGAGGTAAGCTAAGCATGCTTATAGATTTAAAACGATATAAAGGGTTACTTATGACGATGATTGTTCTAGGCACAATGCCCCTGACTCATGCCGAAAACTGGCAAGTCAAACTAGGAGGAAGTTTTCTCGCGCCTGCACATGATAATGGTGTCTTGGCTGGTGCCAGAGCTGATGTCAGTAATGAATTTAATGCGACGCCATCAGTTGAATATTTTTTTGGTAATTCTCCGTTTTCCGCAGAATTATTACTTGCCTTAGCACCATTTCAGCATGATATTCAGTTAAATGGAGTGGATGCCGCCAAATTTAAACATTTACCGCCAACCCTGACTGCAAAATATCATTTTAGAAACTCCACACGTTTTACGCCTTATATTGGGGCAGGGCTTACCGTCGCGATTCCGTGGGATGAAAAATTAATTGGAAGTGATGCCAAGCTCAAAGCAGATGCCACTTATGGTTATGCAGGCCAGATCGGATTTAATTTTCAACCAGCAGATGCTAAAAACTGGGGTGTCTTTGCTGATGTACGTTATGCGCAAGTAGAAAGCGATGTCAAACTTGATGGGCAAAAGATTGGGCGACTGGATGTCAATCCTGTGGTTTACACTATCGGTTATAGTTATCGTTTTTGATATCAATTTAACTTGATGAAAATGCGAAGCTAAATCGCATTTTCATCGAGATTGATCTCTGCACGTTTTATTATTGTTTATGTGTATTGGACTTTAAGTAAGGCGAATTTGCATTTCGACCTGTTCAGTCCATAGAACATTGGATGCTTCATTGACTGCACGGAGTACCTTCGGCATCTACTTGATATTGTTTTTCTTGATCCTGTGCGAGTAGCATTTTGGCATCAGATTCCCCCTTTGCTTTCAAGCGCAATTTTTCCACTTCAGCCTCTGCTGCAACCGTAATAGCAAATGTGTTTGTCCGAATTGATCTTTTACTTTAGCTTGAGCGGGCGAATTGGCTCGGGCAATCCCTAAAATAATTTTTGCTGGTTGCCCAATCAAATCTTCACTATAAATTGCTGTGGTTTCATCTTTTGGTATGATTTTGCTGACTAAAGCAGAAGCCCAACGTACAAAAGGCATTGACAAAAAAAGTACCGCAGGGGCAATCAGCCATACTGAAAAATAATGTTCAGTAAAGATATAAAATGTTCCCTGTATGATAAAACCGGTCAGGGAATAAGTGGTAAGAAAAACAATTAACCAGATTAATAAAGGGATTCTGCCCAGATATAGCCAGTCAAAAAATTGCCAGAAGATGCCTTGATCGGCATCTAAATCGGCATCAGGTTGGTAATCACTTAACTGCTCTGGAAGAAATTGATCTAAAACTTGAGATGAACCTCCAATCATAAGCAAGATAAGTTCAAGTATTCCAATGGCAAAACATAAAACTAAACTAATGCTGAAAATATAATTTGAAGGATGAGTAAACAAGTCCCACAACATAAAGCGGCTCTTTATCTTATTGAAATTAAATTATTGTTATTACTGTCTTTTCACAAGTAATTTAAAAACGATAACATTTATCATTTATAAAGTCTATTCTAAGTCTATCAATTTTATTCAATTTATTTTTTAAAGGTAATTTAAATAACAAAAGCCTTCAAATAAATAATTCTAATTTTTTTTTAATAAGTAGCAGACAATGCGTGAAATATATGATTTACTACTAGAGTAAATTTTAAACAAAAAAAAGCGCAATGATTGGGGTGATCATTACGCAGAACAACGAATCTGTTATAAACAGCTTCGGTTAAGGAGAAATGTCATGAAATTGGGGAAATTCATAACTTTCATGACTTATAGTAATTTTATAACTGACCAAATTCATTGGTATTCACGTTAAGTAGTGTTAAATCACGTTAATAAAGCGATTATTTTGTGAGCTGTATATCATTTAAATAATGTATTGCTATTTCTTTAGAGAAAATCATTCATAAAAAAGGCTCTTAATGATAAGAGCCTTTAAATAAAACAATGATTTAATTTAGAATTTAAATAAACCTAAACCATCTTTGACTTCATCTAATGTATTTTGAGTAATGATCCGGCATTTTTCAGTACCATCGCGTAATACATCCATAATGTAATCTGGATCTTTAGCTAATTCTTCACGACGTTCACGAATTGGGCTAATTAAATCTTTCAAAATTCCTTCAAGGCGCTTTTTCACCGTACCATCACCTAAACCACCGCGACGATAATGTGCTTTTAATTCTTCGACTTCTTCTGAATTTGGATCAAAAGCATCTAGGTAAGTAAATACAATATTGCCTTCAACCTGACCTGGATCTTCAATCCGCAGATGATTCGGGTCTGTATACATGGCATTGACGGCTTTTTTAATGTCTTTATCAGAGGCATTTAAGACAATGGTATTGCCCAATGATTTAGACATTTTGGCTTTACCATCAAAACCTGGTAAACGTGCCATGTTCGAAAGCAGGGCTTTACATTCAGGCAATAAGTCTTGACCGATTTGACGATTGACGCGACGAACAATTTCATTGGTCTGTTCAATCATCGGGATCTGGTCTTCACCCACAGGCACTACAGTCGCTTTAAATGCGGTAATATCAGCCGCTTGTGCCACTGGATAGCATAAGAAACCAGCGGGAATATCACGCTCAAAGCCACGCATCTGAATTTCAGATTTGATCGTTGGATTGCGCTCCAGACGTGCGACGGTCACAAAGTTCAGATAAAGCATGGTCAATTCATTCAGTGCCGGTAAGCAGGACTGAACGCAAATTGTGGTTTTAGTAGGATCGATGCCTACTGCTAAGTAGTCCAGTGCAACTTCTAGGATATTACGGCGCACTTTATCTGGATTATCTGCATTATCTGTTAAGGCTTGAGCATCTGCCAATAATAAATGTTGATGATGGCTGTCCTGTAAACCTACACGTGAGCGTAGTGAACCTACAAAATGGCCTAAATGAAGCTGTCCAGTGGGACGGTCGCCAGTCAAAATAATTGGACGATGATCAAGATTACTCATTCTCTATTCCAAAGTAGTATGAATCTACATATCATTAAACGATTGAATAGGCGACATTGTACGGCATAATTTTTTTTAATGTCAGTCACAATAAAAAAGAAGCCTAAAAACTTAAGGAAAATTAAATGGCGAGTAGCTTACTTTTATTATTAGATGATATTGCCACTGTGCTGGATGACGTTGCCGTCATGAGTAAAATGGCAGCAAAAAAAACAGCAGGCGTACTGGGCGATGATTTGGCTTTAAATGCTCAACAGGTCAGTGGCGTACGCGCTGATAGTGAGCTTCCTGTGGTTTGGGGCGTCGCCAAAGGCTCTTTTATTAATAAACTGATTTTGGTGCCTCTGGCATTGCTCATTAGTGTGATTGCGCCATGGTTGATTAATCCATTGCTGATGATTGGTGGTTTATTCTTATGTTATGAAGGCGTTGAAAAAGTCTTGCATTCTTTACATCATAAAAAAGCAGCGACAGCGGAAGAAGCCGCAGAAAAATTGGTGAAAGATGAAACTGATTTAGTCACCTATGAAAAAGAAAAAATCAAAGGTGCTATTCGTACTGACTTTATCTTATCAGCTGAAATTGTGGTGATTTCTCTGGGGACTGTGGCAGCCGCATCTTTTATCTCTAAAGTGACGGTATTGAGTATCATCGCCATTATTATGACAGTGGGTGTATATGGTTTCGTTGCCATGATTGTCAAAATTGATGATTTAGGACTTTATTTGACGCAACAAACATCAAATGTAAAACAAAGTATTGGACGCGGTTTATTGGCATTTGCGCCGAAGTTAATGAAAACTTTAACGATTGTAGGGACGATCGCAATGTTTCTTGTTGGAGGCGGTATTATTGCGCATACCATTCCATTGTTACATCACTTTACTGAAGATACCACAGACCATCTGGAGCTGATTCCAAACGTTGGTAATATTATTGGTGCAATCACCCCGACGTTGATCAATTTTGCAGTGGGGATGATTGCTGGTGTCATCGTATTATTGGTTGTAAGCTTAATTCAAAAGCTGTGGCCTAAAAAAGTAACTTCATAGAGTTGAATGAAGTCATCATTATAATAAAAGATAAGAGGTGAATTATGCGCTGGAAAGGTCGTCGTATCAGTACCAATGTGGAGGATCGTCGTGGTGGCGGCGCTGCCAAAGCAGGCGGTATTAGTATTTTGGGTTTAATCGTTGCTTTCGTGGCATGGAAGTTTTTTGGTGTCGATCCACAAATGGCTTATCAGGCGACTAAAAGCGTTACTCAACAACAGCAGGTCAGTGATCAGGCTCCTCAACAACTGACACCTGAACAGGAGGAAGCTTCTGAATTTGTGGGAACTGTACTGGCAGATACCGAAGATACATGGTCGCCCATTTTTAAACAGTTAGGCGGAACTTATACTCCACCCAAATTGGTCATGTTTTCTGGCGCGATTCGTTCGGGCTGTGGTACAGCTCAAGCTGCAATGGGGCCGTTTTATTGTCCCGCAGATCAAAAAGTCTATATTGATACCGCTTTCTTTAAAGAGATGCGTCAGCAAATGGGAATCTCGGGTGAGCAAAATCAAACTGAACTTTCCCGTCAAGATCAAGCAGGCGATTTTGCACAGGCTTATGTGATAGCACATGAAGTTGGTCATCATGTGCAAAATCTGCTTGGAATCTCTTCTCAGGTACAACAAGCACAATCGCAAGGTAGTCGTACCCAAGGCAATCAGCTTTCGGTTAGATTAGAATTACAAGCTGATTGTTTTTCCGGAATATGGGCAAATCATAATGAGCAGAGAACCCAATTTTTAGAGCAAGGTGATATTGAAGAGGCGATGGATGCCGCGCAAAAAATTGGTGATGATTATTTGCAAAAACAGGCAACAGGTCAGGTGGTACCAGACAGCTTTACCCATGGTACAAGTCAGCAACGCATGCATTGGTTTCAGGTCGGACTTAAAACGGGTGATTTAAACCAGTGTAATACTTTTGAATCCAATCTCTAATAAAAAATAAAGGGCTTATCTAAGCCCTTTATTTTTAAGATTTATTCATGTTCATTGTGCTGCGGAGGTGGATAACGGAATCCGCGAGTTTTGTAAGCTAAATAGCCGACTCCAATCGCAGCCCAAATCAAACCAATTTTCAGTGCAAGTTGATCAATTTCAAGCCACATCATAAATACACTGGCAAAACCAAGTACAGGAATGACGATATAATTAAAAATATCTTTGATATTTTTGGTACGTCCATCACGCAATGCATAGCGTGAAATCACTGAGAAGTTCACAAAACTAAACGCAGTTAACGCACCAAAGCTAATCAGATTGGCAATGTGTTCAAAATCAAGGAAACCTGCCGCAAGCGCCACCACCCCTACAATGATGATGTTATAGGTAGGTGTATAAAGCTTAGGACTAATATGTCCAAAGATTTTCTTGTTAATGACCCCATCACGACCCATCACATACATTAAACGTGAAACACCAGCATGGGCTGAAATCCCTGATGCCATCACCGTGACAATGGCAAAATAAAGAATCACCGTTTGGAAAGTGATCCCGCCAATTGCCAATAAAATTTCAGGCTGGGTTTCATCAATTTTCTTGAAGTAATTTGCAGGGTCACTCGGAAAGTAAATCTGCATAAAATAGGTGCTAATAATAAAGATCACCCCTGCAATTAATGCAGTCAGGAAAATGGCTTTAGGCAATACTTTTTCAGTGTCTTTGGTTTCTTCTGCCAAAGATGACAATGCATCAAAGCCCGTAAATGAGAAACACAGAATGGTTGCACCTGTGATCAGCGCACCAATAGATGTCATCTCATTCCAGAAAGGTGCGATGCTCCAGAGTTGGTATTGTGATTGATCCAGACTACCATCGGCATTCATGCCCTGAGTGAGCAGCAAATAGACTTTATACGTAAAGTAGAAAATGACACCAATCTGGATAAAAACAATCGTACTGTTAAAACGAGCCACAAAACGAGCACCAAACAAATTGACCACAGTCATAATGATGGTTAAGCCAATGACCCAAATCCAGTTATTGACATCTGGAAACAGCGCACGCAGATAAATATCGGCCAAAATAATATTGACCAACGGAGAGAGTAAATAATCGAGCCATGATGACCAGCCCACCATAAACCCGACATTGGGATGAATGGATTTTTGTGCATAGGTATATGCTGAGCCAGCAGAAGGATAACGCCTAATCATATGTCCATAGCTGATGGACGTAAGTAGGATTGCAATTAAAGCAAAAATATATGACGTTGGTACATGTCCATGGCTATCTTGTGATACGAGACCAAACGTATCAAATACAGTCATGGGCTGAATGTATGCCAAACCGATGATAATGATGTGCCATAGCACAAGATTTTTTTGCAGTTTAGCCGCAGGTTGAGTCCCAGTGTGAGTTGTCAACGGCGTATCCTCATAATCGTTGATCAAGGATCAGTCATGTCTGTTAAGGATCGTTTGAGACGAACGATCCCCCCTATATGAAAAAGTAAAGTGCGCCAATCTATCCTAAATCGATGCCTTTTGTCAGTAACTTTGTGGATTTTTTAGCAAATTTTTTGCCAATTTGCTAAAAATTATGATGAATGAAAATCATAAAAAAAGAAAAGAGTCTGAATGACTTGAGAATTCAGACTCTTACTTAGAGTAACAACAGCGAATGCGTTTTAAATTACCATGCTTTTTGTAAAATGGCTTTTAAATCGTCAAAGCTCGCTTCTTTTGGATTATAGATAATTGAACCATCATTGAGCGCTTTTTCTGCAATCTCATCGAGTTGCGCTTCTGTAACTTTACCTGTTTCACGTAAGTTACGCGGCAATTTGGTCATCATGAATAAACGGTCACGCATGGCTAAAATAGTCGCAATGGCTTTTTCAGCACGAAGATGAGCCGGGGTTTGTGCATAAATATCTGCGCCCGCCAATGGCAGTAACAATTCACCGATTTTGTTGCCATTTACTTCCTTATTGTACTCAAGCACATACGGTAAGAACAAGTTCATGCAAAGACCATGTGGTAAGTGTGCAACTGCACCTAATGCATGCCCAAGCGAATGTACTAAACCGACCATAGAGTTAGAGAATGCAATTCCGCCCATGGTTGAGGCTTGTGCCAACTCTAAACGACCTTGTGCATCTGATGGGTTTTCGATGACATTAAACAAGTTTTCACTAATTTTTTTAATACCTGCACTCGCATAGGCATCGCTTAACGGATTGGCGGCTAAACAAGTATAAGCTTCCACACAATGTGTCAGTGCATCCATACCTGTCATGGCAGTTAAATGTGCAGGTAAAGTTTGCGTCATACGTGGATCAAGAATCGCGGCATGCGGCATGAGATAATAAGATGCAAATGCCAGCTTTACATTCTTTTGCGTATCTGAAACCACCGCAACCATGGTGACTTCTGAACCTGTCCCTGATGTGGTTGGAATCACAAAAAATGGTTTGAGTGGTTTAGGTAAGTTATGCGCACCTGAGTATTTGAGTAGATCGTTACCACCCTCAGACACTAAAATATTAGTTGCCTTTGAGGTATCAATCACTGAACCACCACCGACTGCAATAATTGCATCGCAGTTGTTGTCACGATAAAACTGGGCAGCATTACGGACGGTTTCCAGACTTGAATCTGGTGGTACATCATCAAAAATATAGCCAATTTCAGCATCAGTAGATGCAAAAGCCGTTTCAATCGGCTCAAGTAATTTATTTGCTCTTACGCCTTTATCAGTAATGATCATCGGACGTTTTGAACCTAAAGTCGCAAGTTCAAATGGAATGTGTTCTAAAGCAGCACTGCCTGCAATGACTTTAACTGGACAAAAAAATTCATAATACGGTTTAGCCATTTTATACACTCCGTTTTAAGTATGACTGTGCGACTTTCAGATAAATATTGGCTGCTTCACTGAGTTTATCTTTCAAACTAAGCTCGGTTGGATATTGTTTTACGGCGAGCGATGCCACCACTTTTGGTAAAATTAGAGATTCCATTTTATTGAGGCAGCGTACCAGTCGAATTGCACTGGAGACATCGCCATCAGCAATCATACGGTCATTTGCAAATGCCTGTGCCGTACTTTCCTGAAATGAAAATACCATAAAAGCATGGGTTAAATGCTTGAACGTAATGGTCAAATCAGGTTTTCCCTGTTCAAGCGAAATCAGTTGCAATTTTTTATCTTCAGTCACTTTCGCGACAAATGCAGGCCCATTAGGGAATACATTCATGGATAAAACAAAGCCTACTGGAAATTTCGCCACTTCATTTTGTATTTCTTGATCGACCTGACTTGCCATCACGAGACCACGTCCAATCACATCCATCATGAGTTTGACGTAGCCCATTTGCAATGCGGGTTTTACGGTTTTACTTGAAATCACACGTTTATCCCTTTTAACATTCTAATTTTGAGTTTTAGAGTAATTACTCTAAATAGTTTTTTGGAAAAAATAAAGTAAATTATGCAGAGGTGACTTCTACGTCACTAAAGTAATCGGTGTTGTTAAAATATTCAACTACATCTGAAGCAAGCTGTTCAAGCGTTGGATAATCTTGAACAAGGTCAGATAAGCGAACCATCTCCAGCCCCGCATAACCACAAGGATTAATGGTTTGAAAGCCAGTTAAATCACAATCAATATTTAACGCTAACCCATGATAGCTGCGTCCACGTCGGATTTTAAATCCGAGTGATCCTATTTTACGTTCATCCACATAAACGCCCGGTGCATCAGGTTTAGCATAGGCCTTGATTCTATATTTATTTAATAGGTCAATCATCAACTGTTCTGCGAAGGAGACCAGTGTGCGGACATTCCATTTTAGACGATTTAAATCAAACATGAAATAAATTACCATTTGACCCGGTCCATGCCAAGTGACTTGCCCACCGCGATCGGACTGTACTATAGGGATATCAGTTGGAATTAAAATATGTTCAGGCTTGCCTGCTTGTCCCTGCGTGAGCACATCTGGATGTTGCAAAATCCAGAGTTGATCGGGTGTATTTTCATCCCGTTGTTCAGTCAGGTTTTTCATTTCTTGAAAACGATCAGCATAAGGGGTCAAGTTTTGATATTGACGTATAGTCAAAGTTGGTTTGATTATGACGTTATTCACAAATGTCAGCCCTATGTTCAATCAAAATACTTGTTCATTATAAAGAAGTTAGTTATGAATAAAATCATGGATCACACTGATTTATATGTGATGTGTGTAAATCATGAATAAAAAGCGCTATAAAATCATTCATAAATTGGTTGAGATGGTTGAAGAAGCAACTTTTATTTGATTAAAGACCCGATCATTGATTTTAGATTCTGTTCAGCCATAAAAAAACACGCCTACAGGCGTGTTTTTTTATTTCTCGCGTTGTTTTTAGAGTGCAGTACGAATGTGTTCACATGCAGCCAAGTCAGCATATAAGGCATGTACTTGCTCAAGCTCATCAAAACGCAATTGCGCAGTAATCGAGTGATATTTTCCAGTGCGAGATGGTTGCACTTTGAGTGAATCGCCATCAAATTCTGGAAAATGTTTTTGCAAGATATCAATCACAGCAGTACGAAGCTCATCTCCCGCATTACCAATCAATTTGATTGGATAATCCATTGGAAAAACCCAAAGATGTTCTTGTAATTCGCGAGAAGGAGTACGGTCTAACATAACATTCTCCATATGAAATGCCTGCGAAAATGCAGGCATTGTTGTATGTATTTGAATATTAAATGGGGACAGTCACTCAAATTTCAAGTGACTGCTCATTGATTCAAATTAGTCATTTTCAAGGAACGAACGCAAGTGCTCAGAACGTGAAGGATGACGTAATTTGCGCAGCGCTTTTGCCTCAATCTGACGAATACGCTCACGGGTAACGTCAAATTGTTTACCCACTTCTTCCAAAGTATGATCGGTTGGCATATCAATACCAAAACGCATTTTTAAGACTTTGGCTTCACGTTCAGTCAGATTTTCCAGCACTTCACGAGTGGCTTCTTTCAAGCCTTCTGAAGTCGCTGCATCCACTGGTGAAGTGATGTTTGAGTCTTCAATGAAATCACCCAAATGCGAATCTTCATCATCACCAATTGGTGTTTCCATCGAAATTGGCTCTTTGGCAATTTTCAACACTTTACGAACTTTGACTTCGTCCATTTCCAGACGTTCGCCTAATTCTTCTGGTGTCGGTTCACGGCCCATTTCTTGTAATAACTGACGTGATACACGATTGATTTTGTTAATGGTTTCAATCATGTGGACAGGAATACGAATGGTACGCGCCTGATCCGCAATCGAACGGGTAATCGCCTGACGAATCCACCATGTTGCATAAGTCGAGAACTTATAACCACGACGGTATTCAAACTTATCCACTGCTTTCATCAAGCCGATGTTACCTTCCTGAATCAAATCAAGGAATTGTAAACCACGGTTGGTATATTTCTTGGCAATCGAAATCACCAGACGCAAGTTGGCTTCCACCATTTCTTTTTTGGCACGACGAGCTTTCGCTTCACCAACTGCCATGCGTTTAGAAATATCTTTGATTTCGCGAACATGAAGATCGAGATCTTTTTCGATATCGGCAATTTTTTGCTGGAATGCCAAGACATCAGGACGAACTTTTTCTAAGTACGAACGCATTTCAGCAGGGGCTTTTGCAATCTGTTCATCGAACCATGCAGGATTAGATTCCTGACCAGGAAAGCTGGTACGGAACTGATTACGATCCATACGACCACGACGCACCGCATAACGCATGATTTCACGTTCGTTGGCACGGATTTGTTCGTGTGTACCACGGATCATTTCTGAAATAATATCAAATAGACGTGGCGTAAATTTGAACATCATAAACACAGATGCAAGTGATTCTAAAGCTTCATTGGCTTGTTCACTGCTACGGCCATGTTGTTCAATCACCGCTTTGGTATTATTCCACGCAGCTTCTAATTCTTCAAAACGAACTTTCGCGACTTCTGGGTCTGGACCAGATTCACCTTCAGAATCATCATCACCTTCAGATTCTTCTTCTTCGTCATCATCATCCAGTTTCACCTCTTTAGTGGTCTTAGATGAAGATTCTTCGTCTTCTTCCAGTTCAGCTTCTTCTTCAAGCACTTCTGGAATGTCTTCATCGGTTTCAGGATCGAGATAACCTGAAAGAATGTCGGCAAGACGACGTTCACCAGTTAAAAAGTCATTATATTCTTGTAATACAACTTCAACAGCATTTGGCCAGTAAGCGATTGAGTGCAAGACATCGCGGATACCTTCCTCGATACGTTTTGCAATGCTGATTTCACCTTCACGAGTCAGGAGCTCAACTGTTCCCATCTCACGCATGTACATACGCACTGGGTCAGTCGTACGCCCAGGCTCACTTTCAACCGATGCCAATACCGCAGCCGCTTCTTCTTCTGCAACTTCATCGGCAGCTTCAGTGGATTCGCCAAACATTGCATCATCAGATTCTGGCGCACGTTCATGCACAGGAATACCAACGTCCTGAAGCATCTGAATGATATCTTCAATCTGTTCGCTTTCGGTAATTGAGTCTGGGAGATGATCGTTGACCTCAGCGTAGGTTAAATAACCTTGTTCTTTGCCTCGGCTAATCAGAGCCGCTACTTGGGAAGTAGGGGAATGCATATCGCTCATCTTTGCTTACTCTTCGTTGAATCTGTGGCAGTAAAAAACCGTGCATGATAGCACAATTCGCTCTAAATGTTTTCGATTTGATCGCTTACATCTGAATTAAAAAATATATTTGATTTCACAGCTATTTTTTGAATATTGGGTTGGACTTGTTTTTTTCAAGTTATGTCATCCTAAATTTTTCATCAAGAATTATCGATAGACGTTAACAAGAGTTTTATCAATATACAAATTTTTTGATGAAAAAAGATACAAATAATCCGCTAAAGTCGAAAAAAATAAAAAAAACTTGACATGCCCGATTAGGCAAGATAAATAGCGCCTAGACCTATTCACATTTTTTCACTACGAGGTAGTTTTAGTGTCTTCTACAGATTTTGAATTAGATGATAGCTACGGTGATGATGATGATGTTAGTTTTGATGAAGCATCAGGCAAAATCAGTGCAAAAGAGTCATTGGAAAAGCGACGTTTAATTGATGATCTTTTGGCACAACGCCGTTTAGAGCGTGAGTTAAAAGACTTTGATTATGACTTTGATGACGATGATCTGGATGACGAAGACTAATACAATCAGACACCGCATAGCGAACTGAAAATGTTATGCTATACGCTATTTATTGATAACACTGGATAAACAATGAGTACCTTGGATTTAGATCAATTAAGTGATTATCTTGATGGTGACCAAAATGAACATGGTCTGGATTTTGCGGCCACTCATGGTTTTCTGTGTGCGATTGCAGTTGGTCCGCAGTTCGATCGCTGGTTAGATGAGTTATTTGAAAGCAATCAGAAAAAAGTTCCTACTGCGATTATTGAACAAATTAAACTTTGGCTAGATTCGATTCGTCAAAACTTGGCCAATGAAGAAGGGATTGAGTTTCCTTTTGAAATTGAAGAAGCAGACGTAGATTCAAGTTTAGGCGACTGGAGCGTCGGTTTTGTCGATGCAATGTTCCTAAATGAAGAAGCATGGTTTGCACCAGAATATGAAGAACAATTAGTTGATTTGACTTTGCCAATCATGGTGTTTAGTGGCATTGATGAAGAAGACCCACAAATGGAATCTTTCCGTCGTAATGGTCAGTTGATGGATGAATTGGCAGAAGAAATCCCAGATAATTTAAATGAATTGTATCTGATGTATCACACGCCTAATTAAATGTTCACTTCACGAAGTGAAGCAAAGCAATAATAAAAACACCTCAAACTGAGGTGTTTTTTATGCTTATATTTTCGTGCGAAGTAACCAGACTTTACTGCGAGGATGATCTCCTTTGTTTTTTTGCGCATCCACATATTGTTCTGTTAAACATTTGATGTCATAAACATGATGATAAAGCTGTTGAATCTCGTCAGATTCAACGGAAAATGGAGGCCCCTCAAAGCTGCCCTGATCATATTCATAACTAATCAGAAATTGAGGTGCCGCCTGACTGATCTGAATCAGGTGTTGTGCATATTGTTGTCTCATTTCATAAGGCAAGGCAATCAGCGCAGCACGATCATAAATCGCATCGACTTGTCCCAATTGTTTGTGAGTCAGATCAAAAAAGTCACCGACGAAAATATCGATTTGTGGATGTGAATAATGAATCAAATTATTTTGTTCTGACATTTCAAAATCAAATCCAAAATCTGTGTTGAGTTGTTCAATTAAAGCAACCACTGCAATTTGGCTGAGTTCAACTGCAATCACACGATAGCCTTGTTGGAGCAACCAGCGAATATCGAGTGTTTTACCACTTAAAGGCACAAAAACACGTGAATTAGGCTTTAAATTTAATTCATTAAAATATGAAACCATGAGCGGACTTGGCATAAATTGGTGAAATCCGATTCGATTTTCCTGCCAGCGCTGGTGCCAAAATTCGTGTTGCATAGTTACCTCGGTTTAATTTTATAAAATTTACGATAGAGCCACCATGCACAAAAGCATAAGGTAATGGCTAAAATGATATATCCTACCCGATGCATAATCGTAAACATCAGTTCTTGATTTTCACCAAAATAAAAACCGATGCAGGCTAAAAATGTGGTCCAGATAATGGTACCTAAACTGCTATACAGCATGAACTTGCTAAAAGGCATTTGACTCATGCCGGCAGGAATACTAATTAAAGAGCGAACCGCAGGAATCATTCGCCCCCAAAACACGATACGATGTCCATACCGTTCAAACCAATTCAGCGCTTTCTCTAAATCTTTTGATTGAATAAATAAGTATCGCCCGTAACGATCGACCCATCTAAACAGTGCCGTTTTTGGGATTTTACGACCAATGGCATACAAAACGGCAGCAGCCAATATCGACCCTATACTGCCTGCAATAATCACCCCTACAATCTGAAGCTGCCCACGAGAGGCGGTATAGCCCGCGCTCGGCATAATGACTTCTGAGGGAATGGGAGGAAAAACATTATCCAGAAACATCAAAAAAGCGATGCCAAAATAGCCCAGACTCTCAATGATCTGGATGATCCAATTGTCCATAAATATGTATTGGTAAATAAATTGATATTAAAGATTAAGTCGCTGTTTTTAAATCTTTCTTATGTAAATAAGCGGACTAAATTTTTTTATACATTTCCCTACATAATCACGCATGTAACTTAAACAATGATCGATTAGGATGAAACATGACAATAACAGGATAAAATTATGTAACAAGGCATGATCATATTATGTGGCTTGAATTTTAATCTTGTAACCAGTGAAATTGAGCCATATAAATTGTACTTAATTTAATAAAAACAATGAATTAGTTCAATTGTTGGCTGTAACCATCATTAAAAGTGAGGTAGGGATATGACACAGATCAAAATCAGAAAAGCGATTCAACAGGACAAAGACTGGATGCTTAAGTTATATCAAAACAACTCAAAACAACAATTGAGCCAAGTTGGAAAAGATCTGGATTCAGGCTTTGTTCAAGATAATCCGCATTTTGATCAACTGCTTCAGCACTGGATTGATGTATCAGCTATTGATGTGGCTGAACTAGATGGACAGTCCTCTGGGTTCTTAGTGATACAACGTGAAATTGAATCCAAAGGACCAGAAATTTTGGCGTATATTCAAGAGCATGCCAATATTTTAATTTTGCAGGAAACCCCTTTGGCAGATTTACGCTATGCAGCTTATGGTCCGATTTTGGTCGATGATCAGTTTCGTGGCAAAGGCGTTGCCAAAACCTTACATGATCAAGCCTTAAAAGAACTAAAAGCTGAAGGATTCGATGCCATTGTGGCTTTTATCGATGCGGATAATCCTATTTCCCTCAAAATCCATGATGCTTTGGGCATGCAAGTTTTAGATAAAGTGGTTTTGGCCTCGGGACAATTTTTTATCTTAGGGCAAATGGCGTAAAAACCATAAAAAAGCCGAAATACGAATTTCGGCTTAAATCTATTCATGAATGCATAGAAATCTTAAAGACGCTTACGTTTTGCGGCGGCAATTTGTGACTGACGCATACGGAAACCTTCTTTTTGTTTCTCAGAAGTTTTGTCGATACAGTACACGCATGACACGCCATGTTCATAACTTGGTAAAGCTGATTCTTCAGGAGTTAAAGGCCAGCCACAGGCATGACATTTGATATTCTGACCTTCTTCCACGCCATGCGTCACCGCAGTTCGACCATCGAATACAAAACATTCGCCTTCCCATAAGCTTTCTTCGGCAGGCGTTTCTTCTAGATATTTTAAAATACCGCCTTTGAGATGATAAACCTCGTTAAAACCTTCTTGCAAAAGTAAAGAAGTTGATTTTTCACAGCGAATCCCGCCTGTACAAAACATGGCAATTTTTTTGTCTTTGTGCTGTTCCAGATTTTGTTTAACGTATTCTGGAAACTCACGAAAAGTTTCAGTTTTTGGATCAATCGCGCCTTTAAATGTTCCCGCTTTATATTCATAGTCATTGCGGGTATCGACCAATATCACATCGTCACGGCTAATCAGTTCGTTCCATTCTTTGGGATCAAGATAATGGCCGACTAAATCACGTGGTTTGACCTCAACACCTAAGGTCACAATTTCTTGTTTAAGTTTGATCTTCATTTTACGAAACGGTTTTTCAGAGCTTAGTGACTCTTTGTATTCCATCGCCTGAAAACCTTCATTCAATAAAAACTGACGAATCGTATCGATGGCCTGACGATCACCCGCAACCGTACCGTTAATTCCCTCACTTGCAACGATCAGAGTTCCACACAGATTGATGGTTTTGACTAGATCCAGAAGACGTTGCTGTAAATCGGCAGCATCATTGACTTCTTTGAATTGATATAGCGCGGCAACAACCCAATCAGTGGTCGCTTGCTGTTCTACAGGTGCAAGCTGTTCTACAGTAGCGTTCATGGAAAACTCCAAAAGATGAGAGAAAAATTCTGGCGCGTATTTTAGCGCGAAATATAGAATTAGGCGAGAAAGTAATACATTTCATAGGGATTATTTCAAAATCTAAAAAAAGTATTTAGCTCATAATAAAATCTTTCTGATTACAGTGAGATATCCGCGGTGTGAAGATATACATCAAATAACTGTCGTATTTCTATTCAAAATACCAAGTATTGTGGTTAAAATTTCATTGCATACAAGATATAGTATAAGCAGATGAACTGGAATAAACGAAGCTCCATTTGATTGGGGCTTTACGCAGAGAGACAAATTTTGAGTAATGATCGCCGCATTCCAACGATAACCCCATGTGCAGGACGTTGTTCGACCACGTTCGGGGACAACGTATGTCGTGGCTGTCGACGTTTTAATCATGAAATTATTCGTTGGAATACCTTCACTTCCGAACAGCAGTTGACGATATGGAAACGCTTGGATTTGCAATTGGATCAAATTTTGATTCCGATGTTACCCAATGCCAATTTAATCGTGGTGATGCAATTTCTAGAGTTAAAGCGTGTTCGTGTACTTGAACATGCTACAACTGGACGTAAGCTTTATCATGCACTGAAATTATGTGAAAAAAATAAGCATCTGGCTGATGAAAGTGGACTAGCAATTACAGTTGATCAGGTTAAACCGTTATGGGTGGAGTTTGAAAGACGAATTCTGTCTTTAGCACAGGCCAGTTATGATTTTGCGTGGTTACGCGCAGATGGGATGCGTACTCATTTGCTACCGATAGTCGAAGAATCTTAGACTGAGCATGATTACTGTAATTTACCTATAAGTAATTTCAATAGAGACTTATTCTGATCCGCTATGTCTTGATTAAAGCCTTCTACCAAAAAACGGCTTATTAAACTTTCAATAAAGTTATAACATAATTCAGTAATCGCATCAGCGTGTTTTAAATTTTGCACTTTTGCTGAAATAAATAAATAAATCCATTGCTTATGAGCTTTAGAAATCTCATGTATTTCATTTTCTTTGCTGGTTGACTCAGCCACTGCGCGAATGAATAGACAGCCTTTAAAATGATCTTGTTGAAACCACTGAATATGCCAATCATAAATTTTATCAAGTGCTTCAATGTCCTGTGCTTCACCTACAAAATTTTGTAGGCTTTCTCTAAATCTTTGATCTCGTTCTGTTAAAACGTTCATGACCAACTGTTGTTTATTTTTGAAATACGTATACATCGTAGTTTTAGAACAGCCTGATTCGTCCCGAATTAAATCGACTCCAACAGCATTAAAGCTATCGCGATTAAACAATTCTTCCGCGGTTGCTAGAATTTTATTGGCAGATTTAGACATTCAACTTTCTCTTGATTAAAATAGTACAGATCTGTACTATTTGGATTGTAACGTGTTGCCGTGACAAAATCAACGAAGAGATCATTCATGTTTTCAATTCTTATGGGCAAAGAAAAATTGGCACCTAGACCAGCATATGCTGATATTTTACGAGGTTTAATCGGTGGAACGCTCAGTATTGCTTTGTTGTTATGCCTCGGACAATGGTCAGGCCATTTGTGGATTATGGCGCCGTTTGGTGCAACCTGTGTATTACTTTATGCAGTTTCACAGTCGCCTTTGGCACAACCAAGAAATATTATTTTTGGGCATTTCATTTCAGCATTGGTTGGTTTAGTTTTTTTAAAAGTTTTGGGGATTCATTTCCTTAGCATTGCATTGGCGGTAGGCTGTGCAATTGCTTTAATGCAATTACTACGTTGTGTACATCCACCCGCGGGTGCAAATCCTTTGGTGATTTTACTCACGGCTCAAACTGTCCATTACTCATGGAGTTTCTTAATTTTTCCAGTATTGACGGGTGCACTGGCATTGGTGGCGATTGCATGGTTAGTGAATAATATTAAAGCGAGCCAGAAATGGCCGATATATGGTTTGGGTTTTTGGAACAGTAAATAAGAAATCCCGAAGGTTTAAGATTCGGGATCAGTCCTCTTCATCATTTTTAGAGATGATGTTCCATTCGATATTGAACTAACTCTTCAATGGTAATCACGGTGAGGTGATGGGTTTGAGCATAAGCTAAAACCTGAATACCTGCTGCCATTGTCCCGTCTGGATTCGTAAGTTCACACAACACACCTGCTGGTTTTAAACCTGCTATTCGAGCTAGATCAATAGTTGCTTCAGTATGCCCCCGACGTGTTAAAACGCCACCATTACGCGCACGTAAAGGAAATACATGGCCAGGGCGATTGAGGTCACCAGCAACAGCACCATCTTTAATCGCGGTATGAATTGTAGTGACGCGATCCTGTGCAGATACACCCGTAGTTACGCCTTGAGCTGCTTCGATCGTCACAGTAAATGCAGTATGAAACTGACTTGAGTTATTTTGTACCATTGGCGGTAAGTCTAAATGGTCGGCAAGCTGTTCCGTTAAGCAAAAACAGACAATTCCAGAACCATCACGGATCATGCGTGCCATGGTGTCTACATTTAATGTTTCTGCGGCAATGATCAGATCCGCTTCATTTTCGCGGTCAAAATCGTCCATCACCAAAACAGGTTTACCTTGACGTATATCTTCTAAGGCTTGTTGAATTCGTTGTTCGGCAGGGGATAGAGCTGAAAAGAAAATTTCAGGTTGAATTAAACTAGACATGTGAAATGCTCTCGTAAAGTTACGGTTAAACATTTCAGGACTGATGCAGAAATAGGGTCGTGACAATAGAACAGAAATGTTCTACTGTGGAACGTCGTCTTCTTTCATCCGGACTATACCGTCGGCTTTGGATTTGCACCAAATCTGCGATTGACCAGATACAGCCAAGCGCTCGCGGGCTTACTCATGTTGAGTTTACCGCCGGTGGGGAATTACGCCCCGCCCTGAAGCGATGTTCAATAATTATAGTCTTTTTCAACTAAAAAACGAGTACTTTTTTAGAACAATAGGTTCAAAGCTTATTTCAAATAGGCATAAAAAAGCCCGCAAATGCGAGCTTTTTATTCATTTCTAATTTTTAAGCCACTTGCACTGGGATACAGTTTGCAGTGTGATTTACAGTGTTATCTGGATTCGCATAAACTAAACGTGGTTTATGGGCATTTGCTTCGGCTTCAGTAAAGTCACCAAATGTTGCAATAATCACAAGATCACCCACATCAGCCTGATGTGCTGCGCCACCATTGACTGAAATAATACCCGAATTGTCTTCACCACGAATCGCATAAGTCGCAAAACGTTTACCGTTGGTGACGTTCCAGACATGAATTTCTTCGTATTCGCGAATTCCTGCTAAATCCATTAATACGCCGTCAATTGCACAAGAACCTTCGTAGTGAAGTTCGGCATGCGTAACCACTGCACGGTGAATTTTGCATTTTAATAAACGAGATAGCATGGCTAGCGTCTCCTGAGTTGACCTAAGCGTATGATCTTATGGTTGAAACGTAATCTGACTTTTTGAGTCGGCATTTGCATGCGCATTTTGCTCTTAAAAGATGCGTATGGCAAGCAGCAATATTCGACAAATCATATTAATTGGGTTTATAGGCGTTGATTTGATTCATTGCCTGTGAAATTTGTCCATCGACCATCAATTTCACTTTGCTTAATGCATGATGAATTGCATCATCCATCAACTGTTGTTCATCTTTAGGGGCTTTACCCAGTACATGTCCTGAAACACGTTCTTTCGAACCAGGATGACCAATACCAATGCGTAAGCGATGGAAATTTGAACCAATATGCGGAACAATGTCACGCAGACCATTGTGACCACCATGACCACCACCACTTTTTAGGCGAATGACACCAGGATTCATATCCAATTCGTCATGAGCAATTAAAATGGATTCGGGGGCAATTTGATAGAATTTGGCAAAGGGAACAACACTTTGACCAGAGCGGTTCATGAATGTGGTTGGAATCAATAGACGAACATCATGTCCTTGTATTGTACCACGCCCAGTATAACCGTTAAATTTTGGATCTTTTTTGAGGGTAATACCATATTGATCTGCAAGTTGTTCAACAAACCAGAAACCTGCATTATGGCGGGTTTGAGCATATTCCGCACCGGGATTGCCCAAACCAACAATTAGCGAAATATTTGACACTAATTTACGCTCAACACAACTTAAGCGCGTTTAAAGTCTGCGTGCATTGGTGTGTTTTTAGCAGGATGACGTTGCAACGCTTGGATTTTAACGTTTTCAACTTTGTCACCAATTTTGATTTCAACAACTTCTTCAAAGAATGAATTGTTTTCTAACGCTTTAACAAGTTCACGAAGTTCTAAAGTGACTGTTACAGGCTCTGCATTACCGCCATAGATGATAGCAGGAATTAATGCTTCACGACGAAGGCGGCGGCTCGCACCTTTCCCTTGTTTGTCGTCAGCACGCGCTTGAGCGTTTAATACGAAATTTGCCATGAGTAAATCCTCATTAAGGTTTAAATAAACTAAACTTGCGACCAGTTTAGTGATAGAAAACCCCAGCCAAGGCTAGGGTTTAGAAAAAAAGCTGCGCTATTATAGATAACTATCGAACATTGCGCTAATAGATTCTTCGTTATTAATACGACGAATTGTTTCAGCGACCATGCCCGCAACTGAGACTTGACGAATCTTGCCTAAGTTCTGCGCTTCTACAGAAAGAGGAATGGTATCTGTCACAACCAGTTCATCAATCACAGAATTAGTCAGGTTTTCAATCGCTTTACCTGAAAGAACAGGGTGAGTTGCATAGGCAATCACACGGCGCGCACCAAATTGTTTAAGTGCATCGGCTGCTTTACACAATGTACCTGCTGTATCGACCATGTCATCAACAATGACGCAATCACGGTCTTTTACATCACCAATCAAATGCATCACTTGCGATTCATTGGCTTTTTGACGACGTTTATCGATAATCGCTAAATCAATATCGCCCATTTGCTTGGCCACTGCACGAGCACGAACAACACCACCAACATCTGGCGAAACGACCATTAAGTTGTGATGCTGTTGTTGACGTAAGTCAGCAAGCAATGCAGGAGTACCATAAATGTTATCGACAGGAATATCAAAGAAGCCCTGAATTTGGTCAGCATGTAAGTCAATCATCACCACACGGTCAATACCAACTGTAGTCAGCATATCTGCAACGACTTTTGCAGTAATAGGTACACGCGTTGAACGTGGACGACGGTCTTGACGGGCATAACCAAAATATGGAATCACAGCCGTAATACGTCCCGCACTGGCACGACGCAAGGCATCAGCCATCACCAGAATTTCCATCAGGTTATCGTTGGTGGGTGCACAGGTAGGCTGAACAATGAAAACGTCTTTGCCACGCACATTCTCAGTAATTTCGACAGTGATTTCACCATCAGAAAATTTACCTACAGCAGCGGCTCCCAGAGGGATGTGCAAATGACTAACGACTTTTTGAGCAAATTGTGGATGAGCAGTTCCACTAAAAACGACAAGATTGGGCATGAAGCACCTGAGCGAGGATTACGTGAAGCAACGCTTCACCCGAGCGCAAGGGAAAAAAGCATGATTTTCCAAAGGGGTAAAGCAATGCTTTGCCCGAGCGCAAAAGAAAAATATTTCATTTTTCTAACGGGTAGTTTAAGGAACAATCTGTTATATGGCAGGGGCGGCTGGATTCGAACCAACGGATGCCGAGATCAAAACCCGGTGCCTTACCACTTGGCGACGCCCCTAATGCGGCAGAACTTTAATATTTTTACCTGTTTATGTCAAGAAAATTCAACAAAAAACAAAGTAAAAACCAGTCTGACTTTCATGATGTAAATGGCAGGGGCGGCTGGATTCGAACCAACGGATGCCGAGATCAAAACCCGGTGCCTTACCACTTGGCGACGCCCCTAATGTGAAATCTGTAATGGCAGGGGCGGCTGGATTCGAACCAACGGATGCCGAGATCAAAACCCGGTGCCTTACCACTTGGCGACGCCCCTAATACAGAAATCTCAGATGTGATTGGCAGGGGCGGCTGGATTCGAACCAACGGATGCCGAGATCAAAACCCGGTGCCTTACCACTTGGCGACGCCCCTATCTTCAAAGTTGAAAATCATAGAGTGGAGATTGTTTTAAACTATTCACCACATAAGCTTTACATGGCGCATTTTCAACAATTTCAACAATATTCATTTCAGCATTGATCTCAGTAAAAACACAAGCACCTGTTCCTGTAAGCTTTGCCTGACCAAATTGATCTAAATAATGCATCGCTTCATCAACCTGTGGATATAGACTTCTAGCAATAGGCTCAAAGTTATTTCCAAAGCTGGATGGCTTTAACTGATAGGCGCAAAATGTAGTAGGCTTGGAATCTCTTGTCAATGTTTTTTGCGAAAAAAGTAATTGAGTGCTGATAAAACAGTCAGGTTTTAAAATGATGTATTGTTTTTGAGCTAAGTCTATGAATGATAAATGTTCACCGACACCTTCTGCCCATGCATTTTGACCATGCACAAACACAGGAACGTCAGAGCCCAACTGTAATCCAAGCTCTGCCAGTTGCTGAATATTGAGACCACATTGCCAGAGTTGATTGAGCACAATAAGGGTAGTGGCAGCGTTGGATGAACCTCCGCCTAAGCCTGCACCCATCGGGATATTTTTCTCGATTTCAATCTTTAGGCCGCATAATTTTTGGGCATAAGGTTTTAATATTTCTGCGGCACGATAAATTAAATTATTTTTCAGATCGACTTGTTCAAGCCCTGCGATTTCTATGGCTGAATCATCATTTGGATAAAAGTTCATCCAGTCATATAAATCAATCAACTCAAAAATGCTTTGCAATTCATGATAGCCATCTGCGCGACGACCTGTGATATGCAAAAACAAATTAAGTTTCGCAGGAGAGGGAACCCGAATCATTATCTTCACTTGACTTAACGATTTTGAATGACCATTGTAATACGGTTTTCTTTATTATCTTCAAGTGTCTGCTTTAAAATAAGTTTATTCGGTAATTTTTGTTCTGCATCATAGCTGAGATCAACATTCCAGCCATCTTCTTGGATATGGTTTATTCGAGCATTGCTATCTTGAGTGGTTTGAGCCTGCGTGGTTGCAGGTCTGGCTTGTACCCAACTAATAATGTGGGTAATCGGAGCTTGCCATCCTGTTGCACGTTCGAGTAATTCTTCTGGAGAGGATGCTGTAATAAGTCCTGTTTTTGCACTATTCAGGGTAACCTTGCCATTTTTTCCCTGAATTTGAGTTTTACCCATTCCCAAAATGCCAGTTAATTCGATATCAAAGTTTTGCTGTTGTTGTGCCCACGTAAAAAAAGCACTTCCTGATTGTTGCGGTGTGCGTACGCCAATTTTACCTTGCAGGTTAAATTGATTTTCGCTTTCTTGAGTGCTCTTTGGCAGTTGGGGTTGAGTAAAATGCTGACAACCTGTTAAAAACAACGCGCTGGAACAACAAAGTGCAATACAGGTTTGAGAAAGCGTATTCATAAATTAACTCTTTTTGGTACTTAACGGTAAGATTAATCCATCAAGCTGTTGTAATTGTGGATCATTTGCATGCTTTTGTTTCAGCTGTTGTAAAACTTGAGTGTATTTGTCCAGATCACCTTGCATGTACAAGGCTTTGGCAAATCGAACTCCGATATTGACGTTCTGACTTAAGTTATATGCTTTCCCCAATGAATCAGCCGCGGCAGGAAAATCATTTTGTAAAAAGGCAATATAGCCTAGCGTATCCAATATTGAAGCTTGTTCAGGTGCATATTCCAGTGCAAGTTCAGCGTATTCTCTGGCTTCGTTCAGTCGGCGATTTTGCAAGGCAAGGGTATAGGCATAGGCATTTAAATAGGTCGGGCTATTGGGTTCAATCTGTAATAATTGCTTTAATGCCCGATCAAGTTTATCCCGATCCATATTCGGATCGAGCATCAGCACTTCGGCGTAGATCAGTTCAGGATCATCTGTAATGCTTTTGATCGCTTCATCTAATAGGCGAATGGCTGCTTTTTTATTGCCCATTTTTTTGAGAATTTCAGCCTGAGCCTGATATAAAAAACTGGCATGTTGTGGGTAATTGACGCGCTCTTGGGTGAGAAAGCGTAAACCATCATTTAGGTTATTTTGTTTTTCAAAAATGGCAATCATATTGCGACGTGAAACGACATAGAGGCTACCGTCGACCAGTCGATAATAGGCTTTTGCTGTTTCAAAATGCTGTTTGCGTTCAGCATTTACGGCCAGATAATAATAGGCTTCATTTTGATATTTGGCTGAATAGCGTAAATCGACCAGATATTGCTCGGCTTTTGCGTATTGTTTTAAATCGATGCTGGTTAAGCCTGCAATAAATTTGGCTTCTTCTGCATCTGGCCAGTCTTTAATAATGCTTTGTAGTTTTTCCAGTGCCAGTTCTGGTTCATTGTTTTTGACTAAAAAACGTGCTTCAGCCAAACGAACCTCCAGATTATCCTTATGACGTCTGCTTGATTTTGCATACCACTGTTGAGCGCCTTCCAGATCATTTAAGCCAATCAATAAATTGGCTTTCATTAAAATAAAACCTGTGACTTTGGGGCGTTTTCGCAATGCTCGATTAATGGTCGTAAGCGCCTGATCGAGTTCGCCATTTTGTGCTTGTAATCCTGCGATTAAGGCCAACACCGAAGGGTTATTTTTCTCTTTACTAAAATTCAGAATATTGAGTAAGTCAGCACGATCCGCAGCAGACTCAGGTGAAATGCCTGCGACAATTTGTTCCAAATCCGCATTAGGATCAATATTTAAAATTTTATCCAGTGTATCTGCTGCAAGCTTGTATTCATGCGCTTTTAGGGCAATATGGGCCAGATAAAACAGTGCGGGAACATCTTCTGGCTCTTGTACCACCCAATGCGTGGCAATATCCAGTGCCGCTTTCATGTCATTATATTCGAGTGCAATATCCAAAGCCCGTTGTTTAATGGCGGGTGAATTGCTCTTAATGGCTAAAACGGTGTAGTTATGGATTGCGGTTGGAATGTCGTCATAAGCCAGTGCAAACTCAGCAATCATACTTTGCTTAAGTGCTTCTGTATTGGGTTGAATTGGATAAAAATCAGTCACAGCACGTACATGCGCTGATGATGCCATGCTTCCTAACAGTAAGAATGTGGTAGAATATTGTCTAATCGACGTACCATTAATTCGGCAATTCATTTGACGCAATTTTAGTAATCCATTTTTCCGTAATCTAAGTATGCTTTTTATGACACCGTTATTGCACAATAGCATAAATTTAGCGAAATGATGATCTGATATGTCCTTCTTTGCATTGGGTGTCAATCATCAAACAGCTTCCGTAGAGTTGAGAGAACAAATCGCTTTTAATGCAGAGCGATTGAGTGCTTTGCTTGCCGAACAGCGAGATCATCACCATTTAAATGATATGGTGGTGGTCTCGACCTGTAATCGTACAGAAGTGTACGCCATCGCAGATAATGCGGACATGGCACTAGACTGGCTTGCCCAATCAAATGATATTGAAGTAAAACAATTACTTCATCATGTTTATCGTTACGAAAATGCGCAAGCGGTTACACATCTGATGCGGGTGGCCAGTGGTCTGGATTCACTCATGCTCGGTGAGCCACAAATCTTAGGACAAGTCAAAAGTGCGCTGAATTTGTCTAAAGAAGCGCACACCATTTCACCTAGTCTAAATCGAATTTTTGAATATGCGTTTTATGCTGCCAAGCGGGTTCGTACAGAGACCGCTGTGGGTAGTCATGCGGTGTCGATGGGCTATGCTGTTGCGCAACTGGCTTTGCAGGTGTTTAGCCATCCTGAACAGTTGACCGTGATGGTGGTTGCTGCTGGTGAAATGAATAGTCTGGTGGCTAAGCATTTGGCAGAAATGGGAGTTGCGAAAATTATTATTTGTAATCGGAGTCGTGAACGTGCTGAAAATCTATCACAGGAAATTGCTCAGCAGGTTGATGTCGAGATTATAGAATTTAATCAGTTAGCAGATCACTTGCATCGCGCAGATGTCGTGTCGAGTTGTACGGGTAGTTTGCATCAAGTCATTCATTATAAAGATGTCCGTGCTGCGCTGAAAAAACGTCGTTACAAACAGATGCTCATGGTGGACTTGGCTGTACCACGTGATATCGATCCGAAAGTTGAAAGTCTGGATGGCGTTTATCTGTATGGTGTCGATGATCTGCAAAGTGTGATTGATGAAAATCTGGCACAGCGTCGTCAGGCAGCAGTTGAAGCTGAAGTGATGGTCAATCAGTTGGCGACTCAACTGGTCACACAGCAAAAAATTCAGCAGGCAGGGAGCATCATACAAGCGTATCGTGAGCATGGCGAGACACAACGTCAGTCAGAACTTGCACTTGCGCTTGAAGCCTTAAAAACAGGGCAAAATCCAGAAGAGGTATTAACAAACTTTGCACATCGTTTAACTCAAAAAATGCTGCATCCGACTTCAATTTTATTGCGTGAAGCGGCGCAAAATGAAAGTCCTGATTATTTTGAGTGGGTGCAGAATGAATTGGCTGACGTGTTTGCCAAAGAACGAAAGCCTAAAAAATAATTTATAGCTAAGATAATAATCTTAGACCAATCTGCTTGGTGAGTTCATTGAGCTGTTGACGCAAGTTGCGTGATTCCAATAGAGAAATCGGTGCTTTTAATTTTTGCCTCAAATATTTCTCTTGTAATCCTAAAGAATATTCTTTGGCAAGTTTATCCGCAATTTCGGGAGCTTGTGTCAGGCTTTCGATATTGGTTCTTTGCATGATGTCTGCAATTTCATGGCAATAGGCACTGCATGCGCCCAGCACATAATAAGTTGCTAATTCCTGATCATCAGGCAATTCATCAAAAATACGATCGAAAATAGCCAAAGTTTTGCCAAGCAACTCATTGGAATCGATGACTGCGCGTAGGGCTTCAAAGTGAATATACAAATAAGGATGATGCATTAAAATCGCCAGTGCAAAATCTTCATCTTTGGTCTGAATATTAAAAGACAAAGACGCATCATGGCTGATTTGTGGCGTCCATTTGCGCCCTAAACCTAACTTTTCTCTAAAAGATTGGGTAAGCAAATAGCGAAACGAGCCATGTTTGGGTAATAACTCAGTAAGTGCTTTCAGTTCGCCCATCACCAGACTTTTACCTTCTGGACTGGAAATATCGTGCTGTCCTGTTAAATGCGCAAAGACGAAATCAGACAATAACGGAGCCTGATCCAGTAGACGATTAAAACTTTCTAAGCCTTCACGACGAATCAATGAGTCTGGATCGTGTTCATGGGGCAACACAAAAAATTTAAGTTCACGTCCATCATTTAATAAAGGAAGTGCTATTTCCAGCGTGCGTCGAGCCGCTTTTTGACCTGCGGCATCTCCATCGAAAGCAATGGTAATCCGCGGATTTTGCTTAAATAAGGTCGTGAGATGATCTGCATTACTGGCAGTGCCAAGTGTCGCAACAGCACCATAAACGCCATATTGTTGTAAGGCGATGACATCCATATAACCTTCAACCATCAACCAGTCATGGGCTTTGAGTTTTCGTCCCTCATAGAGTCCATAAAGTAATTGATTTTTATGGAAAATATCGGAGTCTGGTGAATTGATATATTTGGGTTTGATTTCATCATTCAGCGCACGGCCGCCAAAACCCACTACACGACCCTTTTGATCACGAATCGGGAAAATCACCCGTTCACGCAATAAATCAAAATCCCGTCCGTTATCACTGGAACGAATTAAGCCGACTTTTTTTAGACCGTCAATGTCCTGCGGAAAGGCTTTTTCCAGATGTTGCCAATCTTCAGGTGCATAACCTAACCGCCAGAACTGAATGGTTTCAGTTGTTAATCCACGTTGTTTAAAATAGCTCTGTGCTTTTTTACTGTGAGGAAGTTGTCGCTCATAAAACTGCGCTACATTTTCAAGTAAGTCGTATAAATTTCCTTCTTGCGGGATATCCTCAAAAGGAGAAAAGGTGCTATCAAACTGTGCAAAAGGATCATCTAAATAAGCAGGCATTTCCAGATTTGCTGCGTCGGCAAAAGCCTGATTGGGATCTTGGTCTTGCTGTGTAATTGCTGGTGATGTGACTTCTGGTGCAGCAATCGCTTTGGGCTCAAGTTTTTGTGGTGTGCGTTTATAAGACAGTTTTTTATTATCAAAATTATCTTTAGGTAATTCGATTCCTGCTTTGCTAGAAAGCTCCTGCATAACATCGATAAAATTACGGCTATCAATATCCATTAAAAAGCGAATCGCATTGCCATTGGCCTGACAGCCAAAGCAATGGTAATAGCCTTTGTCACGATAGACGTGGAAAGAAGGGGTTTTTTCCTGATGAAATGGGCAACAGCCCGAATAGCTTCGTCCAGTTTTCTTAAGCTTTACCCGCTGACCAATCAGTTCGACCAGATCTGTACGATCCAGAATTTGATCAATCGTATGTTGTGGAATCGCCATAATAAAATTACCGTGTCTGGACGAAAAATATTGCTGTCATTGAGACCACTTTACATGATGCAGTCTAATGGTGATGATTTCAATGCGCTCAAAATGAAAAAAGGCAAGTCAGATGAACTTGCCTTGCTGTACAACGAAACCAGTTTAGTTGGCAGCATCATCATCATTGGTTTGTGGTGCGACCGTATCTGGTACAACACTGATACTCGGAACAGTTTGTTGTACCGGTGGTGCGGAAATAGGCGCAACTTCATGCTGTTCAGGTTTATCCAGTAAACCAAAACTCAAACGATTGGTCAGGCTGCGTTTTTCAGTTGGATGATCCGATGTTGCTTCTTCAACGCCTGAGGTTTTCGATCCACGACCTAAAATACCCAGTGTTGCACGATTCCACCAGCTTCCCTCATGACGCGCTGCGCGCAAATCAACTTTACCATTAGATTTCACTAAATCTGGGTAGTTTAGTTTTAATACATTGGTGTATTGTTGACTAAGCTCTTGATCACCTAATTTGTCATAGGCATATGCTAAAGTTGCGAGTGCTTCAGGGGTTTGCGGTGTTTGTGGATAATGTTCAACAACCCATTGTGCGCGTTCAGCCGCCGCAAGCCAAGCCTGACGTTTTAAATTAAAACGTGCCACATTAATTTCATTTTCAGCAAGTTCTTGCTGAATATATTTCATGCGCTGTGCTGCATCGACCGCATATTCACTACTTGGGAAACGACGAATAAAGTCAACAAAATTTTGATAAGCCAGTTTTAAATAGCTCACATCGCGATGTGACTGTTGTAATGAGGTATAGCGCAACAAGCTATCGTAATTGAGCTCCATGTTGGACACGCCACGTACATAGTAGGCATAATCAACATTAGGATGTTGTGGATTCAAGCGAATAAAACGTTCTGCAAGTGCAATTGCACCTTCATAATCTTTTTGTTGAAATTTGACGTACAGCAGATCAAGTTGCGCTTGTTGAGCGTATTGACCCGTAGGATAATAGGTATCGATTGCTTCTAAGGACTTTGCTGCGTCTGAATATTGTTTGCGACTCAGTGATTTTTCCGCTTTTTCAAAATAAACCAGTTCACTTGACTTAGGCCCAGTATCGACTACTTCTTTTTTTGGATTACTGCTACAACCCACCATTGCAGTCGCTACACCAAGAGAAAGGGCAAGCATGGTAATCTTATAATTTGGTAGCGACATAAAAACTCCTCTGTTATATACGGGCAATGAGCTACAATTGCGCTATTAAACCACTTTTATCAATTTGAGCAAATGACTTCAGCACAATCTTCTCATTCAAATCTCTCAGAAACAGACTTCTTACTTGAAGATTCTGAGGATGCAGATAATCATAATTCTGACACAACTGCAACACGTTTATCGTTGCAACAGGAGCTTGATGAAATTTATCTGGGACAACGCATTGATCAGGTCGCAGCCAGCGTGTGGAGCGACTTTTCCAGAGAACGCCTCAAACAGTGGATGAAAGATGGCCATTTGTTGGTAAATGGTAACATCGTAAAGCCCAAATATCGCTGTGAAGGTAATGAGTTATTGACCTTAAATGTCGAGCTTGAGGCTCAGACCACTAATCAGCCTGAAAATATTGCACTGGACATTGTCTATGAAGACGATGATATTTTAGTGATTAATAAACCTGTGGGCATGGTGGTGCATCCCGGCGCAGGCAATAGTTCAGGGACATTGGTTAATGCCTTGCTATATCACTATCCAAAATCGGCTGAATTAGCCCGAGCAGGATTAGTTCATCGTATTGATAAAGATACGAGCGGTTTATTGGTAGTGGCCAAAAATCTCGAAGCACAGTTTTCTTTAAGTAAACAACTTGCAGATAAATCGGTTTACCGCATTTACGATTTAATTGTTTATGGCAATATTGTGGCTGGCGGGACTATTGATGAGCCGATTAAACGTCATCCAGTTGACCGTATTAAAATGGCTATCCTTCCGGGCGGGCGTGATGCGGTAACGCATTATAATGTCAAAGAGCGTTTCCAAAACTTTACGCGTGTACAGGCACAACTTGAAACGGGGCGGACGCATCAGATTCGGGTGCATTTTAGTTATATCGGCCATGGTTTGGTGGGCGATTCTGTCTATATGAATCGAGTTCGTGTTCCTGCGGGAGCAAGTGAACGTTTAAATATTACCTTACGTGCTTTCAAGCGTCAGGCTTTACATGCTTCCAAACTGGGTCTGGTTCATCCGCGTACTCGCGAAAATATGATGTTTGAAGCACCGTGGCCAGAAGATTTTAGTTATTTGGTTGAAGTCTTGCGTCAGGACAATGCGGCTTATTAAGTTTTTTTCATAACTATTTAAGCCCTCTTTTTTTCCTAAGGAGGAAATAAAAGGGGCTTATGAAAAACTCCATTCAAGATTAAAGGAATCAGTTCATGAATTTTGTGCAGGGTTTACCACAAGGTGTTTATGTGGGACAGACCACCATTCAACATGCTGGGGCGCTGCCAAGTATTCATGCTGGTTTGGCTGGATTTAATCTGGCTTTACATGTCAATGACGATCCTGAGCGCGTTCAGCAGCATCGTATGATATTGCTGAATGAGTTTGCCGAATATGGGGTTAATAAAATCACATGGATGACCCAAACCCATAGCACCATTTGCCACACTGTTAATGAACAAATGACATTTGATGCACTGGTTGGAGATGGGTTAGTCACTCAGACCAAAGGCCATGCGCTGATGATGATGACGGCTGATTGTCTGCCTGTGGTTTTGGGCAATCGGGATGGTACAGAAGTTGCGAATTTACATGCAGGTTGGCGTGGTCTTGCGGGTGGAATAATTGAAAATACCATCGAAGCCATGCAAAGTGGCGCGACATGGGCTTGGCTGGGTGCTGCGATTAGTCAGCCCTGTTTTGAGGTGGGGATTGAGGTCAAGAAAACGTTCTGTGAAAAATACCCAGAATTGGATATGGCTTTTGAACAAGGCAAACAGGATGATAAGTTTTATGCGGATCTTTATGCCATTGCACGTTATATCCTGGAGCAGCATGGAATAGAGTTAATACTCGGCGGCGATCAATGCTCTTACCGTCAACAAGATGAATACTATTCTTATCGGCGTAATGCCAAAACAGGACGCATGGCGACATTCGTTTTTATCCGATAAAAGTGGTAAACTTTCAAAGTACTATCAGTTTGATTGATTTATGTCACTGCTCAAAAAATCACTTTGTATTGTTTATCATAGCCCTTATGGACATACTGCCAAAGTTGCGTCGTATATTGCACAAGGTGCAAAAACCTTAGCTATTGATGTGCATTTAATGTCGATTGAACATATTGACTGGGATGCTCTGGATGCGGCACACGGGATTATTTTCGGGTCTCCCACTTATATGGGAAGCGTTTCGGCTGATTTTAAAAACTTTATGGATAGTACATCTAAGCGTTGGAAAAATCGACTCTGGCAAGGCAAACTTGCCGCTGGATTTGCTAACTCGGGTGGTTTAAGTGGTGATAAACTCGCAGTCCTTCAACAACTCAATATTTTTGCGATGCAGCACGGTATGCTTTGGTCTGGATTGCCATTAATGGCAACGGGTTCTACAGAAACAGATTTAAATCGACTTTCAAGTTGTTTAGGCTTGATGACTCAATCCGATAATGCTCCTGTTGAGATTACCCCGCCTAAAGGTGATCTTGATACTGCCATATGGTTTGGGGAGTATATTGCGGGTGTGCTCTATCGTTTAAATTGTGCAGAGAAAGAAAAAGCCTCCAAAAAGTAAATTCAGAGGCTTTTGTATTCATTTAATTGTTTATACATCAAATTATTTATGCATTAACCTTGCTTTATCACGCTGCCAATCACGGTCTTTTTCAGTCGCACGTTTATCGTGTTGCTGCTTACCTTTCACCAACGCAATTTCCAGTTTGACCAGATGACCTTTCCAGTAACATGCTAAAGGTACACACGAATAACCTTTTTGATTGACTGCACCCATCAATTGTTCAATTTGTCTACGAGACAATAACAATTTACGGGTACGCGTTGCTTCAGGAACGATATGTGTGGATGCAGAAAGTAAAGGTTGAATCTGTGCACCAAACAAATAGGCTTCACTATTTTTAAAAATAATATAACTTTCGGTCAGGCTCATGCGACCTGCACGTAAAGATTTTACTTCCCAACCTAGCAGCGCAATACCTGCTTCAAATTTTTCTTCAATAAAATAATCGTGGCGCGCGCGTTTATTCTGCGCAATGGTGCCGCCGTTATTTTTCTTCACTACTACTGCTTTCGCCATAATCTTAAAAATTCCAAAGTTAAGCTATTGTGCCTGAAACAGTGACAGAGGTGAAGTTTTTTCATTTTAATCAGGTGGCTTATTGATACGATGTCTTCGCTAAGAAATCAAGATTTGCTAGAATACAACTCTCAGAAAATAAACTAGAGTAAAAATGGATGACTAAAGCACGTGTTATCTATCCAGGTACATTTGACCCAATCACCAATGGACATATTGATTTGGTCACTCGCGCCTCACGAATGTTTGATGAAGTTGTGGTCGCCATTGCGATTGGACATCATAAGAACCCTGTCTTTAGTTTAGAAGAGCGTGTGGCGTTGGCCAAAGCCTCTTTAAGCCATTTACCCAATGTTGAGTTTGTTGGATTTGATGGCTTACTGGTCAATTTTTTTCGCGAACAAAATGCAACAGCAGTATTACGAGGTTTACGCGCTGTATCTGATTTTGAATACGAATTTCAATTGGCGAATATGAACCGTCAATTAGATTCACATTTTGAAGCCGTGTTTTTAACCCCGTCTGAACAATATTCCTTTATTTCATCGACTTTAGTTCGTGAAATTGCGCGTTTAAGAGGAGATGTCGCCAAGTTTGTCCCGCAAGCTGTGGTGGAAGCCTTCGAACGCAAACATCAACAAGGTTGGTAGAGTGTCACTCATTATTACTGATGAATGCATCAATTGCGATGTCTGTGAACCCGTATGCCCCAACGAGGCAATTTTTATGGGCGACGTGATTTACGAGATTCATCCAGATCTGTGTACTGAATGTGTGGGACATTTTGATGAACCGCAATGTCAGTTATTTTGCCCTGTTGATTGCATTCCTAAAGATCCTGACCATGTTGAAACACATGGGGAGCTTTTGCAAAAGTATCAAAAACTAATTGATCAAAAAAGCACAAGCAATTAATCCAAATCTTTGCTACTATGCGCTCCTGAAGTGGACTGGACGGTCGCTGCTGTGGAGGTCTTCGTGACTGAAGCAGGGGAGGAAAGTCCGGGCTTCATAGGGCAGGGTGCCAGGTAACGCCTGGGCGGCGAAAGTCGACGGAAAGTGCAGCAGAGAGTAGACCGCCTCATTCGTGAGGTAAGGGTGAAAGGGTGCGGTAAGAGCGCACCGCGTGTCTGGTAACAGTTCACGGCATGGTAAACCCCACCAGAAGCAAGACCAAATAGGAATCCTGAGGTACGGCCCGTACTGGATTCGGGTAGGTCGCTTGAGCGTATGAGTGATTGTACGCCTAGAGGAATGATCGTCCTCGACAGAACCCGGCTTACAGGTCCACTTCACTAATTTTATGAAAAATTTGCTTGACGTATCTCAGATAACTTTGGATAATGCGCGCACAGTTTTCGGCTATGTAGCTCAGTTGGTTAGAGCACAGCACTCATAATGCTGGGGTCACAGGTTCAAGTCCCGTCATAGCCACCATTTAACAGACCATGCTCCTGCATGGTCTTTTTTTATGTCAATTTTCTTGGTTTATGTGAAAATTATTCAAATAATATTTATGGCGATCTTTTAAGTCATTGAATCTATAAATGCTTGTAAATTAATCAGGATGTCAATTTTCTGTAATTTTTTTGTAGCAAATATTATTACTTTTGATTATCATTCTCATTTAAGTCTATTCATTCTTTATTTCTCCTGCAATTTATCAGGACTAAAACTGCATAAATTAATTTATTGAATAGTAATCATTATCTTTAGTTTTATCATTTATTGGTGGGTTATGTCTCGTCCTCAGAATCAGTTCACGTCCATAAATAAGGTCAATCCGCAAATTCGATTGAAACCGCACTATTTAGCGGTATGTCTTGGCATGTTGATGGTGCCAGTCTCCACGAGTCTCTTGGCGGCAGAAGAAAGTAAAACGGCTGATTCAAATCACTATACTAAGCTTTCTGTTATTACGGTGTATGCCGAAAAGGAAGATAACGTTCCATCTTCTGTGACGAGCATTAGTCGAGATAATTTAGATCGAACAGGTGCAACAGATATGGCCAGTATTGTGAAATATTTGCCTTTGGTGAGTGCGCCATTTGCAGCCAATGGGGCGAGTGCTTTTTATGCAGGCTCAGGTACCAGTAGTTATAACATTCGTGGGATTGATGGTAATCGGGTAGGGCTAGATGTTGATGGTATTGATATCGCAGATTCAACTGTTGCGACTTGGACAGGTGCAAGTATGCGAAATAGTGCTGCGGGACGTGACTATATTGATCCTGAAATGTTTCAAACAGTGAATATCCAATCAGGTACAACGGGTGCTTCAACAGACGGGATTGGTGGACGTGTTTCATTCAAGACTAAATCACCTGAAGATTATCTGATAGATGGGAAAAATGTAGCTGCTACTGCGAAAGCGGGTTATAGCTCGGCAGATGAAGCGTGGTTAAGTTCGGTTACAGGTGCTGTTGGAAATGATACGCTTAAAGCATTGATTGCTTATGCGCATCGTGATGGTAAAGAAATTCAAGGTAATTCTGATACCAAACAATTTCCTGCTGACTGGAAATCTGATGCTATTTTAGGTCGTATCATCTGGGACATTAATCAACAGCATCAATTGGGTTTTACCGCGGATTATTATAAAAAGAAAAATGATATTAGTAAGATGGATGGTTCTACCTATACGGGGATCACCTATGGAGATGGTACACAAAACCAGAATATTGAACGCGAACAATACAGTCTGGATTATCGATTTAAGCCAAGTAACTTTAGTTTATTCGATCAGTTGAAAGCCAAAGCTTGGTATCAGGAATCACATAATGATACCCGTACGGGCTATAAAGCTGCGACTTATTATCGTGATGTTAATAATACCTTTAAAGAAGAAAATACGGGCATCAAACTCGATGCCGAAAAATATCTTGGTGTGCATCATTTTGAATATGGTCTGTTAGTAGATCAAAAGAAATATTCAAGTGATCGTAAAGAATTGCGTAATGGCGCTCCAACCGCATCAACTTTATATCAGGGAAGTTATTTGTCTGATTCTAAAGTCAATCGTTACGCTGCCTATGTGTCAGATAGCATGACCTTTGATGTGTTCGATCGTGCTTTAAGATTGACCCCGTCTTTACGTGCAGAACGCCAAGAAATTAAACCAGAGAATTCAAATTATTCAGGTTTTTCTGCTAAAGATTTTAATTATTTATCGCCAGGATTGTCACTGAGTTATCAGTTAACGCCTTACAATTATACTTATGCCAAATACACTCGTGGTACACGTGTTCCAAGTGCAACAGAGTTAGGCAGTTATTTCCAGACCACGTCTACCAATTCATATTATTTGGCGGGTAACTCAAATTTAGACAAAGAAACCAGTGATGCATTTGAGATAGGGCTAAGAAATGATTCGATTGAAGGGATAAAACTGGATTTAACTGGGTTTTATACCAAATATGATAATTTCATTGATTATAAATCTTTACCAGCATCTGAATGTACCGTTTCAGGCGTGTTTTTATGTTATGAAGCAGAAAATCTGGCACAAGCTGCAATTTGGGGCGGGGAGCTTTCTACACGTGTAGATCTTGAACATTTTATTCATGATGCAGATGGTTTTAGTGTAGCTTTGGTTGCAGGTAAAACCAGAGGCCGCGCCAAAGATAACGATGGCAAAAAGAGTGGGGTAAACTCTGTTACTCCTGCAAAAGCCAGTCTAACACTTGCTTATGATGATCCTGAGCATGTCTACGGTCTTGGGTTTACAACGACTGCTGTGGATAGTAAAACCGCATCGCAGGATGTGAGTACCTATTCAACCAACTCAAACTATATTCCTGTGAAAGGCTATACCGTATTTGATTTGTCCGCTTATTGGAACGTCAATAAAAATATGAAATTCAATGTCTCTTTAAATAATATTTTTGACAAAACCTATTGGAATTATTCAAGTGTAGGCACATTAAATACCGCGACTAGTACCAGTGGAAGCATTAATGCGTTGCGTGATCGTTCTGCCGAGGCAGGCCGTAATGTGGTCGCAAGTGTTGAATTTAAATATTAATTATTATCAGAGATTGTATAGGACATTATCATCATGAAACACATTAAATTTACGCTCTTGGCTTGCAGCCTTTTTAGCTCATTTGTAATGGCCGCGCCAGATCACCAGATCGAAGCACAGGCTTATGGCCTTTATGCGTTGTACCATCCACAGGATAAAAACCCAAACAACGCAACCTTTGTTAAAAACTACGCAGCTGACTATGCAGATTTATTTAAAACCCAAAAACAAGTGAATCAACAACAATATGTGCAGTATGAACAAGCCAGACTGGAGCCTGTATTAAAGCAGCGCCGTGAGATGTCGTTGAAACAGGCACATGTTCGTTTTGGTGTATTAAATACCAATAAAGACGACAAAATTACCTTAAAGGAATATCAGGAAATTGGCCTTAAAACCTTTAATCAATTTGATAAAAATCAGGATGGTATTATTACTGCCGAAGATGCCAAGAACGAAGCCACCGCAACAGGGACACACGATGGCTTTAAAGTAAAATCTCCGTTGTCGATGCCAATGGCAGCGAATGTGCATGAGTTTATTCAAATGTATGCCAATAACAATAAAAACTATGTGACCTTAGGCGACTATTTAACCCATCGTGACCAACAATTTTTCTTAACAGATAGCAATAAAGATCTCAGCCTATCTGAGGATGAATATGTGGGTGAATTTACTCAACGTTATGATGAGCATTTGGCTCAGGCACGTAAACAATATAACGAGATTTTTAATCAGCAATTCCAAAATATCAGTCATGGCAAAACCACAATTCAGGACAAAGATATTCAAACTTTTGCAGCTCGTGTATTGAAAGGAATTTAACTGAAAATATCATCTTGTGATGTTTTGATAGAATCAATGCTTGGCCGTTTTTGTAGATTAGTTTAAGCAAAAACGGTCAAAAAATTGTGGTGTAGATAAAATTAAAATGAATCAAAATAAAAAAAGATAAATAGAAGAACTGGAACGTAAAAATCGAATTACTCTTGAATCGCATCCAAAATTAAATTGACGTTTAAACGATCACGGCATTGTCCGACAAAATTTTCAATTTTCTCAGTTTTATATTGTTGGAAATCAAAACCCTGATAATCAGTACAAATTGAAGCTAAGTATTGCGTCCGAAACGCATTGTGATCAAAGATTTGATGAATAAACGTGCCCTGAATATGTTGATCTTGAAAATACAGCGGGTATTTTGAGCTTATCCCATGATGCATTTCAAATCCTTCAATCTGCATACCAAAAATTGGATAGGACTGTTTGCTTAGAATTTTATCTTGAGCGAAGTGAATATCATCATTTATCAAGCCTAGACCTGTCGCGACGGTTGGTTGTGGGTTTTCAATCTGATGAGGATCATGTAGTTGTTGAAATAACATTTCATAACCGCCGCAAATGGCAAAAATCGCTTTTGTGCGTTGTTGTAGTTGTTCAAATAAGCCATTTTGTTTTAACCAGTTTAAATCCTGAATCACTAATTTTGAGCCCGGAAGTATCACCACATCAAAACGTTCTAAAGAAATCGGGCTATGAATAAATTCCAGTAAAACCTCATCATCGGCAATCAAGGGTTCAAAGTCGTTATAATTACTCATATAAGGATAGGCAATGACGCCAATCGAGATTTTATGCTGACCAGATTGCTGTACGAAATTTTGCAGACTGGCATTGTCTTCAAACCCAAGATTAAACGGCATATAGGGCAAAACGCCCAAAACTGGAATTTTAAATTGTTCCTGAATAATATCGATGCCCGCATCAAATAAAGACAAATCACCACAAAATTTATTGACGATCACACCAATGACGTTGTTACGTAGGTGAGCGGGAAGTAAGTTATACGTTCCCCAGATTGAAGCAAATACGCCACCTTTTTCGATGTCAGCGATTAAAATAATTTTGGTTTGATAGGTTTCAGCAATAAAAATATTAGAAAGATCTTTGTCCATTAAGTTAAGTTCGACTGGACTGCCTGCACCTTCTGCCACCACGCAATCATAACGGTCAGCCAGATAATCAAAACAGCGTTGTACCGCAGGTTTGAGTTGATCCAGATCGCGGTAATAGTCGAGTACATGCTGCTGTGAAATAACTTTGCCTTCCACGATGACCGAAGCACGACCATTTGAGCCAGATTTGAGTAATACAGGATTAAGGTGATACGAAGTTGCAATACCCAGAACTTCAGCCTGAAACGACTGGGCAATCGCAATTTCACTGCCATCATCACAAACCCGTGCATTATTTGAGACATTTTGTGCTTTAAAGGGCGCAACCCGTAAACCTGTATCTTGTAAGATTTTGGCAATCACAAAGGTCATGGTGGATTTTCCAGCATCGCTAGAAGTTCCAAAAATTGAAATATGTCTCATGCTGATATGCTTATCAATAAAATCGGGTAGGCAGAAAGGGGTAGCTACGGCATAATACGTTATTTTTACGATCAACGTAGTGGTCAAATGCAGGCTACACTGTATGTTTTGTATATGATTAAATCAGATATACATATGAAAAAACATGCAAAGTAAGTATTGTTTAAATCACTATAATGAATATCTATTTCCAGATCTAGCATAAGGCCAATCTGGAGAGTTATGTCGAATTTTCAATTTGGAGTTGTTATGGCACTCGTTCCTCCATATGGTGGCGCAAGTTGTGACGAAAAACTACTTGGCGGCTTAATGATTAAAACGGACTGGAAAGGAGATGCACATGACTGAAGATAGATTAACCCATCTCAAGCAGCTTGAAGCTGAAAGTATTCATATTATTCGTGAAGTTGCAGCCGAATTTGAAAACCCAGTGATGCTTTACTCGATTGGTAAAGATTCTGCGGTGATGCTGCATCTAGCACTGAAAGCCTTCTATCCTGCAAAACTTCCATTTCCTTTATTACATGTGGATACAGGCTGGAAATTTAAGGACATGATTGCCTTTCGTGACAATATGGCTAAAACCCATGGCTTTGATTTGATCGTGCATCAGAACAAAGAAGGTCGTGACGCGGGCATTAATCCATTCGATCATGGTAGCTCGAAATATACCGACATTATGAAAACTCAAGGCTTAAAGCAAGCGTTGGACAAGTATCAGTTTGATGCGGCTTTTGGTGGTGCGCGTCGTGATGAAGAAAAATCACGTGCTAAAGAACGTGTTTATTCATTCCGTGATAGTAAGCATCGTTGGGATCCTAAAAATCAGCGTCCAGAGCTTTGGAATCTTTACAATGGTAAAGTAAACAAGGGCGAAAGTATCCGCGTATTCCCATTGTCAAACTGGACTGAACTGGATATCTGGCAGTATATCTATTTAGAAAATATTCAAATCGTTCCTCTTTATTTCTCTGCGGTTCGTCCTGTGGTTGAGCGTAGTGGTACGCTGATCATGGTCGATGACGATCGTATGCGTTTAAAAGAAGGTGAAGTTCCACAAATGAAATCAGTACGTTTCCGTACGCTCGGCTGTTACCCATTAACGGGTGCGGTGGAATCTGAGGCAGATACCTTGCCTGAGATTATTCAGGAAATGCTTTTGGCCACAAGTTCTGAACGTCAGGGTCGTATGATTGACCATGATGAAGCGGGCTCAATGGAAAAGAAAAAGCAGGAAGGTTATTTCTAATAAATCTCCCCCAACCCCTCTTAAAAAGAGGGGAGCTTAGGAAAAGATTTCAGAATTTGTGGAGTTAGAGCATGTCTCATCAGTCAGATCTTATTAGTCAGGACATTCTGGCGTACTTAAAACAACATGAGCAAAAAGACTTATTGCGCTTTTTGACTTGTGGTAATGTCGATGATGGTAAAAGTACCCTTATTGGGCGTTTGCTTTACGATTCAAAATTGATTTATGAAGATCAATTGCAGGCGGTGACCCGCGACAGTAAGAAAGTCGGTACGACAGGCGAAGCACCTGATTTGGCGTTACTTGTCGATGGTTTACAAGCTGAACGTGAGCAGGGCATTACGATTGATGTCGCGTATCGTTATTTCTCTACAGAAAAGCGTAAGTTCATTATTGCTGATACCCCGGGACATGAGCAATATACGCGTAACATGGCCACTGGTGCATCAACAGCAGACCTCGCGATTATCCTGATCGATGCCCGTTATGGTGTTCAAACTCAAACCCGTCGTCATACTTTTATTGCCAGCTTATTGGGTATTAAAAATATCGTCGTTGCCATTAATAAAATGGACTTGGTTGAGTTTTCTGAAACGCGTTTCAACGAAATTCAGGTTGAATACGATGCTTTTGTCAGCCAGTTGGGTGATCGCCGTCCAGAGAATATTTTATTTGTCCCAATTTCAGCTTTGAATGGCGATAATGTCGTTAACCCATCGGAAAGTACGCCGTGGTACAAGGGTCAAACCTTGATGAACATTTTGGAATCTGTGGAAATTAAACGCGAATCGAATAAACACGAATTCCGTTTCCCTGTTCAATATGTAAATCGTCCAAATCTGGATTTCCGTGGTTTTGCAGGAACAATTGCACTCGGTGAAATCAATGTAGGCGATGAAATTGTTGCATTGCCATCGGGTAAAAAATCGACGGTCAAAGAGATTGTGACTTTTGATGGCAATCTTGAACAGGCGATTGCAGGTCAAGCCGTTACCTTGACGTTAAATGACGAAATTGATATTTCTCGTGGGAACATTTTAGTCCGTGCTGGTGAACAACCGCTGATTTCACGTAGTGTACGTGCCTCTGTGGTGTGGATGACTGAGCATCCTTTAGTCAAAGGTAAGCTGTACAATGTCAAAATTGGTACACAGACTGTTCCTGCCAAAGTGACTGAAATTCATTATCGTGTCAATGTGAATACCCTTGAGCATACTCAAGTGGAAGAGCTTGAGCTGAATGCAATTGCAGATGTAACAGTCGAGTTTGATGCACCAGTGGTCTTTGATCGTTATCAAGATTCCCGCTATACAGGTTCTTTCATCTTTATTGACCGTTTAAGCAATGTAACGGTTGGTGCTGGTATGGTTGAAGCTGCGGTGGAATGGACTGCGAGCAACAATCCTGTGACTGCCGAAGACCGTGCAGCGCGTTTGGGTCAAAAACCTGCGGTGATTGGTGTTTCAGCGAAAATCCTTGAAAAAGCACAAGCACTTGAAAGCTTGCTGATTCAGCAAGGCGTTGTGGCGATTTCCAAATCAGATTTGACTGCTGATCAAATCAACTTACTTCGTGAAACGGGTATTGTGGTGATTACAACCGTTACAGAAGCGTCAGATGCAGATGTTACGGCTGAGACTGTAGAAGAAGTAGTCAATCAGGTAGTGGAATTGGTTCGTTTGTAATCGACCTGATAAAAAAAACCTCCTAAATTTAGGAGGTTTTTTTATGGCCTAAGCTTTTACTTAAATCATACTGACCAATGGAAAAACACCAAAAACTAAGGCACTTCCCATCAGAACACAACAGGTCATAAATGCCCATTTCAATGTGAATTTTTGATGGTCTGCAAACTCAACAGCTGCTAAACCGCAAAGTAAATAGGTGGATGGCACCAATGGAGAAAGTAAATGAATCGGTTGACCAATAATCGACGCACGTGCGATTTCCACAGGCTCAATGCCATATTGGGTCGCTGCTTCAGCCAAAATAGGTAAAACTCCAAAATAAAAAGCATCATTCGACATAAAAAAGGTTAAAGGCATGCTGAGAGCGCCTGTAATGGGTGCCATATATGGCCCCATACTTGCAGGAATAAGTGCCACAAACTGTTTTGACATGGATTCGACCATACCTGTTCCAGTTAAAATTCCTGTGAAAACCCCAGCCGCAAAAATAACACCGACCACTGCAAGTACACTATCTGCATGAGTTGCAATTCGCTTTTTCTGCATTTGTAGGCATGGGTAGTTGACTACCAGTGCAATACAAAAGCCGAGCATAAACAGAATTGGCATTGGTAAAATTCCTTTGACTAAGGCAGCCATGAGTACCAGTGTCAAAATGCCGTTAAACCAACGCAAATGCGGACGCTGTGCATCAGGATCCTTTGAAATGGTCAAGTTGTCTGCATGACTAATATCATCAATGCTAATCACACCTAAGCGTTTGCGTTCGTACTTTCCATATAGATAAGCAAGGAAAAATAACCAAATAATTGCTACAAGCATCGAAGGAATCATGGGGATAAACACATGGCTGGCATCAACTTGCAAAGCGCTCGCTGCACGTGCAGTGGGGCCGCCCCAAGGGGTAAGATTCATCACACCGCTCGATAGAAGCATTAGACAGGTCATCACCAGTGGATTCATGCCAATACGCTTATAAAGTGGCATCATCGCTGCGACACAGATCATATAAGTGGTGGAACCGTCACCATCTAAAGAAACAGTTAACGTTAAAAAAACAGTACCTAATGTAATTTTAAGCGGGTCGCCTTTGACCATTTTCAAAATCCACTTGATGGATGGGTCAAATAAACCCGAATCGATCATTAAGGCAAAATACATAATGGCAAAAAGTAGCATGACGCCTGTTGGTGCGAGTTTTTTGATGCCTTCCAGCATATTCTCGCCTAACATTGTCACTTCGATATGACTTAAGCTCTCAATATGAAAACCAAGTCCCCAACCGATCAGAGCAAAAATAACAGGAATGAGAATAAGTGCTACCAAAGCACTGAGACGTTTAGTCATGATCAAATACATAAAACACATGATCATGCTAATACCTAAAAAAGTAAGCATGTACGCAATCCTTAGCCCAAGAAATTATTATTTATGAAAGTGTTCATATACTTTGAACACAGGATATATTTATTGATTTTTCTAAAAAATGCAATTAATTAATCTATCGTTAAGATTAAAGTTAAGAAATAATTTTCTATTTTTTAAAACTATATTTTTTAAAGCTATTTCTGCACTTTTGTAGGGCATTTCGGTTTTTATAACGTCACACTTTTTGGTTCTGAATGATGAACATCAGCATTTAACGTATGCAAATACGATATAAAAAAGCGTGCATTAATGGGATAATTTTCATTGAGTTTTAATTCTGCTTTGACATCGCTTTTATGCGACAATAGTTCTTTCATTTTTGCAGAGACTTCCATGACCGACCAATCTCCTGAATCTTTAACGGATATCGAAATTTTAGATATTTTACAGTCAATGAAAAAAGATGAGCTTGATGTTGAAGCGAAAGAGATTATCCGTAATGGGGGCAAAGCGGGTCGACAAGAAGCACATAAACAAGCACTTGTAGCTTTAAACCATAGTTTTGAAGAAAAATTTGTAGAGGCTGTGACGCTGGCATTGGGATTGAACCCTGCACAAGCAAAGAAAATTCGTTATAAGAAAGACCGTATTCGTATTTTGAAAGCACGTGGTATAGATTATATGGCGATTGATGGTGCCGAAACAGCACAGGTTTTAGCACAAATCGCAAAAGCCATTACTCGTGAAGATGCGATTGTCACCAAAGACTTGCATAATATTTTCCCGTTCTGGAAAGAAGGCTGGCCGATGGTGCAATTTGATAGTGCTTACAAAATTTTGTCAGAAGATATTCAGTTGCATTATCAAGCTTTGCTTGATGCGTTACTCAAATAATTCAGATCATACTGTAATCTAAAAGTTTGTTCATTTGATCATAATGATGCCTCTTCATGAGGCATTTTTTCTATCTGTTTTATTCTCCATGCCACCGTGAGTTCGTTGCTGTTTAAATCTGAATCATGGTCTAGAGCTATATCTTTGTAGAAAAATTTTAATTTAATCAATTGTTTTATAAAAGGAATAGTCATTTTTAAATATTGGTATTACAAAATAATAAAAAAGTATTACTCATTTGGCATGTGCTTTGCTTCTTGTTTATCAACATACAAAAGTGATCTAGGGTTCCGATGTTGAAGATTGAACAATTCAACATGACTGGTCCGAGAGATGACGGTTCGTAAGAACTACACGGAGGGACAAAAGCCCGGGAGATTGGTTGAATTAATCCGATCAGGAGTTGTTATGAACACTGTACATTATCATGATAATCAAATGCTCTGGGATGAGCGATTACCAGCGAATCATCATTGGTCAGGACGTTTACAAAAGGGCTCGGTTTTACAAGTCACTTCATTAGGGAACAATGCAAATTTATCGTTATACCTGGTAAATGCATTAGAAAAACTAGAACGCTTTAATATGCCAGACAGTTTGAAAGCACAGCACAGCGCATTTTTGAGTCAGGGACATGTCTTGTATTCCGACTTAGGGCGAGTCATGGCTTCGATTGTTCGTGATGATCATGGCTGGAATGATGTGCTTTGTGGTCCAAGTACAGCTGAACAGATTGAGCAGCATTATGGTATTCAGACTTTTCAGGATGCACGTAATCAGATGTATCAAAATGGTCTGGACAGTTTATTGGTTGAAATGACCAAGTTCGGTCTGGCTCAACAAGATTTAACCGCCACCTTGAATTTATTTTCCAAAGTGATTCCAAATCAGGCTGGAGAATTGTCCTATGTAAAAACTGACAATCATCAACTGGTCATTGAATTACGTTTTGAGATGGATTGTCTGGTTTTTCTTTCAAATACACCGCATGGTCTGGATGCGTCACACATTTATCAAACTGCCGATCTTGAACTCAAATTGTTTAAAGCGCGACCTCTGGCTGAACAAGACATTTGCCGCGATTCCTGCCCGCAAAATCAGCGCGGATTTCAAAACAATGCACGCTATTTTGCAGCTTCAGTATAAGGGAGAATTTGACATGACAGCTTTGGCAAAATTAGAAAATACCGTGTTAAGTGAGATTTGCCCAGCGGGTGAAGCATGGATGGGTGAAGTTAAAAAAGGGCAGTATTTTCGTATTGTGGACTTGGAAGGCAATCAAGCGGTGGATACGCTGTTCATTAGCGCAGAAAATCCTGATGAGCGTTATAGTGCCACGGATACGCTTGCCAAAAATAAGCAGATTTATCTGGAAAAAGGCTCGATTCTATATACCAATCATGGACGTCCAATCGCCACCATTCATGATGATAACTGTGGTCGTCACGATACTTTAGGCGGCGCATGTTCTTGTGAAAGTAATACCGTGCGTTATGCACATGATAAATATCCAATGCATAGCTGCCGTAATAATTTCATGTATGCACTGGCCAAGCATCCGATTGCCCTGAAACACGCGCTCAATGTGCGTCATATTGGACCCAATATTAATTTCTTTATGAATGTACCAGTGACCCCAGAAGGCCATTTGATGTTTGACGATGGAATTTCGGCGCCAGGTAAATATGTGGAAATTAAAGCAGAGATGGATTTGATTGTTCTGATTTCAAATTGTCCGCAATTAAATAATCCATGCAATGCCTATAACCCGACTCAAATTCAGTTGCTTGTACGCGAAGAAGCGGGAGAGGTCTGATATGTTTAATAAAGTCCTGATTGCCAATCGTGGTGCAATTGCCTGTCGCGTGATTCGTAGCTTAAAAAAATTGGGTATTCAATCTGTTGCAGTCTATTCCGAAGCGGATCGAGACTCCTTACATGTGACTTTGGCGGATGAAGCGGTCTGTATTGGCCCTGCACCAGCCAGTCAAAGCTATTTAAATATCGAAAAAATACTGGAAGTCGCGCAGGCGACAGGCGCACAAGCGATCCATCCGGGTTATGGGTTTTTATCGGAAAATGCCCAATTTTGTGATTTGTGTGAGCAAAAGGGCATCGCTTTTATTGGGCCAACCTCACAGCAAATGCGTGAATTTGGTCTGAAACATACCGCGCGTGAACTGGCCATACAGAGCAATGTACCTCTATTGCCGGGTAGTCAGCTTTTGGCTGATGAAGCTGAAGCATTGAGTGAAGCTGCGCGCATCAGTTATCCCGTGATGCTGAAAAGTACCGCAGGGGGAGGCGGCATCGGCATGCGTCTGGTGTGGAACGAGGCAGAACTTAAAGATGCTTACACGACTGTGTCTTATCTGGCACAGGCCAACTTCAAAGATGCAGGATTGTATCTGGAAAAATTTGTAGAAAATGCACGGCATATTGAGGTTCAAATTTTTGGAGATGGAAAAGGGCAAGTTTTGGCATTGGGAGAGCGTGATTGCTCAGTTCAGCGCCGCAATCAAAAAGTCATTGAGGAAACGCCTGCACCGCATTTAAGTGACGAACAGCGTCAATACATTCAGAGCGTTGCCATTCAACTCATGCAATCGATTCAATATCGTTCGGCTGGAACAGTTGAGTTTGTCATGGATACTGACACCCAAGAATTTTATTTTTTGGAAGTCAATACTCGGTTACAGGTTGAACATGGCGTGACTGAACAGGTCTATGGCGTCGATCTGGTTGAATGGATGGTGATGCTGGCCGGTGGGGACTGGACTGCACCTCAACACGCTTTGCAATCGACAGGTCATTCGATACAAGTTCGTTTATATGCAGAAGATCCAATCAAAAACTTTCAACCAAGTGCGGGTTTACTCACCTCAGTCGGATTTGATCCTACTTCCCGAGTAGAAACTTGGGTTGAAACAGGTTCAAATGTATCGTCGTTTTATGACCCGATGATTGCCAAAATTATTGTGATCGCAGCGGATCGTGAGCAGGCCATTACGGCGATGCAAAGCAGTCTGGTGCATACTGAAGTAGCTGGCATTGAAACCAATTTAGAGTATTTACAAAATATTATTGCCAGTGAGGTATTTAAAGCAGGTACGCAAACCACACGCTTTTTAAATACGTTTAGCTGGAACACGCAAAAAATAGAAGTTTTACAAGCTGGTATTCAAACTGCCATACAGGATGTGACTGGACGTTTGGGCTATTGGGATGTAGGTGTACCGCCATCAGGTGCGATTGATCCTTTAAGTTTAAATGTAGCCAATCAATTATTGAATAATCCATTCAATACCGCAGGTTTGGAATGTACCTTGCAAGGGCCTACGCTCAAATTTCATTGTGATAGTCAGATTGCTATTACAGGTGGTGACATGGCGGTCACTCTGGATGGTCAACCGATTGCGATGTGGCAAACTGTTCTGGTAAAAAAGGGTCAGATTCTCAAATGTGGCAAAATTAATACAGGTTGTCGGAGTTACATCGGCGTTAAAGGTGGTTTTACTGTACCAGAATATCTGGGCAGTCAGGCAACTTTTACGCTTGGTCAGTTTGGTGGTCATGCAGGACGTAACTTATTGATTGGTGATATGTTACCCATCCATGCGTTTAGCTCAGATCAATCATCTGCATTGACCATTGAGCAGATTCCAGCGTTTCAATCCAGTTGGGAAATTGCAGTGATGTATGGGCCACATGGCGCACCAGATTTCTTTACCTGCAAAGATATTGATACTTTTTTTCAGCATGAGTTTGAAATTCACTATAACTCAAGTCGGACAGGGATTCGTCTGATTGGCCCTCAGCCAGAATGGGCACGTGAAGATGGTGGTGAGGCAGGTTTGCATCCATCCAATATTCACGACAACGCCTATGCCATTGGAGCGATCGACTTTACTGGTGACATGCCAATTATTTTGGGTCCGGATGGTCCAAGTCTGGGTGGTTTTGTTTGTCCAGCCGTCGTGATCCATTCTGAACTATGGAAATTAGGCCAACTCAGAGCAGGAGATAAAGTCAAGTTTGTCCCTGTGAGTTATGCGCAGGCGCAAAGACTGAATCAAACTTATGAATCGATGCTTAAAGCAACAGATATCACAAAAATCAATTATCAGGCTGATTTTTCAGCAGAAGTCGAAACACTGAAGGATGCGGTGTTGGCGTGTTTGGCAGGAGATGAAACACGACCAGCAGTCACTTATCGACCAGCAGGCAATCATTATTTATTGGTTGAATATGGCGATTTAGTCCTTGATTTAAATTTGCGTTTCCGTATTCATGCCTTAATGCAATGGGTCAAAGATCAAAATATTCAAGGCATCATTGATCTCACTCCAGGGATTCGTTCTTTGCAAATACATTTTGATTCTGCGGTTTTAGATCAACTGGTATTGTTACACCAATTACAGCAAGCAGAAACACAACTTCCTGACATTGAAAATATGCAAGTGCCGTCACGTACCGTGTATTTACCTTTGGCATGGGAGGATTCACAAACTCAATTAGCTACTGAAAAGTATACCCAATTGGTCCGTCCTGATGCGCCGTGGTGTCCAGATAATATCGAGTTTATTCGACGCATTAATGGTCTGGAGTCCAAGCAAGCGGTTAAAGATGTGGTGTATGACGCCCACTATCTGGTGATGGGACTGGGGGATGTCTATCTGGGGGCGCCTGTCGCGACGCCGCTTGATCCGAGACAACGTCTGGTGACTACCAAATATAACCCCGCACGGACATGGACGCCTGAAAATGCAGTCGGGATCGGTGGAGCTTATATGTGTGTCTATGGCATGGAAGGGCCAGGAGGCTATCAGTTTGTCGGACGTACCACGCAAATGTGGAGTCGCTATCGTCAAAATGCCAATTTTGAACAAGGAAAGCCGTGGCTGCTGCGTTTTTTTGATCAGATTCGCTTTTACGAAGTTTCCGAAACTGAATTGATGCAAATGCGTGAAGACTTTAAAGCAGGTCGTTTGCAATTGCGCATTGAAGAGGGTGTACTGAATTTAAAGGAATACAATGCATTTTTGACAGAACATGCAAGTAGTATTCAGGAATTTAAATCAGTCCAACAAGCGAACTTTGAAGCGGAACGTCGTCGTTGGCATGAAGCAGGACTGGCAGAATATGTGTCTGAAAGTCTGGAAAGTGTTGATGATGGCGATGCTGTTACTATTCCTGAAGGCGGCTGTGTGGTGGAATCACATATGCCAGGTTCGATCTGGAAAATTGAATGTGAAATGGGAGAGGTGGTTGAGGAGGGGGCAACACTTGCAGTCATTGAAGCCATGAAAATTGAGATTCCCATTTTGGCACCAGAACGCATGAAAGTGGAGTCAATTATTATTGAAAAGGGTCAAACGGTAAAAACAGGTCAGGCTTTATTTACTTTAGCACCTGTAGTCTAAATTCATTGTTTTACTTTTGCCTTGATTCGAAATCAGGGCTTTTTTTTGCCCAATTTTCAAGCATTTTTATTTTACAGCCTTTGCTTTGCACCATGATATGACTTTTATAACACAGTAAATCGGTGGCCTAAATTTTGCTGAAAAGCACCTTCTTTAGGATCAAAGATAAATTTATTAACTATTTGAATTTTATATTTAATTTTGTTGATAAAAACAATCCTCAGTTAAGTTTTAAATTGGCATAGTTCATGCATTATTTTAGTAATACAAAATACTAATTTGGTAATACTAAAAGGAGTCATATCATGTCAGTAAAACATTCAGTTGTAAAAGTACGACCTGCATGGAAAATCTTTTTAGTTGAGCTATTAAGCGTTCGAGCGGGTTTTTACATTACTCAGAAACCAGAAGTTCATTCGAACAAAAGAGGCCATCTTGACTAAACCAAAATTAACCCGAATCAGTATTACCGTTCCTGAAAATACAGTCGAAGCATTGGATCAAAAGATCGTAGAAGAGCACTATGAAAGTCGCTCACAAGCGATCGTCGATATGATTAATCGGCACCTGATTCATCAATATACCACTGAAAACTCGGTGATGGTCGGTACTTTAACCCTGCTATATCGTCGCGATGCAGGCAATATTCGGGTCCAGCTCAGTGATTTACAACAACAATTTTTAGAGCAAGTGATTAGTTCACTACATATTCAATTAGATGATCAGAAAATTCTGGAAGTGATTTTGTTACAGGGAAAGAGCAACGCCCTGAAACAGATCAGTCAGCAGTTTATTGCCTTAAAAGGGGTGATCAAGGGGCATCTGGAACTGATGGATGCGGTCATGCCGCCTTTACAGCAGAACGAATAGGAGATAAAACGTGCCACAACTATCGACCCTACAAGATTGGCAAAGTGCTTATGCACAAGGGCAATTTAAACTTGATGATTTATATGATTATGTCGGGTCGATCAGCAATGATGATTACGCATGGATCGAAATCGCCTCACAACAGCAACTTGAAGTACAAATCGAATTACTCCTCAATCAAGATCCAGCGCAATTCCCTTTGTACGGTATCCCTTTTGCTGTAAAGGATAATATTGATGTTGAGGGCTTTCATACCACGGCAGCCTGTAAAGAAGCCGCTTATCTGGCCCATTCAGATGCAACAGTCGTGGCTAAGTTGAAAGCAGCAGGCGCGATTGTGATTGGAAAGACCAATCTTGATCAGTTTGCGACGGGTCTGGTCGGTATACGTTCACCTTATGGCGCGGTTAAAAATAGTTTTAATCCTGAGTATATCAGTGGTGGTTCAAGTTCTGGATCATCGGTAGTAGTTGCCAAAGGGATTGTTCCATTTTCTTTAGGAACAGACACCGCAGGTTCTGGTCGAGTCCCTGCTGGACATAACAATATTGTTGGGCTTAAACCCACCAAAGGCTGGTTTTCAACTACAGGTTTGATTCCTGCTTGTCGTACACTGGATGTCATTTCAATTTTTGCACTCACGGTAGATGATGCATGGACAATTGCCCAGACCATGCAGGGCTTTGATGAAGCCGATGCTTATACACGGTGCCATCCTGAAAATGTACCCGTTGCATTTTCACTGGGGAAAATTGCAATTCCTGCACAGCTTGAGTTTTATGGTGATGAACTAAGCCGTGAGGCTTTTGACATCGCGATTGAACGCATCAAGGCTTTGGGTTATCAAGTTGAAAGCATTGATTTTACTGTTTTCAATCAATTGGCAACTGCCTTGTATCACCGTTCATGGGTGGCAGAACGCACCGTGGCAGTAGAACAGAAAATAAAACGCGATCAAGCACATCCAGTGATCCAAAAGATCATTGCACAGGCAGATCAGTTCTCTGCAACAGACGTCATGCAGGATGAATATGATCGAGCTGAGATGGCACGATATATTCAGCAAACTTTAGCCAATTTTGATGCACTCATGGTGCCGACAGCCCCTACGATTTATACCATCTCGGATGTTGAAGCCGATCCGATCTTGAAAAATAGTCACATGGGGGCGTATACCAATTTTGTTAATTTTGCTGATCTGAGTGCGTTGGCATTGCCCAATGTCATTCGTACGGATGGCTTGCCTTCAGGAATCACCTTGATTGCAAGCGCTTGGCATGATCAGGCTTTAGCGCGTTTTGGGCAAATCTGGCAGCAACAGAACCATCTAAAGTTGGGTACTACAGATCGTTGCTATCAAGCTGACTCACAAATTGAATCCTCAAATTCGGTGAAATTGGCTGTGGTCGGTGCGCATTTAACAGGGATGCCACTCAATTTTCAGCTTACGACACGTGACGCTGTATTACTCACAAAAACTCAAACGGCACATCATTACAAACTGTTTGCACTCAGTCATACCACGCCTCCAAAGCCAGGGTTGCAATATTGCGAACAAGGACAGTCCATTGAGGTTGAAGTCTGGGAAGTCCCCATGGCCTTATTTGGAAAAATTGTGGCAGAAGTTCCTGCACCGCTTGGAATTGGCAATGTACAACTGGCTGATGGAACTTGGGTCAAAGGCTTTATCTGTGAGGGCTATGCGCTTGCTTCTGCAAAAGACATTAGTCACTTAGGTGGATGGCGAGCTTATATTCAATCACTTCAAAATCATTCTACATCAACGTGTTAAGCTTATTTTCAAAGGGGATAGATCATGATTCGTATACTAAGCTCTCTTTCTTTTTCTGTCATGCTGGCTTTGGCTTTAACAGGCTGTGACAACACGGCAAAAGTACCACAGGCACAAAGCGAAAATGACAAAACTACGACTACTTCAACAGCGCCTACTTTAACGATTGGCTATAGTGACTGGCCTGGGTTTGTGGCATGGCAAGTTGCCATTGAAAAAGGCTGGCTGAAAGAAGCAGGCCTTAATGTTGAATTTAAGTGGTTTGATTATTCTGCCTCTCTTTCCGCATTTGCGGCCAATCAGTTAGATGCGGTGCTCGTCACCAATGGCGATAACTTGGTGACCGCTTCAGGCGGTACCAAAGGCATCATGATTATGGCAACAGATTATTCTGCGGGTAATGATGTGATTATTGCTAAATCTGGCATCAACAGCATTCAGGATTTAAAAGGTAAATCAGTTGCCACTGAAAAAGGTCTGGTGGATCACCTGTTATTATCGACGGCCTTAACTGATGCAAAAGTCCCACTCACCGATATTAAATTGGTCAATTCTGTGACCAATGAATTGCCACAAGTCTTTGCCAGCCCTGATATTTCTGCAATTGCCGTCTGGCAACCTGTTGCCAATCAGGCCTTGAAATCAGTCGCGGGCTCTAAAGTGATTTATACTTCCAAAGATAAGCCTGGTCTGATTTACGATACGCTTTCGGTCAATATGACCCATTTGTCTACGCATAAAGAACAATGGAAAAAAATGATTCAGGTCTGGGACAAAACCGTGAAATACATCAATGATCCAGCCACACATGCCGATGCAGTGAAAATCATGGCAAATCGTGTTGGCGTCGATCCAGCACAATATGAGCAATTTGTCGGGGGAACACATTTACTGGATATTGAAGCCAATAAAAAAGTATTTATCAAAGGACAGGGCTTCGATTCCATTATGGTTCAACCTACCATGTCAATAAATTTAACGTGACTAATGGCGTGTATAAAACTGAAATGGATGCCGATGGGTTGATTTATCCTGATCTATTACAAAGTCTGAAATAATATAAAAGACGCTTCGGATATTGAGGCGCCTTTTAAATTTTTAAATCGTTTGTTTTATAAGACTTCTTTCATCAGTCCGATTTATTTCTCCCTAATGGGAGAAAAATAAAGAGGGTATAAACCAATGATGAAAGAAGCCTATAGTTCGGTACTTTTAGAAAAGACATTAATAATGATAATACCGCCAATGACCATACTCAAACCGATAAAAGCAGCCAAATCCAGATGTTGTTTGAATATCACCCAGCCAATCGTTGAAATTAAAACGATTCCTGCACCAGACCAGATGGCATAAGCAATCCCGACTGGAATAAATTTTAAGGTTGAAGATAAAAAATATAATGCAATGCAATAGCCTACAACGGTCACCAATGCAGGCAAAGGAAAAGTAAATCCTTGAGATGATTTTAATGCAGAGGTCGCAATGACCTCAGCCACAATCGCAATACATAAATATAAATACGGCAAAAGCGTCTCCTATTATTTGATGATCGTGGCATTTTTTAGCAAATGAGTGCTTTCTTGTTGCAACCATTGTTGCGCACATGCGGTGGTTGTAGTCTGTCGATCAAACTGAAAATCAGGGTGATAGATGTCGAGGGAAAAATACAATCGATAGTTTTCACCCTCAATCTCTGTTATTTGCGTAATATTACCAACAGAATCGATCTCGAAATTATCGAGTTGCAACACTTTATTCACCAAATGACTTTGAGTAGAAAACTGGATGGTTGGTCCATTCAGTGCAATAGACACTCGGTAGCTCTCAACAAATGAAGCCCTTGTTTTTTTATTTTCAATTGCGTCATTTAAATCTGAGATATTTTCAAGCTGTTTTTGTATTAGTGGTAAACGTGATTGTGCATAAGCCAAATGTTCACCTGCAATAATAAGACCGCCGTCCATTGCAAATTTCTGCTGTGTTGCAATATGTTCTGCCTGTAATAGTCTTAAACCACAGAATAGACCCGAGCTGGATTGTTGTCGCCAATCTTCAACATAGGCGCCTGAAGGTGCAAATTCTAAAATACAATTCCCTATTGGAAATAGCTTAGCGGGTTCAGGCCATTGAATACGTGGTTGATAGCTTTCGTGAATGTTCCATGACAGTAATTCATTTTTATCATCCCAGATGGTGTCTCCAACCCAGCCTTGCCGTTCACTTACAGGCGTTTGAGTCGGGTCACTCAAGCGTAGATCGATACTAAAAGATTTGGATTGAAACCAATAAACAATGGTTTTTTCATCACTTAGACCATTATAAAAACTAATATTTTTACGCCTAAAACTACCCATCAAATAACGGGGAAGTGGCATATTTTCAATAGGAGTGACAGGACATTTTTTTAACAGTTCATACAGATTCATGCATCAGTCTCCGTTTCATTCATGCCAAAAGAATAAAGCGGACGGGCATTGCTCAATACCAAATCACCTTGTTCAATGCGGTTTTTTAAGTATTGGAATGTTTGCGCAGTTTGATTAAATAAATGTTCTCCTCCTTTTAAGGGCGCATATTTAGGTTGATCGGTTTCGACCACGGGCTGAATCACGTAATCGTAATCACATGAAAAAAATAAAGGAAAAGAATAGCGTTCTTCTTTCACTTTTTTAACCCGATGTTTGGTTGCGAAGTAACGACCATTGGAGAGTATCTCCATCATGTCGCCAATATTCATAATTAAAGTATTTTCAATTAATGGAATATCCATCCATTCGGCGTCTTTATTGAGTACCTGTAAGCCCTCTGCGGTCGGAAAAAGTAAAGTAAAACATTCATAATCAGTATGGGCGCCAATTCCAGCACTATCTGATGCATCAGGATTATAAGGATAATGAATGAGACGTAATTGACTCGGCGCGTGTTTTAAATGGGCATCAAAATAATCTTCTTCAAGATTGAGTGCCAAAGCAAATGCATGGAAAAGTTGATGTCCAATATCCTTGATATGTTGATAGTAGTTCTGAACATGGGTTTTAAACTGTAGGTCGTTGGGCCATTGATTTGGGCCAACCAGTGGTCTCAGTTCGGTGAAGCCTGAATAATCATAATTGACGTCATAGGCTTCTTTAAGGTCATAGGTATTAGCTTTGAATTGTTCTTCGCCAATGGGTACATAGCCACTATGATTCTGGGAATTTCCAATGTAATTTTGCATCTTTATATTTTCATCTTGTGCAAAATAAGCTTGTGCGGTATTTACCAGTTGTTGAAATAATTCTGGTTTAAGTTGCGTTCCATGAATGTATAAAAAACCGACGTCTTTACAGGCTTGATCGAGCGCTTTGGCTACTTCCAAACGGTCTGGAGCTTTGTGACTTGTTAATTTTGAAATATCAACCATAGGTAAAACGTAACTTTCGTTCATGATCATCACCATTGGCTGGTCGTCCAGCACGTATTATTCCACCTTGGGTCGTCCCAAAGAGTGTAAAAATTATTTGTGTTGACTGACTTGAGTCATACGAGGAATCTCAGGTAAATGTTGCAGGGCAGGATCAACTTGTTCCTCTTCCTGTGCATGGACCAATTCATCTACATGGGCACGTAATTGCCTAAACTCTGATGTGTTCATGAGCTCGGGTGTGCGCGGACGGGGTAAACGCACCTCGATGATTTCTTTGACTTCACCTGGGTTGGCTTTCAATACCACAATTCGATCTGCCAATAAAATCGCTTCATCCATATCATGGGTGACAAATAAAATCGTAATATCAATGTTTTGCCATAAATCCATTAAATGACGTTGCATTTTCTGGCGTGTATATGGGTCAAGTGCTCCAAAAGGTTCATCCATTAACAGTATTTTAGGTTCATTGACTAAGGCACGAGCAATCGCAACACGTTGTTTCATTCCACCAGAAAGTTGATGTGGACATTGATTTTCATATTTTTCCAGACCAATAATATTGATCCACTCCCGTGCTACAGATTCTGCCGCAGCCTGACTTGCACCACGCATCAAAGGTCCGAACATGACATTTTCTTTTACGGTTTTCCATGGAAATAAGGTATATCCCTGAAATACCATCCCACGTTCAGGGCAAGGACCATCGACACGCTCACCATCGACCAATACCTCACCACTACTATAATCATCTAGTCCTGCAACAATACGGCTCAAGGTTGATTTACCACAGCCAGAAGGTCCAATCACACAGACAAATTCACGTTTATGAATCTTTAAATTAATATGATCAAGCACCGTTCTTGTCATTTTTCCATGTTGGAAGTTTTGACAAAGATCTTGAGTCTCCAGAATCACAGGACGTTGATACAAGTCTTGAAAATAACGATCCGCATCGAAGCTTTCAGTTGTCATCATGCTCTTGCTCCTGTTTTCCATTTAAATAAATGTTGGCCCATTTTCATTAAAATGACATCGGTTAATAAACCAATCACCCCAATGATCAAAATTGCTGCATACACATTGTCAAAGTTTTGATAGCGCGCTTGTTGAGTAATAAACCATGTAATGCCAGAGGTTGTACCGATTAATTCTGAGACAATCAAATAGGTCCATGCCCAACCCAGTAACACTCTTAAATCACGATAAATATCGGGCAAAGCAGCTGGAATCACCACATGCATCAGGCTTTTAAATTTGTTAGTGCCTAAGGTATAGCCCGCTTCGATCAAACCACGATCGACCATGCGAGTGGTATTGGCAATAATCAGAATTTGTTGAAATAAAGTACCAATCACGATAATCGCGATTTTGGGTGCGTCATTTATACCTAAAATAGCAACGACCAATGCACCAAATGCAGGCGCAGGCAAATACCGAAAAAACTCCACAAAAGGTTCAGTCAGTCTGGAAATAGACGGTGAGAAACCGCACAAAATACCAAGCGGAATACCAATCAACGAGGAGATAAAAAAAGCGGTAAACACGATTTTAATACTGTGCCACAAACTTTGATGCAACCATGGACTATCAGGCTGGGTAGGGGGCGTGGTAAAAGAGGTCACTAAGGCTTTGGCAACTTCATGTGGTGCAGGCAGATAGATGGGATTGACCAGTTTACCTTGAGGCGGTTGTTGATGCTGATTAACGGCATTTTGAGCCTCCTGATAAAAAAACTGTTTATCTACCAGACTCCCGACTTGTAAATAGGGAACACTTCCTGAGTCAGTGATTTGGACTTGGGGATGCCAGATAAAAGGCAAATAGTTGACACAGCACCAGATCAGGATGGGGAGAATAAATGAGCTCAAACCCAAGAATAATTTTTTTCTTTTGGAAAGTGGTGCATTCATATCATTTTGCCTTAGTATTACAAAAAACAAAAAAAGTAATACTTATGTTTAAGCAATATAAATGCCAAATCTTGAAATAAGAATCTAATTGAGAGGGTGTGATGTTTATGTATTTGTTTTTAAGTGATTAATTGAAAATATAGCTGATATATCAAGTTGTTTTATCTGATTAAGCCATTCAAAAAATAAGCAGGGCGATGAGATCCTGCTAAATTTTAGCGCAAAGAATATACGATGCACTTTGTTAAAGCGAAAAAGTGATTCAGTTCAAAACGCCCATTTGCTTCGAGATCATCAATTTTCAATTAAACTTTGATCTTCCAGTTTTTCCAAAATTCGGGTGACCAGTAATTGGTCAATTTTGTAATGATCGACATCGACAACTTCAAATTTGAAACCACTAAACTCGACACTATCGGCAGGGCGCGGAATTTTACGCAGTTGATACATCATAAAACCTGCCAGCGTTTCATAGTTTTCTTCATCTGGCATTTCATCAATTTCGAGTGCATGTTTCAGGTCTTCAATTGGTGTACTGCCATCAATCAGCCATGAATTATTATCACGTTTAATGATCTGCTGATCTGCTTCAATCGGGGTAACCCAATCGCCCATCACCGTAATCATAATATCGCTTAAAGTAATCACCCCGACGACTAAGGCATATTCATTAATGACCACTGCAAATTTTTCTTTGGTCGAACGAAATCTGTCTAAAACCTCAGAAAGCGTTAGCGTATCTGGAATAGTCAATACAGTACGGATGGTATTTTCTTTGAGCTGAATCAAGGACTGGCTATTGAGAATACGCACCAAAATATCTTTAGCATCGACATACCCAATCACCTGATCAATATTATCATTACACACCAAAAACTTGGAATAAGGATATTCTGCCAGTTTTTGACGAATACTTTCATCGGACTCATCAAGCGCAAAATACACGATATTTTCACGTGTCGTCATACTTGAAGGAACGGTGCGCTCTTCAAGTTCAAATACATTTTCGATAAAATGATGCTCTTGTTTTTGCAAGACACCCGCTTGAGCACCTGCTTCCATCACCGCAGAAATATCATCAAAGGTAATATTATCATCACGCGTGGTATTCACTTTAAATAAACGAAATAGCAAATTGGCAATCGCATTGATAAACCATGCTAAAGGTTTACAAATTTTGATAAATACCTGAATCGGATTGATGACTGAGACTGCAATTTTTTCGGGTGCAATCATCGCCAGACGTTTTGGCATCAGATCGGCAAATAAAATAAATAGGGAAGTGACAAAGGTAAAGGAAAGTACAAATCCAATCGTTTCTGTCCACGGCCCATCATAGAAACGATCGACCAGATGGACGAAAAATGGACGAAAAGCAGCTTCTCCCAAAATACCGCCAAGAATAGCGACGGCGTTGAGACCGATTTGAGAAGCTGCAAAGAAATCAGCCGATTGATGCTGAAGATCAAGGACTTTTTGCGCGCGTTCATCGCCCGATTCCGCAAGAATTTTTAATTTTACTTTACGAGCCCCCGCCAGCGCGATTTCAGTTAAAGATAAAAAACCCGCCGCGATAATCAGTATGGCAATGATAACGACGTTTTGAAAGAGGCTCACAGTTCACCTGTAGTCATTCGTTATTATGAGAAAGTTTTAACACAACAAGAAAAAGCGAGGTAGTCGAAACTACCTCCGTACGAAATTAAGTATAAGCTTGAAAATAGAAGAAATTAACAAAAATTTATTTTAATAATGCGAAAACTGCGAATTATTTGTTAAAAACTCACGATTTTCTTCTTCAATCATCTGACGCGCCACAAATAAAATCAATTGGCGCAACCAGCGATGCGCAGGATGATGATGCAATAGAGGGCACCATGCCATCTTAAGTTCAAACTCAGGAATATAAAATGGAGGGTCTTTGATGAGTAATTTTGGATTATTGGCTTGTAGGCGCGCCATACGAGTAGGTAAGGTAGCAACTAAATCTACATTTTGAGCCAATAAAGCTGGCATTTGATAATGTCGGGTAAACACTGAAATTTTGCGTTTTTGTCCAATTCGTTCTAACGCCTGATCAATCCAGCCTAGACCTGCCTGTTTATCAGGATTAATCCCAAAGCCAACGCCCATGCCTGTTTTAGAAACCCAGATATGTTGTGCATCCAAATAATTTTTGAGGTTGAGGTGCTGTGCTGCTGGATGTTTATCATTGAGTAAACAGCTGAAGCTATCTCGCCAAACTAAGACCTGATGGAAACTTTGCGGAATTTCATTAAATCGATTAATCGCAAGATCAACTTTACCCTGTTCCATATCGCGATAAGACACATCGCTTGGGGTTAGAAAATCCAAAACAACATTGGGTGCTTCTGAACGCAGGGCTTTGACCAGACGAGGAACCAGTGTTGCCTCGGCATAATCGGAAGTCATAATCCGAAACACACGATTACTAGTATAAGGACGAAATTCGGTACGAGGCTCCAAAATCATAGAGAGATCAGAAAGCGCATCGCGAATACGTGGTTGTAGTTCAAGCGCACGTTCGGTTGGAGTCATGCCTTCTGAGGAGCGGATCAAGAGGGGATCATTAAATAAATTGCGAAGTCTACGCAAAATATTACTCATCGCGGGTTGGGTAACGCCCAATTGTTCGGCTGCACGAGTGACATTTTTTTCGCGAAGAAGCACGTCAAGATAAATTAATAGATTAAGATCTACCCGCTCCAGATTCATAAAAAAAATACCGAAAATAAAATTATGAAATTGCGAATGATTATGCCATAGATGAAACTATTTGTGTAAAAAAACGCTGCAAAAAACAGCACCTCATCTCGCTCAGCCTAAACAATAGTGAGGCTTTAAAAAATTCAAGCAAGAGATGAAAAACATTGCATGGGCTTTTCATTCAAATTAGAAAATCTGAATGAATATCTGATTTTCATTCTTTAGCTTTCGACTGTAACAAGCCTGATTGACCTTCACATTGGCAAATTTTTACTATTTTTTACATTTATCGATGCTTCAATGAGTAGCAAGATCTCAGACGAAGACATTAAAAAACGCTTAAATTATTTAGTTTAAACAGTTTTATGAATCTTTGATTTTTATTTATTCTAATAAAATCAAAATCTTAATATTTTTAAATATAATTATAATACGACTTTAATCTATATATTTTTTTAAAAAATACTGAAGATTAATGGAGGATATTGGATTAATTTTTTAGCTCAGACTAAGCTGTGAGCATATTGATGAAGTGACTGAATTATAGTCGAGTCAAATAAACATGACTGTTCAGCATGACATCTTTTCGATGAAATCCTAAAAAGGAATATATCATGACATATCAATCAGCTCTTGAGCACGTACGTGCCGTAAAAAATAAATTAGGTGGCACTTGGGATGCGATTCGTCCTGAAGACGCTGCTCGCATGATCGTTCAAAACCGTTTCCATACTGGTTTGGACATCGCTAAATATACAGCTGCTATCATGCGTAAAGATATGGCTGAATATGATGCTGACAACAGCAGCTATACTCAATCTTTGGGTTGCTGGCATGGTTTCATCGCGCAACAAAAAATGATTGCGAACAAAAAATATTTCGGTACAACCAACAAACGTTATATCTACCTTTCTGGTTGGATGGTTGCTGCACTTCGTTCTGAATTTGGTCCACTTCCTGACCAATCTATGCACGAAAAAACTGCTGTGCCTAAGTTGATCGCAGAAATCTATACATTCTTGCGTCAAGCGGATGCAAAAGAACTCAACGATTTGTTCCGTGCTTTACAAAAAGCTGAAGCGGCTGGTGATTCTGCAAAAGTGAAAGAAATCGAAGCGTCTATCGACAACTTCGAAACTCACGTTGTGCCAATCATTGCCGACATCGATGCTGGTTTTGGTAACGAAGAAGCAACTTATTTGTTGACTAAACAAATGATCGAAGCGGGTGCTTGTGCAATCCAAATCGAAAACCAAGTTTCTGATGCGAAACAATGTGGTCACCAAGCTGGTAAAGTCACTGTTCCACATGAAGACTTCCTTGCGAAAATCAATGCTGTACGTTATGCATTCCTTGAGCTTGGTGTTGACGAAGGTGTAATCGTTGCACGTACTGACTCTGAAGGCGCAGACTTGACTCAAAAGATCCCTGTATCTAAAGAGAAAGGTGACTTGGCTTCTCAATACATCAGCTACTTAGACACTCAAGAAATTGATATCGCTGATGCTCAAGAAGACGAAATCCTGATCAAACGTGATGGTAAATTACACCGCCCAACTCGTTTAGCTTCTGGCTTGTATCAGTTCCGTGAAGGCACTCAACATGACCGCGTTGTACTTGACTGTGTAACGAGCTTACAAAACGGTGCAGACATGATCTGGATCGAAACACCAACTCCAGACGTTGCTGGTATTGCTGGTTTCGTAAATGACATCAAAAAACAAGTTCCAAATGCAAAACTTGTTTATAACAACTCTCCGTCATTCAACTGGACGTTAAACTTCCGTCAACAATCTTATGATCGTTGGGTTGCTGAAGGTAAAGATGTTTCTGGTTATGACCGTGCGAAGTTGATGAGCGCTGAGTACGATAACTCTGAATTAGCTGCTGATGCTGACGAAAAAATCCGTACTTTCCAAGCTGATGCTGCACGTGAAGCGGGTGTGTTCCATCACTTGATCACTCTACCGACTTACCACACTGCTGCTCTTTCTACACATGAGCTTGCGAAAGGTTACTTCGGTGAAGAAGGTATGTTGGCTTATGTTGCTGGCGTACAACGTAAAGAAATCCGCGGTGGTATCGCATGTGTTAAACACCAAGCAATGGCTGGTTCTGACATCGGTGATGACCATAAAGAAATCTTTGCTGGCGAACAAGCGCTTAAAGCGGGTGATGCTAGCAAAAACACCATGAACCAATTCGCTCACTAAGTCGAATGGTTTAAAAAAACCCTGCATTAGCAGGGTTTTTTTATGATATGAGAAATGAACTAAATTATTAAAAAATAAGGGGCTGTACTAGATTAGCGTTGTTTTAATCTATGAAAATGAAGCTAACCAATTGTAAATTCAGCAAGAAAATACAACTTAAACTACTCGAGTTTTTTGTGCTTGAAGTGACAGCCAGATCAGCAGCAGATTTACTAGGGATTCACCCTAATTCTGCTGCTCTCTTTTATACCAAAACTCGTAAGATAATCGCCTATCATTTAGGGCTGGAAGCCCTCGAAGTGTTTGATGGTGAAATTGAACTGGATGAAAGTTATTTCGGTGGCACACGCAAGGGAAAACGGGGAAGAGGTGCTGCTGGAAAAGTGATTGTGTTTGGTTTGCTTAAACGAAATGGAAAGG
>NZ_JEZN01000003.1:0-223867 GCF_000581715.1 Acinetobacter sp. 479375 | reverse complement strand
CTTGTGTTTGGCGTAAAGCCAGTTGGAACAGGTTTCGTATCGTCAGGGCAAATTGAATTGCTATATCAGTGTAGGTAGGTTGACGTCCTTTTTTTCCAGTAGGTGTTGCAGACCATTGCATTTGGGGATCAAACCAAATGGTGAAAGCACCCCGTTGACGTAAAGCCTGATTGTACTCAGACCAGTTCGTTGTTTTGTATCGGCTTTTTGATTCTGTATTCATCTAACATGTATGGGGATGAAATTTATTTATGCAACAAAGCCTAATAAAAGCAAAGAACTAATGAGAGATTAAAACATTTCAATAGTCCCAAATTTGAGACTAGAGTCCACCATTAGATAACGTGGACTCTTTTTTTAGGCAAATAAAAAGCATCTTACGATGCTTTTTACCTAAATTATTGCTTACGTTTACGATGCCATTCAATAAATTGTTGCACCCTTGGATGTGTTAAAACATCTTGCAAATTCATAATATAGTATTTGCAATAATAAACATCTTTCCCCATTTCTGTTCGATAAGGGATTTTGTGTGCTTCAATTAACCACCCATCTTGCCTTAATTCACAAATACGGGCTGCTGAACTAACACAATCAAGCTTGTTACCCATTTGTTTATTTGTCGGCTGATCACCAGACAATAAAAACATTAAGATATCAGCTTTATTTGTACCCAATTTCGGGAGCTTCCCGATAATTGGAGTCATTTTTGGCATGTCACCAAAGTCTAAAAATTCCATAATGGAATCCTCTTATTACAGAGAGACTTTGATCAATATAGTGTCATACTCATGACATTAAACTAGCATTAATATAGGTAAAGCATTTCAATTCGATTTGCTTTTCGCTATAATCACGCGGCTTTTTGAATGAGCATCTCGAACGAAATTCAGCTTGACTAAATTTTGAATAAGATGTAATTCTAAACTTCAACACTTCGTTTAACGCTTTTAAGAGTGACATTTTTGATCTCCGTCTCTCACTTAAAGGTTTGTTGTGTTCTAGATTTGAATGAAAGGGAACTAGGCGGCCACCTAGTTCTTTTTCTATATCTAGTACACAAGTAACTGCTCAACCACTATATGTTGAGCATTGGAATGATTTTATTATAAAAGCTATGACAGTGGAAGTTTGTTGCGTCTAGATGTGACGCAGAGAGCGTATAAGAGAGTATTACTGCAACCCTATACTTTGGGTCAAATTCACTTGAATATGCAAGAATAAGCGGGAATAATGAGATAAAAACATAACATTTAAGATATTTTGATTTAAATTTAACCAGTTTGCTGTCTATATGCTTAAAATCATTTTTTTGTAACAAATGATTTCCAATTTGAATTTTATAATATTTACAATCTTAATACTGCTTCTTTTGCATATTCTTCTCGGTCAGTCCATCGACTGCTAATATTTTTCTTTCGACACCATTCATAGGCTTTATAACCTAAATATTCTCGTGTCTTTAAAAGATTTTTTTCCGTAACTTGCCCACCATCTTTGGTATTATCATTCCAACCATAAAAGTAAATTTTATCTGCATCTTCTACATCTCTTTTATATATAGCTATGTCTTGAGATGATACACGTTGTGTTTCTAAAGCAATTGCTGGAATAGCCTTATTGAACTCATTAAAAAAAGCAAATGGAGAAAACTTATTTAAAGGATCGTATTTAATACCTAAAACTTCACAAAGTTTTTTATAAGTCTCTCTAGGAAGTTTATCATTGATTAAAAAGCCATTTTGGACTTCAACAACAAAACTAAAATTCTTTATACGAACACCAAATAAGAGAATAAACGGTGATTCATCAATAAAAAAGAACACATCAAAAATTACATTATTTTTTCTAAAATTAAATTTATATCGTTGAATGCCTTGGCTTCTCATACTATTAAATAAAGGAACCAGACCATCTAATTTCATATAATAATTCTCTTTTGTCATTCTGAAGTCGCATAACTTCATTTTATGTTAAATAGAATATCTAAAGACTGTAGCCTACACAACACTGTTTGTTGCCACAGCTCAGTAATTTTGAATCTCTCAAATAAACTTTTCTTTGTCTATTTTCAATATATAGCGCGTACTACGCCCACCACCTTCGAGTTTATACAATACATCATTTTCTAAAAGCTCAACTAGATGGCGTGTTGCTGTCGCTTTACTTACACCAGTCACTTTTTGATACTGAGAAGCACTGATCCCATGAGGAAAATCATTTTCTTCACCATGAAGTAACCGATTTAAAACTTTATTTTGGGCTTCATTGAATTCGATATGTGAATAAGAACTCCAAAATTTAGCTTTGGCAATCGTTCTATCCAGTCTTAATAAAGACCTGTCGATACTTTTCTCTAACGTATCTAAAAACCAGATTAACCACTCATTAATCGTATAGGTATTATTCTGACACTTCTCTAGAATTTCATAATAGCTACTCCGATTTTCATGGATTGCCACTGACATCGCATACAAACGAATACTCTGGTGATCCATTTGCGCTAATGCTAAATCAGTGATGACACGAGTGATACGACCATTACCATCTTCAAATGGATGTAATGTTATAAACCAAAAATGAGCAATTGCAGCTCGTAATAACGGATCAAGCATGACATCTTCTTTAGAATGATCAAACCATTCTAAGAATTCATGCATGAGTCCTAGTAAATGTTCTCCACCTTCTGGGGCTTCAAAATAAAGCTTGGTTGATGTGCCATAAAGAGAACCACCCACAACCTGCATGGGAGCCGCATTATCTCGAATCTCTCCTACTTTGATTTTCTGGGCAGCATAATCAAAGCGTTCTATATTTTGAAAAAGCCATTTATGCCATTGCAACAGGCGCTCCATAGTTAATGGCGCATTATGATTATTTACGGCATCCATCATGATATTGGCTAATCCTTCAGTTTTATCCTGAAGTGGCGCAGGATTCTCTTCTGTTACACCTAGACGACGAGCTAAAGAGGATTTGAGTGAGCGAACATTTAACTTTTCATCCTCAATTAAAGAGGATGCTACAAGGTTGGTTAGCAGCATATCTAAGGGTAATGCCTCAGCATCTGGTGATGCTTTACTCTCACCGACCAACTGACCTATCTTCTTATGGATTAAGCGCAATTTGGCCGTGACGAGTGTGTCATCCCATTTAAATTTAGTCCAATCGGCTTTTTGCCAGACCCATTTTTTCATTAGCATCCCCTATTCCATGAGCTGATTATAGCCTTTATTCGACTCATAATGTGAGCTGTTTAACTAAATTATTCGGCTCATTCTGATGAAACATAGATTATGAAAATCCGCCATAAGCTAAATATGTTTTAAATTGGCTCATATATTGATTTAAATAGAATAATTATTCGGCTCATGAAACAAGCTGATAATGACTAGTATTTGGCTCACCTTGTAATTTAGATTTTTATGTGAAGGTCTAATCATCTTTACAAGATTTTTGCCGCAAGTATGGAAATGCAATTTTCAGAGTTCAATGTTATATAATAAAGCGCAATACACTCTTTATTTCATTCTTATATGGCCAGTACATTTTCCGATAGTCGTCAAATTAGCGTAGTTTCAACTTTTTCTGAATTGATAAATTCAAATTTTCAAAAAAGCATGAATGCGATTTGCTGGCATCGAAATCTAATTGGTGATTTCAAAGAGATTGTTGATAAACTTGAGTTAAAAAAGAATATTACAGAAATCTCGATTGAGGATCTTCTAGAGCTTAACCTCTCGGAAAATGGACATTTAGCAAGAGACATTATTTTAAAAGATATGCAATTATTAACTGATTTTGGTGCATCACCTGTGCTGAATTTGCTTAAAAATTATCAGCGCGATGAAGATCTCGATTTTATTTCCACAGATGTTTATTCATATCATATTGATCGTTCACCGATCGAGACTGATACATTTTTATGTACTTATTTTGGTCCAGCCAGTGACATTTTACCCAACGATCAAGTTGAGCAAAAAATTAAGATTCCAGAAATTAGGGAAAAACTTAAAGAGCTGTATCATGGCCCAGAAGATGAATTCGACATGTTCCTAGAAGACCATTTTTTCGATCTACATTATCAACCTAAACCTGATGCAAACCCTTTAAACTTAGGCTCAGGACATCTTTGGCGATTGGCAGTAGATCATCCCAAACAGCAAGTTTTACCTTGTGTTCATCGTGCGCCCACTGAAAGAAAAAATGAGTATAGATTATTATTGATTTGCTAAAACAAATCCGTCATTTTAATTCAATATAACTCGATGGCATTCTATAGGACACTCTAGAAGCCATGAGTCGATCGAAGGTGTAAGTTTAGAAGCGCTACTATTCCAAATTTTGTTTAATGATCTTCAATGAATCATTTAAACGGTCAATGTCAGAAGGCTTTAGTCCTTTAAAACTATCTTCAAACAACACAACTGTCATTTCATTAATTTTTTTGACCATTTCTTCACCTTGTTGTGTCAATTTAACTCGAGTCACTCGGTTGTCATCGGGACACAACATGGTTTCAATCAAATTCTCTTCACGCAAACGAATTAAAATTTTGGTAGTCGTTGATATTTTTATTAACGTCATTTCCGATAAATCAGAAACGCTTGCATTTGGATAAAGATAAGCCGCCAATAAAATACGACGTCTAGAATTATCTAAACCGTATTTTTTTAAAGAGTTGTCCATTTTGGCAACATACAAACCATAGACTTGTGTAATCCAGTAGTAAGGAAAATTATCTAGATTAAATTCGTCATGATTTGGAAAAAATTTGGAATACTTATTTGACATAAAAAAATGATTCATCCATAAGCTATGGGATAAAAGAAAAATTCAGACAACAGCTAAAAACTATGACCATTTTAGAGTATTTATTTTTTTAAAATCAATATACTAGTGTAATAATTTTCATCATAATTACTATGTTTTTTGGCATAATTTTATAAAATTAACCATTCATTAAAACTAAGTCTATGATCTTCTATACATAGTTTTCATAAGTTGTTCATTTAAAAAATTATGAAATTTAGCAGTTTATTCAAGCCACAAAGTCCATATCTAGCTCAAACCTGAACTTTTTTTAAAAAACTCCAGATCTGCTGTAGGGAGGAATCTTTGTTTAACTTATTCCTTAAAATAAAAATTTCTTGCTGAATGCTAAATTTTGTATCGGCTAAAATTTTGACTTTATTCGTTGCCAGTTCATCTTCAATCGTAATTCTAGGTAACCACGCTACGCCTGCTCCTTGCATTACAAAATCTTTTAAATTATTTGCATGATCTGTTTCATATAAAATCCGATAATTTAATTGGTTTAATATGACTTGATCTACTAGATTTCTTAAATACGCATTTTTACTATATGAAAGCAATGGAAAATGTTTATTTATATCAAACTTAGCTTCACCATTATTATTGGTAATGCAAACTGGAATAATTTCAGTTTGCCCTAATTTTAAATAATCAATAATATCAGTATTTATTTGATTGATTTTATTATGATCAATGTAACCAATAAAAAAATCACATGCTCCTTCTTTTAAAAGCTTAAAACCCTCTCCCACATTCGCAGCAATTAATTCAATTTTAAACTCTTGTAAATGCTCTGGAAATAGCTGAATAAACTTTGAAAAATACGTTGAACTTAAAGAATGAACGACAGCAAAACGAACCGTAATTTCTTTTGATCTATTTAAATTATTTAATAAAGCCAACGTTGCCTCTAATTGATTTTCTATACTTTTAGCGGTCGCAAGTAAAATCTGTCCTGCATCGGTAAACTCAAGATGCCGACTGTCTCTATCTAAAATTGGAAAGCCTAATGCCTGCTCAAGATGTTGAATTCGTCTGGTAAATGCAGATTGGCTAACAAATCTTCGTTCTGCGGCTTTAGAAATTGATCGTTCTTGTTCAAGGGTTAAAAGATCTTCAATCCAGCGAATTTCAAGGCTCATGTGTATGGTCTAAGCGTAAGATCATCAAATTATAATCACAGTATGCAAATTTTGCATAGCAAATTTAATCTATGCATTAGAAATTATTTCTTACCAATTTTATGATGAATTATCTTCCTCAGACAGATAAAAAAATGAACGCCGAAATTTTAACACGTACAGAAAAAGATCTTTTAGGTTTTCGTGAAGTACCCAATCAATTTTATTTTGGAATTCAAACTTTAAGAGCCATAGAAAACTTTAACTTAAGTTCAAATAAAATAGAACAATTTCCGAATATAATTAAATCTTTAGCCATGGTTAAACTGGCATGTGCGCAAGCAAATAACCAGTTGGGTAAACTTGATAATAGCAAACTTGAAGCGATTAAATATGCTTCTGAACAACTTGTAAATGGTTCATTTCATGAACAGTTTCCGATTGATATGATTCAAGGTGGTGCTGGAACCTCGACCAATATGAATGCAAATGAAGTGATTGCTAATATTGGACTTGAATATCTCAATCATAAAAAAGGCGAATATCAATATTTACATCCAAATAATGATGTGAATATGTCACAATCCACCAATGATGTATATCCTACTGCAATTCGCTTAGGCTTGTTATTTAGTTTAGATGATCTAAATAAACCATTTGAAGACATCATTGCAAGTTTGCGCGCCAAAGGTCAGGAATTTTCTCATATTTTAAAAATGGGACGTACCCAACTTCAAGATGCGGTACCGATGACACTCGGTCAGGAATTCCATGCTTTTGCTGCGACACTTGAAAAAGATTTAGCTCAAATCAATAGCATTGCACCAAACACATTGAATTATATGAATTTGGGTGGCACAGCAATTGGTACGGGTATCAATACTGAGTATCGTTATACGCAACTTGCAATTCAAGCTTTGTCTGAAATTAGCCAAAAAAATATTCAGTCTGCACCAGATTTGATTGAAGCCACTTCAGATATGGGCGATTTTGTCCTTTTATCGGGTTTGCTAAAACGTACAGCAACGAAACTTTCAAAAATTGCCAATGATCTGCGCTTATTGTCCAGCGGTCCGCGTACAGGAATTAATGAAATTAATCTTGAAGCGCGTCAGCCAGGTAGTTCAATTATGCCAGGTAAAGTCAATCCAGTGATTCCTGAGGCATTAAATCTGGTTTGTTTCCAGATTATTGCAAATGATCTAGCGGTTACTTTGGCAGCCGAAGCAGGTCAACTTCAATTGAATGCAATGGAACCTTTGATCGCATTTAAATTATTTGAATCCATTGAGTTGTTATCTCGTGCTTTGGTAATGTTTAGAACCAAATGTATTGATACGGTGACTGCCAATGCCGAGCATTGTAAAGCTCAAGTAGAAAATTCGATTGGAATCGTGACTGCACTGAATCCATATTTAGGTTATGAAACAACGACTCGTATTGCCAAAACTGCAAATGAATCAGGTTTAAGCGTTCTTAGTTTAATCCGTGAAGAACAGCTTTTATCGGATGAAGTGATTGCTGAGATTTTAGCGATTGATAATATGGTCAAACCTAAAGACGCAGCTTAATCATTTCATCAATAAAGGCGCTTTAAAGCGCCTTTATTTTTGAATATAAATATGATTTACCAATCTACTTTTGCACTTAAAACAAAGGTAATCGGTTCTCCTGCACCAGAGTTCATCCAGTATTTTTTATTGAATAAATTATTAATGTCAGCCCTAAACGTGACAGGTTTATTCGAGATGCGTGTCTCATAACCACCCCCAATATTCACCAGTGTATAGTCTGGAAGTTTTAAGGTATTTTCATCGCTATGAAACACATCACCAAAATGACGTACATCGCCATGTACACTTAAACCTTCGACATATGGAATGTTCCAATCGGTCTGAACTACGGCTTGAATTTTAGATGCACCCGCTGGTCGATTACCTTTTTGAACTGTGGTATTTGAGCTACTAATTTTTTCAATACTTGGATCGTTTAAATTGATCCCTGCATTTATAGTTAAATCTGGGGTAATTTTATATCCCCCCATCAGTTCAAAACCTTGATAGACGGTTTCACCATTTTGGGTTTTATAAAGTTTATCATTCATCGTTTCATCAATTGTCGCCATTTTTTCTAAGCGATATAATGCTGCTGAAACGAACCAGCGATCCTGTTGGTATTTGGTTCCAACTTCATATTGTTTGCTGATGGTCGGGTTTAAAAAGTCATCTGCATTTTCATATTTTGTTCCATTATTATCGACCTGAGGTACTTTTTGACCTTCTTCAAGTGCTTCTACATAGCTCGCATAAAAGGACCAATTTTCCATTGGTTTATAAATTAAAGCATAGGTTGGTGTCACGACTTCTTTTTGGTAATTATTGTCCTGATTATTATAATTAATATAACGTCCAGCAATAATGGCCTGCCATTGCTCTGAAAGATGAATTGTATCGCTAGCAAAGACCTCTTTTTGGTATGTATCTCCGATTGGTGTCTGGGTAAAGCTGATTGGTTTATTATAATACGTGGTTTGTGGATGGTAGATATTCCCCGAACCTACATCTGCCTCCCAATTAGAATCTGCATCGCGTTCTGTTCTCTTCTGAAATGATCCACCAAAAACTAGTTCATGCTGAATAGGGCCTGTATCGAATTGCCCCGTCACCATCACTTGACTGGTATCTTTAACGACATCCCCACCCAGTTGATATTGGTTAATTGAGTAATCGCCTTGTTCATTTAAAATATAGGCAAAGGTTTTATTGACCATATTACGGTTACGTGTACGTGCCTGAGTCACCTCAGCTTTCCAGTCATCATTAATCTGCCAATAAAGCCCAGTTTGAGCAAGTGCAGAATGAATCGTATAAAATGCACCTTTTACAATGTGTTTATCGCCACCATCTATTGGTTTTGGCAGTTGTGCTCCATCTGGTAGATTGAACATAAACATGCTTGCTTCATTATCCAGATGACGATCCTGATAAATGATTTCACCTTTCCAGAGTAAATTAGGCAAAATACGATAATCCAGAGCTAAAGATGTGACGGTATTATCTGCATCTGAGCCATTATAGGTTTCCCCTTTTTCTTTAACGATATTAAAACGATAACCAAGCTGTTTATCATCTCCAACACGCCCTCCAGCATCAAGCTGTGCAGATAAAATCCCTGCACTGCGATAGCCGATTTTTGTAGTTAGAAGTGTTTCATCAGTTGGTTGTTTGGTTTGATAGTTAATAATCCCACCAGGTGCAGAGAAGCCATACATGAACCCAGATAGCCCTTTTAAAGCACTGACGGTTTCTACCACTTCAATTGGAAATTCACCGCCATGCGCTGACAGAGTACCCATTCACTTTATAGCCATTACTGACATCAATATCTAAGCCACGAATCGAAACAGGGGTACTCCATCCACTACTATAAGAGTTTACCTGTGTCACAATACTTGGATCACCGACAAAAATTTTACCTAAAGAGTTCGTCTGTCTGATTTCAATTTCTTCAGCAGTTTTTGTGGTAATCGAATATGGCGTATCAATTACGCTTTTATTCCCTAAAACACCCACAGTATTGACCCGTTTTAAGGGCGCATCTTGATTGTCAGCTTCAAGGGTAATCGTCGGAAGCACAGAATCCGAAGATGCTAAACCTGATCGCCCACTTTGATTGGCTTTTGATTGAAGTGGTGTTAATTTAACCACTTCTTCTTTTTTATTATTTTTATTTTTTTCTTCTACGCGATAACCACTTGATGTTTGTTTAATTTGATAATTGGTATTTTTTAATAACTCTGCAAAGCCATTATCAACTTCATACGAACCCTTTATTCCCTGACTTCTAACTCCTGAAAACAAGCGACTATCGAAAACAATATTGACACCCTGTTGTAGTGCGTATTGGTTAAGTACCTGCGCCAGATTCCCCGCTGGAATGTTGACTTGCGTAGGCGCTGCATGAGTAATCACTGGTAAAGCAGCAATAGAGAGAGTTGCCATATGAATCGCCAAAACCAACGGTTTTGGATTGAGAAATGGACGACGAATAGACCCCATTTTAATTTCCTTACATCATTTATATTTGCCTATTAACTAAGACGTTTTAGAAATCAAAACAGGAAGTTTTTTTATAGATTTTTAATCTTTTTGAATAACAGTCAATAAATCGCCGACGGAATAAGTACTTAGATGGAGTTGGTCTTTTAATAATTGCATGGCTGAATCAGGATCATCCAATGGCAATACGGCATTAACACGGTATTGACTCAATGTCTTGTGGTTATAAATAAATTTACTGGACTGATAGCTTTCAAGTATGTCCAAGACTTGATCCAGTGCCATATCATCGACAACCAGTTTTTTACTTTGCCATGATTTTTGTAATAGATCTGGATTCACGCTAGCTATATGCACCTGATTCCCAGAAAAATTAAAGCTTTGACCTGTTTCAAGCACAATGGGTTCAAAACGATGATGCACAGAATAAATTTTGGTTTTCGATTCAATCATACTGATACGAACCTGATCATGATCGTAATTGACAATAAATTGAGTCCCTAATGCTTGTACTTGGATATCGCCTAAATCAACCACAAAAGGTCTACTACGATCTTTGGCGACATGAACCAAAATATTTCCTTTAAATAAATGTATTTTTCTCTGATCCAAATTGTATTGTAGATTGTACGCTGTTTGACCCGCCATCTGAATGGAGCTTTGATCAGATAAAATATTCTGTTGCCATTGTTGCGCTTCCGTTGAATGATCTGCGTTCCAACGTTGATAAGGTAACTGAGAAACAATCCAAGCCGTAATCACCGCAATGATTAAACTGCTCCCCCATAATAGAGGTGCTGTTTTTTTCTTGGTCGACGTTTTTCTTAAAATATTATTCTGAACCACTGGATGTTGTGATCGTAGATTTTGAGCTTTAAGTACATCTACTTGATTTAAAAATTGTTGTAATTCTTCAAAAGTTTTTAAATGCTCAGGACTTTGCTGTTTCCAATATTCGAGTTGACTCAAATCATCCTGAGAATAGTCACCAGAACTTAATGTAATTAACCATTCTGCTGCTTCGTTTACAATTTGTTGGTCAGGTTTTGACATGAACATTCGTCTTATTATAAGAATATATTTATAAATCTGATTTTAACACAGCATAACAATGACTTAAGGTTTTAACCAAATCATGATGAATGGTTTTACTGGTCACGTTTAATTGTTTGGCAATATCGACCAGACTCAAATCATCAATGTAATGCATCAGAAATGCAAGTTGCTGCCGTTCAGGTAAACCATCCAGAACCTGTGCAAGTTTATTGAGTATATCTATCGCAAGTACAGTTTGTTCTGGACTAATATCATAACTGAGGTTTTGCTGAGTCAAATATTCAAGATAAGTTTGCTCTATTTTTTGATGTCTTGCCCGATCAATTAAAATCCGTTTCGCCGTCGTGGTTAAATAAGCTTTAGGCTGTTGAATGTCGAGCAATCCCTGACTACGAATCAGTTTGGTAAATGTATCTTGTAAAACATCTTCGGCATTTTCAGCCGAGCCTAATTTTTTATACAACCAACCATATAACCAGCTATAGTGAACTTTATATAGCTCTGCTATGTAATGCGTGATGATTTGTTGATTTGCCGTCATGAGAGTAACGTCACACCGTCAGAAATGTGGCTAATGTATCAGTAATGAGAATTACTATCAATTTTATTTAAAATTAATTTTAGAACATCAGTCTCTGCCCCATCCTGTGCCTAATGCTGCAATCAGTTGCATTGAATTGATCATCTGACGTTGTTGTAATTCCAGTCGATCTTGTTCTGCTTGCAAACGTAAGTTTTGTGCTGTAACTACTTCTAAATAACTGACCAGTCCAGAATTATAACGCTGAGTGACAACACGTTCATTTTCATGGGCTAGATTTAACAATTGAGCTTGTTCAGAAGCTTGGTGTTTTAGACTTGCTGATTGCATTAAGCCATCTTCCACTTCTTTCCAACCCGTCAAAACTGTTTGCTTATATGCAGCCAGTTTTTCATCATAATTGGCTTGTGCTTGATCGATCCCCGCTTTACGTTTTCCGCCATCAAATACTGTCGCTGCGGTATTTAAACCAATTGACCAAAGATAGTTTGGTGATTGAAAAAGTTGTGAAAATATATTGTTATTTAAGCTTCCATTTAAACCAATACTCAGGTCTGGAAGCCATGCGGTTTGCGCCAAACCAAGTTGTGCATGTGTTGCAGCCAGTTCTCGTTCAGCGCGGATTACATCTGGTCGTTGAATTAATAAATGACTTGGAATCTGGACAGGAATTGTAGGGACATTAAACTGAGCTGTTTGTTTGCCAAGCTGAAACTGAACAACCGTTTGGCCAAGTAATACAGCGAGGATATTTTCTTGTAAATTTCTTTCGCGTTGTCGTTCAATTTGTTGAATTTCGACTTGTTTGAGCTGTGTTTCTGCCTGAATCACATCTGCACGAGCGATCATACCCGCCTGATATTGATTTTTTAAAATTTGCACCGAACGCGCATAACTTTGCCGAGTTTGTCTAAGTACATCAAGCTGTAAATCTAATAATCGAATATTCCAGTAGCTTTGTGCTGCTAAAAGTTGCTGATTAAGCTTGACCGCTGCTAAGTCTGCCTGTGAAGCCTCCAGATTGGCTTGTTGTCCCTCTACAGCTTTGGCCACTCTGCCCCATAAGTCAGGCACCCAACTGGCTTGTATTCCTGCACTAAATTGGCTAGTCGCCTTATTATTTTTATTGCCATTCCGATTTGCCGTGCCTTCGACACCTAAGCTGGGTAAACGTGCGGAACGTTGCTCATCAAGTAAAGCGATCGCATTACGATAACGCGCTTCAGCCTGTTTTAAAGTTAAATTTTCTGTATTAAGTTGCTGAATCAAAGTATTGAGCTTTGCATCTTGATAAAGTTGCCACCACTGAGAGGTTTGGGGCGTCAAAGTTTGAGTTTGTATCCAATTTAATGAAGCATATTTATACTGCGTATTTGCCTGAATAACAGGTTGTTGATAAGCAGGTGGATGCGTCACTATATTTGAACTACACCCTACAAGTAGTAAGACACAGCTAAAAATTGGTAGATGTTTAGATAAAATCGAACTGATCACTTTTCTATTTTCCTATCTATTTCTATCTTCTATAGCCGAAGGCATTGGTAATATTGAATTGTTTACACATTTGAGCCAGTTTCTCTAACAAGAGATACATCACAGGTGTGGTATAGAGGGTTAATAATTGACCCAATGCCAAACCACCCACGATCACAATGCCCAAAGGTTGTCGTAGTTCAGAACCTTCGGTTGTACTAAATGCCAATGGAATAGCACCTAATAAAGCTGCGGTATTGGTCATTAAAATAGGACGAAACCGCAATGCTGCCGCAGATAGAATCGATTCAAATGCTGTCTTGCCCAGCCGGCGTTGCTGTAAGGTGAAATCAATCAGTAAAATTGCATTTTTTACAACAATTCCAATTAATAAAAACATGCCGAGTAAGGCAATCAGGCTAAATTCAAAATTAAATAACCAAAGTGTGAATAAACCGCCCAAAGCCACAGCAGGAACCGTTGACAGTATCGTCAATGGATGGAGCATACTTTCATAAGTTACGCCTAACACGATATAAATCAGCATAATCACTGCTAAAAGTAACATTGGTGTGCTTAAGCCTGCTTGTAAACTTTCGGCTTCTACATCTTTATCTGTTGCAACAAAAATCTGATGAGGCAGCATGACCTCTGGTAATACACCACGAATCGCGGTCTCGGCTTGTTCAGCGGGGTAACCTTGTTTGAGTACATAGCCAATACCCATTGCGGCATATTGGTTGCGTCGATGTACGCGATCATTTGTAATTCCATATGACCATGTTGCAAAGTTAGTCAGTGGTACATATTCACCGTTTTGATTCGGAACTTTGATATTTGCCAATGATTCTGGATTTTCAGTAAAACGCTTATCAATTTCCATCACGACATGAAATTGATTGGTTTGATCATAAATGGTCGAAATTTGTCGTTGTGAAAATGAGTTGTTCAGTACACTTGAAATACTTTCAATATCAACGCCTAAACGTCGTGCGGCCTCTCGATGAATATTGAGCGTGACATGCTGAGCCCCTTCATCGCCTAAAGTTTCCACCTCTTCAAGCTCAGGTAGTTTTTGCATCGCCTCTGCAACTTTCGGCGCCCATTTTCTAAGTAAGGCAACATCATCCGATTGCAATAACAGCAAATAGTCCTGCCCTCCACTCGCAGCAAAAAGATCTTCCAGATCAAGATCCTGTTGAACTCTTGCCGAAAATATTGCCCCTGCTAACCACGGAGCATTTTGACGAATCCTTTCAGCAATTTCATGCGTTGTCTGACCATCGCGTTCAGCTTTGGGTTTTAAACTCACCATAAAGAAGGAATTGGTGGTTCCGCCAGCGCCGCCAGAAGTTCCAATCACATCTTTGATGGCAGGATCTTTGAGTAAACTTTGGCTAAATGTCAAAATTTTAGGCTGCATAATCTGAAAAGAAAAACCATCATCCCCTCGAATGAATGTTTCGATTCGGCCTGTATCCTGCTCAGGTAAAATCTTTTTAGGCAAACTTTGATATAAATAGATTGAACCCGCAATTGCACCTAACCAAAGTAATATCGCGAGATAAGCATGACGCATGATCCACTTTAATGAATGCAAATAATGCTGTGTTAAGTACTGCATCATGCGTTGGCTATACGTATATAAAACTTGATGATTCTGCGAATTTAAAGGTTTTAAACAACGGGCCGATAGACTTGGGGTTAAAATTAAAGAAACAAAAACTGAGAGAATAACAATGAAAACCAGTGTGAGCGAAAATTCCCTAAATAGCCGCTCAATGACCCCACCCATAAATAATACGGAGATAAAAATCACAATCAGTGCCAGATTCATGGCAATCAGCGTAAATCCAACCTCCCGAACGCCTTGAATAGCTGCATTAAATGGTGTTTCCCCCTGTTCAATGTGACGTTCAATATTTTCAAGAACAACAATGGCATCATCTACGACTAACCCAATCGCAACAATGACTGCCATAATGGATAAATTGTTCAGCGAAAAACCTGCCAAATAAACCAGACTTGTCGCGCCAATCAAAGTAACTAACATGGCGATGGTCGGCACAATTGCACTTTGTAGTCTTCCTAACATCAGCGCAACCACAATCACAACCAATAGCATAGAAAAAAGCAAGGTATCACGCGCTTCTTTTAAACCTGCATGAATAATTTCAGAACCATCCATGACTGTTGTCAACTGTGCATCGGCAGGAATAAGAGAATTTAATTCAGGTAGTTTTGCCTTGATTTTTTCAATTGTTGCGATGGTATTGGCATTGGGTTGTCTGCTGATTTTAATAATGACCGCAGGTTCACCATTATGGAAACCACTGACATAACGGTTCTCAACGGAATCTTCTACTTTTGCAATATCTTTTAGTCTGACAATACCCTGCGGTGTTTGATGGATAATTAAATTGTCAAAATCTGCCGCAGCTTTTAAATCGGTTGAAAGTGCAACTTGCCAACGATGTTGCTGATTTTCAATGACACCTAAGGACTGTACGACATTACTTTTTTCAACTGCCTGTCGAACTTGCTCCAAAGAAACTCCTTGTGAAATCAGAGCATTTGGATTTAACACAATACGCACGGCAGGCATTGACGCACCATCAATTTCAACCTCACCAACACCACTGATTTGGGCAAGATTGGGTTGTAACTGATTGGTTGCCAACTCATATAATTGACCTGCGGATAAATATTTGGAACTCAGCGCAAGATAAAAAATTGGGCTTTGACTGGGGTTGACCTTAAAATATTCAGGAGGGCTAGGCATACCAGAAGGCAATTGAGATATTGCGGCATTGATCGCGGCCTGTACTTCACGCGCTGCTTCATTGATATCTGTATCCAGATCAAAATGCAAAGTGACTTGAGTTGAGTTTTGGCTGCTCGATGAATTAATCGCTTTGACGCCAGACACCCCCATCATGGCGCGCTCCAGTGGCGTTGCCACTGTAGCCGACATGCTTTCAGGACTTGCCCCAGGTAAATTTGCACGTACTACAATGGTAGGAATATCTGCCTGAGGCAAAGCCGCGATGGGTAAACGAAAATATGCCAATACGCCAAGCAAAATCATGGCAATGCCCAATAAAACGCTAGCAACAGGTCGATGAACAAACAGAGCAAAGATATTCAAGTGATTGCTCCTGATTCATCAACAGATGGATTTATCTTGTTCTGCTTATGCTTAATTCGTTGTAAACGATCGAAAAACAGATAAACCACAGGCGTGGTAAATAATGTGAGAATTTGGCTTAGGATAAGACCACCAACCATTACAATACCGAGTGGCTGACGTAATTCAGCGCCAGAACCAGACGCTAGCATGAGAGGAATTGCGCCGACAAGTGCGGCTAATGTCGTCATTAAAATTGGTCTAAAACGCATTAAGGCAGCCTGATAAATCGCTTGTTCAGGAGATAAACCTTCATTGCGTTGAGCTGCCAGTGCAAAATCGACCATCATGATGCCGTTTTTTTTCACGAGTCCAATGAGCAAAATAATCCCGATCAGCGCGATCATATCGAGTGGCTGGTTGACGATAAATAATGCCAATAATGCACCAATGGCTGCGGAAGGTAGCGTAGAAAGAATCGTAATTGGATGAATAAAACTTTCGTACAAAATACCCAGTACAATGTACATCGTGACAATTGCAGCCATGACTAGCCAGAAAGTATGTTGTCGCGAATTTTCAAAAGCGGCTGCCGCACCTTGTAAACTCAGATTGATTTCAGCAGGAGGTTTTAGTTCCTGTTCTACTCGCTTGATCGCTTGAATCGCTTCACCAAGTGATACACCTTGCGCCAGATTAAATGAAATTGTATTGGCTGGAAATTGTGCTTGTTGTTGCAAAACACTTGCCACTCTTTTTTGCTCAATACTTGCGACAGCACTCAGTTGTATTGCTTCACCATTTGCATTATGAATATAGGTCTGGTTTAAACCATCAAGCCCGTGGGTCAATGCAGGATCAAGTTCCAATACAATCCGATACTGATTGGACTGTGTATACAAAGTCGCAATCTGGCGTTGTGCAAATAAATTTTGCAATGCCAGACTAATATCTTCAATGGAAAGTCCTAAACGCGCTGCGGCATCTCGATTGACATCAATATAAGCCTGCAATGCTTGTACACCATTTTCACTGGTGACATCTGAAAACTCAGGCTGTTGCTTTAATGCATCAACTAAAACAGGTGTCCATTGTTGTAAATCTTGAGTTTTTGCTGTGCTGAGACTGAGTTGGTATTGGGTACGACTAATTTTGTCTTCAATACTTAGTTCCTGAACGGGCTGCATCCAAGCATGAATCCCTTGTACATCAGCAAGTTGATCTCGTAATCGATCAATCACTTGCTCCGCCGAACTTCGCTCTGCATGTGGTTTTAAATTAATTAAAATACGACCATTACTGAGTTTTGGATTATTGGCATCAATGCCAATAAATGAAGACAAACTCGCAACAGCGGGATCTTTTAAAATCTGTGCGGCCAAGTTTTGCTGACGTTCACTCATCGCCTGAAAAGAAATATCGTCTGGTGCTTCAGTCACCACTTGGATGACACCACTATCCTGCACAGGAAAAAACCCTTTCGGAATCATCCAATATAAAACACCTGCTAAAATCACGGTACTCAACATAATACCGAGCATGAGTGGCTGATGTTTAAACACCCACTGTAATGCTTTTGCATAGCGGTCAATGACTTGATCCAAACTCCATCGGCTATTTTTTTGATGATGTTTATTTTCTTTAAGTAAGTAAGCACACATCATCGGCGTGAGCGTTAAAGACACCACCAGAGAAAGTGCAATCGCTGCCGCTAAAGTCACCGCGAATTCATGAAATAAGCGTCCGACGACATCGCCCATAAACAGCAATGGAATCAAAACGGCAATTAATGAAATAGTCAGTGAAATCAGGGTAAATCCTATTTCCTTTGCACCCTTGAGTGCAGCCTGTAATAGATTTTCTCCTGCTTCACGATGCCGCGTAATATTTTCCAGCATGACAATCGCATCATCAACCACAAAACCCGTGGCAATGGTCAGAGCCATGAGCGTTAGATTGTTGACTGAAAAACCGAGAAAATACATCAATACAAAAGTGCCAATAATCGACAATGGCACGGCAATACTGGGAATTATGGTCGCGGACAAATGTCTTAAGAAAAGGAAAGTGACCATCACCACCAGACACACTGCAAAAACCAGTTCTTTTTGTACATCACGGATCGAACTCCGAATGCTTTCAGTACGATCCGTCAAGACTCGAATTTTTACACTTTCAGGTAGATTTTTTTGCAATTCAGGTAAAATATTTTTGATCTGGTCTGCGACCTGAATCACATTGGCATTGGGCTGACGTTGTACATTGACTAAGATTGCAGACTGCTGATCTGCCCAAGCTGCCATATAGCGGTCTTCACTTCCTTCCTGAATCTGTGCAACATCTTTCAAACGAATAGGTGCACCATTGTTCCAGCGCAAAATCAAATTCTCATAATCTGCAATAGAACGAATCTGATCATTGGCATCTAGCATCGTGGTTCGATATGGCCCATCAAAACTGCCTTTAGGCTGATTGGCATTGGCGGAATTAATGGCTGAACGAACATCTTCAGCACTCATTTTATAAGCTGCCAGTGCTGTTGGATTCATTTGAACACGTATAGCGGGACGTTGCCCACCCGCCAAACTGACCATTCCCACACCAGACAATTGTGATAATTTTTGTGAGATACGAGTATCCACCATGTCATACACAGTTGTGAGCGGCAAAGTATCTGAACTGACCGCCAAAGTAATCACCGGCACATCGGCAGGATTTACTTTTCGGTAAATAGGTGGCGTCGGTAGATCATTGGGCAATTTACTACTTGCTGTACTCAATGCCGACTGAACTTCTTGTTCAACCACCCCTAACTTAGCACTCAGTTCAAATTGTAAAGTAATGACAGATGCACCAATGGAACTGTTTGAGGACATCTGCTTGAGTCCAGCAATTTTGCCCATTTCACGTTCGAGTGGTGCTGTAATGGTTCTTTGAACCGTATCCGGATTAGCACCTGGTTGAAAGGTATAGACCTGAATAATGGGATAATCCACTTGCGGTAATGCCGAAACAGGTAAAAACCGCCAAATCAACAAGCCACTAAATAGCAGTGCCAGCATTAACAAAGTGGTGGCAACGGGCCGTAGAATAAAGAAACGGGAAATATTCATTGCACTTAACCACGTGCTGTTTTTGTTGTTGCAGATGGCGCTTTTTCATCTTGAACAACTTGAGCTTCTTTACCTTCAGAAAGACGGTCTATTCCTTCTAAAACGACTCGCTCATTGCCTTGTAATCCTTCTAAAATCTCTGTTTGTCCATTCGAACTCATCCCCAGTTTAAGCATGCGAATTTCAGCTTTATTGTCTTTATTAATGATATAAACATAAGCCCCTTTAGCACCGTTTTGAATTGCATCTGTGGGAATATTGATTGCATTTTGAATGGTTTGAGCATTTAAACGGACATTGACAAATTGATTTGGAAATAACGCATCATCGAGATTTTCAAAAATAGCTTTGAGTTTTAAAGTCCCTGTATGGGTATCAATCTGATTATCAAGTGCTTCCACATATCCTGTCGCAAGCTGTTTTTTTTCTGAGCGATCCCACGCAGTAACTTGAACTTTCTGACCCTTTTGCACAGAAGCTCGCAACATGTCCAGATAATTTTCTGCCACCACAAACTGTACATAAATTGGATGTACCTGTGTAATACTGACCAACCCCGCTTCTTCATTGGCTTGTATTAAATTTCCTGCATCTTTTTGTTTAAAGCCGACACGACCTTCAATGGGCGCATAAATTCGGGTATAGGAAAGTTGTAACTTTGCTGCATCGACCTGTGCCTGATTCGCCTGAATTTGTCCTTTTAACTGATTCACTAACGCTTGTTGCTGTTCAACTTGTTGTCTGGCGATCGAATCTTGTTTAAAAAGTAATTGATATCTGTTTAATTCACTTTCAGCATTACGCAGTTGAGCCAGATTTTGCTGTTGGGTTCCCTGTGCCTGAGCTAAAGCAACATTAAAGGGTGCTGAATCAATCTGGGCTAAAAGTTGACCTTTGCTGACGTATTGCCCGTCTTTAAAATAAATTTTTTGTAAAACACCCGATACCTGACTTTGTACTTTGACCAAATGAGCTGGAATAACTGTCCCAATTGCTTTAATTTCAAATTGCATATCATTTCGTTGTACAGGGATTACACGTACAGGTACAGGTTTACTCCACTGGCTGTATTCCTGTATTGGAACTTGATTCGATTTCCACCAATAGATTGCTATGGCAATTGCCAAGATGACAATTACGAATAGCACTAACCATTTTGTATTTTTTGGGAGAGTTTGAGATTTTTTTTCAACATTCAACGGTTGTTCTATCATTACATTCACTTAAATCGATATCAATATTGATCAAATAACCTTCATCCCGCTTCCCCTTTAAAGCATGTTTAATGGGATGAAAATTGCATTTGTATTAACTAAGACGTTTGAAGCAGCGAAAAAGGTTCAATCTTCGTGTAAGGAATTGTATATTATTTTTATAAACGATTCTCATTATTATTAAAAATAGCTTAAATTTTTCAAAAAAATCCAATTAAATTTTATTTTTAGTTTTTATTGACTATAAATTTTTTTCATAAGCCCCTCTTATCTCTAGCGATGGCAAGAAAATAAAGGGGTTTTTAAATAACGATGAAAGAAGTCTAATGATCAATGAGCTCTATTGATCCGATATCAGCCATTTATTCTGAACATTGACACGTTTTGGAATAAAAATAAGAGAACACAGTAATAGAATCCCAGCAATCCAGTAAGGCAATTCGTTTTTATAGTGGTAAAGCAGCGTTGCAATCAATGGTGAAACCAGCATCGACAGGCCCTGTGCCGCAGAAATGAGTCCTGATGCAGCCCCTTGTTCATGAGCATCAACAGCAAGTGAAGTCATGGTATTGATCATCGGCAGAATTAAACCGCCCCCAATACCCATAATCACAGCACTGAAGATAAAGAAAAATAAACCCTGAGTAAGTGTAAATAAAATCGTTCCAAGCGCCATGCATAAAATTCCTATGCCAAGTAGGAATAGATGACGTTTAGGTTTTAACTTGGAGATCAAAACTTGTACGATAATTAAAGTCAAACCGACAGCACTGAGTGTCATTCCGCCAACAGTCGCACTTTGTTGCTGTGTCGCTAAATTTAAATGGTCTTTGCTAAAAAAACCGATACACATATTAAAAGTAAAAATGCAATTCATGGTGAGGAACATCACCAATACTTCAAACCAGATGCGTGAATCTGTCATTTTTAGATGTGTTTTCTCAGAAAGCTCTAAAACCAGTCTGTCACTTTCCTGTACTTTAAAATAAGTCAACATCAAGGCAAATAAAGGTAAAATTGCTGCACAGTAAAAAGCAAAACTTAGATCTAAACCCGCTAACAAACCTCCGATAAAAGGCCCTAAAAAAACCGCAATACCCGCCGCTGCACCTAGCATGGCAATCTTTGACGCACGTTCTTCAGGTTCATAATGATCTGCAATATAACCCACCATGACTGGATTGATCCCAGAGAAAAAAGCAGCAATAATACAGCGCAAAATCAGCATCACCGATAACATGATTAAAATGCTTAAGGGGTGTTGCAGTGTGTAACCAATAAAAACAGCCCATATCAAATAAAAGATAAAGAAACCCAATGTGAGCGGTAATAATACTTTTTTACGTCCCAACTCATCACTACGCTGTCCCCAGAATTTTGCACTGAGCATCCAAAATAAACCTGAAAGACTGACAATCAAACCTGCATGCCATTCTTGGAGACCTTGTGTCCTAATCACTGGTCCAATGGCTGGTAAAATCATCATAAAAGCCATTTGTAGTAGCATATAACTTAAAAACAACGCCTTAATATTATTCATTTTTTAGCTGACCTATCTTTAATTTCGCATGATTTTAAATTATTTCAACCTTAATTATAATGATAACTATTATCATTTAAAAGTGATTTATCGTCTTCGGGTGGTCGTTATCGCAAATAAAAGGACTCAAAATGCACCCAACAGCAAATTTAATAACAAAATCATCTATTGTAATTCGTATGAAAATCTCAATATATCTTCCTGACTAATCGTAATAGACGATGTAAACTAATCCTTGATCATTAAATTTTATTTTTAATCAATAGCTTATAAACTTCATAAATTTAATAAGTTTTCAGATTATAAAGGAGTTATCCATGACCACCCTGCCAAACACTATGCGACATATTGAAATCTCACAACCGGGTGAACCTGAAGTTTTAAAAATTGTTGAAGCTGAGATTCCTCAACCGAAATCCAATGAAATTTTGATTCAGGTCAAAGCTGCTGGAATCAATCGTCCTGATGTATTGCAGCGTAAAGGACTCTATCCTATGCCTAAAGGAGTTACCCTGATTCCAGGACTTGAAGTTGCAGGGATTGTGGCAGCGATTGGTGAGAATGTTCGAGATTTTAAAATTGGTGATCGAGTTTGTGCGCTCACCAATGGTGGTGGTTATGCAGAATATTGCATCGTACCTGCAACTCAAACGCTAATTATTCCAGAAAATTTAAATTTTGTTCAAGCAGCAGCAATTCCTGAAACCTATTACACAGTGTGGGCAAATCTGTTTGATATTGGTCAACTCAAAGTTGGAGAAACTGCCTTGATTCACGGGGGTGCAAGCGGGATCGGAACAACCGCTCTCTCCATTTGCCATGCGTTGGGTATTCAGACTTTTTGTACAGTAGGAACTGATGCGAAAGTTGATGAACTTAGCGAGATAAGTACAGCAATCAACTATAAAAAAGATGATTTTGAAAAAGTTGTCTTAGAAAAAACAGAGCAAAAAGGTGTTGATGTTATTTTGGATATTGTGGGTGCGAAATACTTTACCCAAAATATGAATCTGCTTAAACGAGATGGACGTTTGGTTATTCTGGGTTTTATGGGGGGACGTATTGCAAAAGAGTTTGACTTACAACAACTCATTTTAAAACGTGCCAAAGTCACAGGTTCAACCATGCGCGCGCGAACTGATCAAGAAAAAGCTGAGATTACTCAATCATTAAAGCAAACGGTTTGGCCATTATTAGAACAAGGTAAAAGCCTTCCTATTATTTATAAAACCTTTGCATTTGAAGATGTGGCGAAAGCACATACAACAATGGAGCAAAGTGAGCATATTGGTAAAATTGTCTTGGAACTAAACTAGTTTATAATTTTGGGAGGAACACAACCTCCCTTTTATTCAAATAAAATTCTGAACCAAGTGCAAAGGAAAATTTTCTCTACAAATGAATAAGTGTTATATTATAACAATATTCAAGATTTAAGATGCCTACATGATTTCTGTCAAATATTTATTGAGTACAAGTCTTTTTATCTTAGGATTAACCGCATGTAGCCAATCCCCGCAAAGAACCTCATTTCCTAAAAATATTGCTAAAACTCCAGAAATTAAAAAATTACATAAACATACGCCTGTTTCTTATTTTGTCTGGATTGCACATCCGCGCAATGCCGATCGAGTGAAAAGTTATAAATACTATTTACAGCAACAAGGTGTGCAACTCGTTGCTCCAGATTTTGAGTTTTTCCGTTCGGCGCGGGGTTGGCAAGAATGCCATTATGATGAATACGATGTGCCAGAACCGAATGTATGGCCGAATATTGTTCCAACTCTAAATTTGTTATCGCATTTAGTCAAAAATGGCGTATTGGATGATTTCGAACTGACCTCAAGCTACCGATCTCCTACTCTAAATAGCTGTGTAAATGGAGCGAAGTCATCGAGTCATATGCAAAATGCAGCAGTTGACTTTCGCATAGGTCCAGAATTCCCCAATGCAAATGATCGCATCGCCATCGCAAATAGTAAGCTAAAACTGTGCAAATTTTGGCAAACTGAAGGACAAAAATATAATATGGGTTTAGGCGTTTACAGTACAGGTCGAATTCATATCGATACCAAAGGCTTTCGGACTTGGGGACCTGATTTAAGTTGGCACAGTTCGATCTGCGCAGAGATCATCCCTTAAGAAAAAGTTGTGCCGTTATATTTTTACTGGAGTTCGAGTGATTTGATACATTTTTGTCCAGAAAGCTTGCCAAAGTGCTAAATAACGCTGGGCAATGTCACGTAGCTCTGATTCATTTTCGGGGTGAATCGCCTGAATGAACAGTGACCAAAGATCATTTGCATGGTTATCATCATTGGCTAGATTATCCTGATCATTGGCAAAACCGTGACATGCGTAATAGCCCTGATCAAACATTTCACCAAATTTTTTCAGATTAATATGTAAGGCTTCACTAAAAATAATGACCTGTTTTTCAGTAATAGACAAAATAACTAATAATGCTAAGTAATTGTCATAGTGTTCACGAATAAAACTCTGAACCTCTAAAGCTTCAGATTCGATATTGTTTTGAGAAAGAGGATCTGCACCAAAGGTTTCCAAAATCTTTAAATAATAAGCAAGATGAGACTTCGCAGCAGAACTTTGCTCAAGCTGCGCAGTATCAAATCCTAATTCATCCAGTAAATTAAGGGAAAGCAAATAACGTGCATAAATTTTGGATAAAATTCGATTTTGAGTATAAATATTTGAATTATTTTCCAACTGTTGTGCTTGAAAAATCAGCATACTCAAGGCATCGGTAAAAATTTTTACGATACAATTTAAATAATTGATATGTATTATTTTTAACTGTTGTAGATCTAACTGTTGTGCTTTCAGATTTTTTAAAATGTCGTGCTCAAATAAAGCATGCTGATCAATCTCTACTCTGAACTGTTTCACTAACTCTGTATTGGATGTCCATATATCAACTGGTATCGCATTTTGAATAAAAGCAATTGCTTCAGTACGTGAGTGTTCAGATTGCGTAAATGAAAGATTCTGAATCATGGATTTATGCTTCATATACAGAGTATTCAGTATATAAAAAAACAAATAACTGATCTATAGTCAAACTCGATGCACGATAAAAAATTTTAAAAATAAATAAGTTATGGAAAATCACTCGAAATAAAATCGGCTATTTGAACTGATCGTTTGTATTATCTTATAAACGTGACAAAACTACGCTAAGTGGTTAAATTTTTATCACATTTTCATTTAAGCTTTAACTTAAATGTTATACTGTAGAAATTATTTACTAAATTATCTAATTATCGCCGCTGTACGCCAAATGATGATGTATTTAGCAGGAATCCAAAAATATGTCGAAAAAAGATGACATTATTCATACCGCCTTACGTCTTTTTAACGCCAATAGCTATAACTCAGTTGGTGTAGATCGTATTATTCAAGAGTCAGGTGTTGCTAAAATGACTTTTTATAAATACTTTCCTTCAAAAGCCAGACTGATCGAAGAATGTTTAGATCAACGTAATATGAATTTACAAGAATCTCTAACTGCGTCATTAGACGCATGCGATGAAAATGACTTTCTAGGTCGAATTAAAGCGATTTATTTTTGGTATTCGGCATGGTTTCATACTGATGATTTTAATGGCTGTATGTTTCAAAAAGCAGTCGAAGAAGTCTTTAAAATCTATCCTTCCACCATTCGTCCAGCACTTGAATATAAAGAATGGTTGACCAGTACAATTCTTGACTTATTGCAGCATCTTCAAATAAAAAAAACCGCCTCTCTTGCCAATCTATTGGTGAGTATTTTGGATGGGATGACCATGCAAGCGCAAATTGATAAAGATTCAGTTGATATTGATGAGTATTGGGCGCGCGTTGAACGTTTGATTGAATTTGAAAGACAGATGTAAAGAAATAAAGCGTGAGTGATATTCTTATTTTATTTTTATCATTGTTTTATTTCACGCTTGCGTCTGAAACCTAAGCAACTTTATCAATAAAATAAATTTATTTAAAAAGTTGAATGTGCATAATTAAATTATGCCTTCTTATTTATTAGTACATATACGTGGAGATTTATGTACTAATCTTAGAAAACATAATGATGTTGATTTTCATGCTTGTACCCTCTCTTTGTTTTATCAAACTTAACAATCTAAAATTATTATAAAGTTATACATACAGGTCTGTATGAATGCTTCTTATTATAAATAAGTTCTAGAAAAGCACAACTTTTTTTTCAAGTGACATCTTTTTAGATTTTCTACATTCACTCATAATTTGCTCTAATTATGATTTTGTAGCGTTATTATTTTTATAAAATTCCTGTAAAATTAATTATGTTAAGATTTTATTTCACGTCATTTGGATGTATTCGTTCTATACTGATGCCCGCGGTAAAATTGAGGGTAAAATGATGCAAAAAGAGTTCCAAATCGAGCAGATGAGAAATTCAGCCGATAAGGTTGTGACTATTTTAAAGTCTCTGGCGAATACAGACCGCTTACTTATTTTGTGCCATCTTGCACAAGAAGAACTCAACGTATCTCAGATTGAAGAACGAACCCACATTACTCAACCCACACTTTCGCAACAGTTAATGATGTTACGTAAAAGTGAAGTGGTCGATACGCGTCGTGCAGGTAAGCAGATTTTTTACTCAATCAAAGACCAAAAAATGGTTGAAGTTTTGGGTACACTTTATCGTCTTTATTGCCCCGTAATGATTTAGATTTTTTATTGGATATCAGCATCTTACTTTTTTTAAATTCAGTATTTTTTTGAACTCTTTTAAAAAAAACTTAAGCTTCAAGATCATTCTGTATAAAATACTTTTTTTGCTGATTTAGCTGTATGTCGCTAAGGCTTGTTTATGTTATCGATTTTTTCTCGTCTGAGTCTTGTTACTAAGATATTGATTGCCATTATTTTAGGTTTTTTTGTAGCTGTATTTTTTCCAAGTTTTACGCCTTATTTAAGTTTACTTGGCGAGTTATTTATTAAAGCATTAAAGTCGGTTGCTCCCATTTTAGTTTTTGTGTTGGTCATGAGCTCTATTGCCAATTTTAAAGTGGGTCATAATGCCAATCTAAGACCTATACTAATTTTATACGCTGTTGGCATGATTTTAGCTGCCTTATGTGCCATTGTGGCCAGTCATTTTTTCCCAAGTTTTTTGTATCTCAATGCTGATGCTCAAACCGAGCTACAGCCTGCAAGTAGCCTGAGTGAGATTTTAAAAAATCTACTGCTGAGTTTTGTAGCAAATCCCGTGCAAGCGATTGCTGAAGCAAACTTTATTGGCATCTTAGGTTGGGCTGTTGGCTTGGGTATTGCTTTACGACATAGTTCAGATACAACTAAACAAGTTTTGACAGATATATCGCTAGCGGTGAATCAAATTATTCAAGTGGTGATTAGTTTTGCGCCGTTGGGTATTTTTGGTCTTGTTGCAGTGACATTTGCCGATGCAGGTTTGGCAACTTTAAAAAATTATGCTCAGTTAATTGCGGTTTTATTAGGCACTATGGTTTTTGTCGCTTTGGTCATTAACCCAATTTTAGTGGCAATCGTGATTCGTTCAAATCCATACCCTCTCGTGCTGAAATGTTTAAGAGAAAGTGGCATCACTGCATTTTTCACTCGAAGCTCAGCAGCCAATATTCCAGTCAATCTAGATTTGGCCAAACGTTTAGGGGTAAATGAGGCAACCGCTAGCGTTGCTATCCCGCTTGGTGCCACGATTAATATGGCCGGAGCGGCAGTGACAATTACGGTATTAACGCTGGCAGCCGTGCATACTTTAGGTATTCATGTTGATATTCTTACTATGATTATTCTATCTATTGTTGCTACAGTATCAGCATGCGGTGCTTCAGGTGTTGCTGGCGGTTCATTATTATTAATTCCAGTAGCCTGTGGTTTATTCGGTATTCCTTCTGATGTCGCTATGCAAGTCGTTGCGATTGGCATGGTGATTAGTGTATTACAGGATTCAAGCGAAACTGCACTGAATTCATCAACAGATGTGATATTTACAGCAGCGGTTGATATTGCATCAAAAAAATAACTATCGTTCAGGTTGAGGTCTTATGCCTTTTCAAAGTTTACCAAATTGGGTTCAATTTGCAGCATTTTTACTCGCGATGAATGCTGGAATGATTAACGTCTTGTCATTGATTACGGTGTTGCATCAATCCATTTCTCACATGACCGGCAATGTCAGTATGTTGGCAATGGATTTGGTAGACTGGAAAGTCCATAATATTATTTATCTGGTTTTTGTTATTGTTTGCTTCGTACTTGGTTCATTTTATAGTGGCTTTATACTTGGAAATAGCCAGTTCCAGTTAGGTCGTCGCTATGGTATTCCACTAAGTCTGGTGGCTTTATTTATTTTTATTTCGTGGTTGCTACTTCCATATTTCCCTCGTTATGGGCTACTTTGGGCATGTGCAGCCATGGGAATACAAAATGCGATGGTGAGTCATTACAAAGGTACAATTATTCGTACCACACATTTATCGGGAGTTCTCACCGATATTGGTTTGGCTCTTGGTTATAAGGCACGAGGTTTACCGCTAGATAAACGCCGTATTACTTTGCATTTGCTGATTTTAATCGGATTCTTTTTGGGTGGTGTCGCTGCCGCGCTGATCCATCCGCTGCTCTCTATTCAGGCCTTTTTAGTTCCTGCAACTTTAAGTTTGATTCTCAGTATCGCTTACTGGTTCATTTATCTTCGTCATTCTTCTTTGCATCAATAGTTTTGGAAATAGTTATGGTTAAAAATGCACTACAGGCACAACTGCTTAAAGCAGGTTTAGTCGATAATAAAAAAGCAAAAAAGTTGAATAAACAAACTCAACATGAACATCGCACGGGTCAAAGTAATGAAGCCGAGTTGAAAGCGAATATTGAAAAGAATAAACTCGACAAGCTTGAAAAGGATCAAGCACTCAATCAGGAAAAACAGCGTCTGTTAGAAGAAAAAGCATTAAAAGCAGCTATTATTCAGATGATTTCTCAGCATAAAATCAAAGAATTTGAAGGTGATATCGCCTACCAGTTTATTGACGACAACAAAGTCAAAAAGGTCTATATCTCTCAGACTATTTATAATGCCTTAGTGTCTGGTAGTTTAGTGATTGCAAAGGATCAGGAAAGCTACGCCTATTTGCCTAAAGCACTGGCTGATAAAATTAACCAGAAGATGGAAGGATTCATTCTGGTCAATCATGCTCAAAACAATGAGAAGACCACCGATGAGGAAGATCCATACGCGGCTTATGTTATTCCAGACGATTTAATGTGGTAATTCTCCTGAGTTAAATATTTGATTTTATTATTGTAAAAAGTCTGATTTAAATCGTATAAAAAAAGTATCTTTATACAATGTTACAAAGCCAAGCCTTTACACTCTACACAATTATTTATTTGTACAAAGGTGTAAAGGTTTGGATTTCTTAAAGCTTTTCCGTGATGTCGAAAACTGGATTGATCAATATCCATGGCTTGAGATGTTGACGTCACTCGGTATCCTTATTTTTTTAGCGGTAATTGCTAATTTTGTTGCGAAACAAGTGGTTGTTCGTGGTATTCGCAAACTCATCAGCAAAATTAAATCCGCAAACCAGTCCATTTTTGCACAGCATAGTGTGATTCGTCGTATTGCCAATATTGTTCCTGCGATTGTCATTATGAATGGCATTACCACTGTTCCCCATCTATCTGAAAAAATAATTATTTTTGTACAGATGGCATCGCAAGCCTTTATCTTTTTAACCATTGCCCTTGCGATCAGCGAAATGCTGAACATCTTTAATCTGGTTTATCAACGCAACCCCAACGCTAAAAATAAACCCATTAAAGGTTATTTACAGCTGGTTAAGTTGATGATTTTCATCGTCTGCGCTTTGATGGTTTTAGGTACATTCCTCAAAAAAGATGTATTTACCTTGCTCGCGGGTTTTGGTGCAATGGCAACCATCTTGATGTTGGTCTTTCAAAATACCATTCTTTCATTGGTCGCCAGTGTTCAGATTTCATCCTACGATATGGTACGTATTGGCGACTGGATTTCAATGCCATCACTCAATGCGGATGGCGATGTCATTGATATGTCATTACATACGGTGACCGTACAGAATTTTGACAAAACGTACACTACCATTCCAACCAATAAGCTAGTTACAGATACCTTTATAAACTGGCGTGGTATGAGTGAAGCGGGTGCTCGACGCATTAAGCGAGCATTATTTATTGATCAAAGCAGTGTTCATTTTATGACTGAACACGAACAAGAGAAGTTAAAGAATTTTTTATTACTAGATCAATACTTAGATACCAAGCAATCTGAACTGGAAAATTTTAATCATCAGTTGAGCAATCAGACCGTGTATAACCAGCGTCGTTTGACCAACCTTGGTACATTTCGCGCCTATATTGAGTTTTATTTAAAACAACATTCTGGAATTGCGCAAAATCAGTCCTTGATGGTACGTCAATTACAGCCGACCAGTGATGGTTTGCCACTTGAAATCTATGCATTCACAAATACCACTGTATGGACTGCCTATGAAGCGATACAATCAGATATCTTTGATCATTTACTCGCAATTATTCCAGAATTTGGATTAAGAATTTATCAAGCACCATCAGGTACTGATGTGAAATCTTTATCATCGGGTATAATCGTTGAGAATTTTACGCAAAAAAATTAAGAGACTATTATGCTGCTGCAATGGTTCGAAAAACTGGTTAATCCCTATCCTGAAACAAATTTAAACGAGCCATTGCCTACTTCCTTTTTTGCATTTGTATGGCAGTCGACCAAAGGTGTTCGTCCTTTCCTGATTTTATTGATTTTGTGTGCAGCAGGCGCAGCCAGTTTTGAAGCTTTACTGTTTTCACAAATTGGTCATTTGGTCGATTGGCTTAGCCAAAGTCAACCTAGTAATTTTCTAGAAAATCATACGCAACATCTGATTATTTTAACGCTTATTCTTTTTGCCAATATTTTATTTGTTTGTTTGCAGTCCATCGTAAAACATCAAATTTTATTTAGCAGTTTTCCGATGCGATTACGCTGGCGTTTTCATAACTTGTTATTACAACAAGGGCTTGATTTTTTTCATAACGACTTTGCAGGACGTTTATCTTCCAAAGTCATGCAAACTGCTCTGGCTGTACGTGAGTTCTGGATGATTTTAGGCGATATATTGGTTTATGTTATTGTCTATTTTATCACCATAAGTGCAGTACTGGGTGCAGTTTCGCCGATTTTACTGATTCCATTATCGATATGGCTCGGCTTATTTATTTTAAGTACATGGCTTTTTGTTCCTCGTCTGAGCAAGGTTTCAGAAGAACAAGCCGACGCACGTGCGGTAATGACAGGACGAGTCACCGATGCTTATACCAATATTCAAACCGTAAAACTCTTTGCACATGCAGGTCGTGAAAGTCAATATGCCAAAGAATCCATGATTGAATTCATGGAAACTGTATTTCGCCAAATGCGTTTAGGTACTTTATTTGAAGTCATTACCACCCTATTAAGCGCAGTATTATTTATTGGCGTGATTGGAACTGCTGTATGGTTATGGCTCAATGGTCAGGCGGGTTTGGGGGTTATTGCCGCTACCACTGCCATGATTTTAAAGCTCAATAGCATGTCAGAATTTATGATGTGGCAAACATCCATGCTATTTGAAAATGTCGGTACCATCCAAGACGGGATGCAAACGCTTGGCAAGCCAGTGAATATTCAAGATAAACCAGATGCCAAACCTTTAATCGTGAGCCAAGGCAATATTAAATTTGAGGATGTCTGTTTTGCCTACAATAAAAAGAACGTCATCGATCATTTTAATCTTAATATCCGTCCAGGTGAAAAAATTGGTGTCGTAGGTCGTTCAGGTGCAGGAAAATCAACACTCATTCAATTGCTTTTACATTTTTATACCCTCAACCAAGGTCGTATTTTGATTGATGGACAAAACATTGAAGATGTAACCCAAGATAGCTTAAGAGCCAATATCGCGTTGGTCACTCAAGATACTTCACTTTTGCACCGTACCGTGGCTGAAAATATTAAATATGGCAAACCTGATGCGACATGGCAAGAAATCTATGAAGCTGTGAAAAAGGCACAAGCTGAGGATTTTATCCCACAATTAACCGATATGCGTGGTCGTAAAGGTTACGACGCTTATGTAGGCGAACGCGGTGTCAAGCTTTCAGGTGGTCAGCGTCAACGTATTGCGATTGCACGAGTATTTTTAAAAGATGCTCCTATTTTAATCTTGGATGAAGCCACCAGTGCGCTGGATTCAGAAGTCGAAGCCGCGATTCAGTCTAGCCTTGATGCACTGATGCAAGATAAAACTGTGATTGCCATTGCACATCGACTATCCACCATTGCGCAAATGGATCGCTTAATTGTTTTGGATGAAGGTCGAATTGTGGAACAAGGTACGCATGAACAATTGATTGAACAAAATGGTTTATATGCCCAGTTATGGAAACGTCAAACGGGCGGTTTTTTAGTTGAACAACATGAAGTTGAGGACAAATAATAATGCTGTATCTGGAAGATTTAAACGTTGGGGATCGTTTCATTAGCCGTGAATATGAAATGACGCTTGAAGAAATTAAACAGTTTGCAGGTCAATATGATCCCCAACCTTTTCATCTAGACGAAGCAGAAGCAGAAAAAAGTTCGATATTTCAGGGATTAGCCGCCAGTGGTTGGCATACTGCGGCTGTCACCATGCGATTATGGACAGAATGCTTTTCTATTCAAGGAGGCTTAATTGGCTCAGAATCAAGTTTACGTTGGCCACGCCCTACACGTCCTGGTGATAAAATCCATGTTGAAGTTGAAATTACTGCAATTGTACCTTCAAAAACTAAAAATGATCGTGGTATTGTGAGCTATATCACACAAGCACTGAATCAGAATGGTGACGTATTACTGATCTCGACCACCAAAATTGTCGTTTTTAGGAAAAATGTATAAATGATAGGCATGAAATTTTGTCCAACAATTTCAGTATTTTTATTTTAAATTTCATGCCAAGATGTAACAGTTTAAACGAAGCACATGTAAAGCCACGGATAGCGAATGAAAATTAATTCAGCTCGTCAAGAACAAGGAATACCAGGCGTTTATGGCTTATTGCTATTAGATGTCGTGTCGCGTTGGGGATATAACGATCAAACCCTATTTGCTCCATTTCATTTAACCAGTGAGCAATTGGCCGATCCCGAATATCGGATTCCTATTCATGTTGCCAATGAATTGGTTAAACATGCTTTGCGTTTAACAGGTGAAACGACGTTGGGTTATCATCTTGGCAATCAGATGCGTATTTCCATTCATGGATTTATTGGTTATGCCATTATGACTGCGCATGACATTACCGATGCTTTGGCTTTAGCAACGCGTTTTATTCAATTACGCATGCCCTTTTTACAGCTTTACTTCTCTACTTTTGGGCCCAAAGCAACATTACAATTACAGTGTGATTTTGATCTTGAACCCTTGCGAACTGAAATTATTCTGGCATTGACCATTGGCATCATGAGCATGGCTAAAGCGTTGACGGGTAATGAAGAATTAACAGGTGAAGTAGATCTGGATTTTCAAAAACCTGAAGGTTTCGATAAATATTTGAATAAAATGAATATCGATATGCGTTTTGAACAACCGCATCTCATATCTAGTTTTGATAAGCAATATTTGGGATTAAAAATGGTGAATGCCGACCCGATTGCGAGTCAGATTGCGATTAATCAATGTGAATCTGAACTATCTGCCTTAGGTGAACGCCGTCGTTTGGCTATGCGCGTCCGCGATATTTTGACTCATTCTGAACAGCATTATTTAAGCATTGAAAGCGTTGCTGAACGTTTACATATGTCTGATCGGACTTTAAAACGTCAGCTTGCAGCCGAAGGAACTTCTTTCTCAACTTTGGTCGATGAAGTTCGGTATCGCCATGCAACCTCCCTACTTTCAAGAACAGATTATAGTCTTGAGCAAATTGCTGATGAACTAGGTTACTCAGATGTTGCCAATTTTAGTCGTGCTTTTAAACGCTGGAGTGGTCGTAGCCCTAGTAACTGGCGCAAAGACCCTTATTTATAAGCTTTTATTTTTATTTAAAAACCTGTATAACCACTTTCAAAATAAGCAAACTTTGGATGTTAAGGAGCTGCAATGAATCATCCTTCTGAATTGAAATATGCGAGTACGCATGAATGGGCAAAAATTGAGGGTGATCTTGTAGTCACTGGGATTAGTGATCATGCTCAGGATGCACTTGGTGATCTTGTCTATGTTGAAGTTCCTGAAGTTGGAAGTCATCTCACTGCGGGTGCTCAAGCGGGTGTGGTCGAATCGGTCAAAACCGCATCAGATATTCATGCACCTGTTTCTGGTACTGTGATTGAAATCAATACATCGCTTGAAGATGATCCTGATTTTATTAACGATGATCCTTATGGTAAAGGCTGGATTTATAAAATTAAACCAGACAATATCGCAGATGTAGATCAATTGCTTTCAAATACTGATTACGAAGCAGGCTTATAAAAATTTCTGAGCCGTTAAAAACAAGCCACTCCCTTTAACAAGTGAGTGGCTTTGTATTATGCAGATTGTGCTAATTCTATTTCATCAAGTTGCATCGCAACTGCCAACAATAGATTTTCAGTTTTATCCCAACCCAAGCAACCATCTGTTATAGACTGGCCATAGGTCATATCGCATGAAATTTTTTGTTGACCATCGACCAAATGACTCTCTAGCATAACACCACGAACGTTGCTAACAGTGCGCTCTGCAATGATTTGCTTTAATACTTCAGGTTGTTTCATCGGATCTTTTGAACTGTTGCCATGGCTACAATCTATCACCAGTGCAGGTAATTCACCTTGGTATTTGCTGCTATAGTCGGCTTTAATCCGCTCGATTGAAGTGAGATCATAATTTGGACCATGATTGGCACCACGTAAAATCAAATGTGCCAATGGATTACCTTTGCTTTGTAATATTGCAGGTAAACCCTGCTGATTCATTCCCAAAAACTGATGTTGGTTTTCTGCAGACTGAATCGCATCAAGCGCAATCTGGATTGAACCATCGGTGCCATTTTTGAAGCCGATAGGAAAAGGCATATGACTAGAAATTTCACGATGAATCTGTGATTCACTAGTACGCGCACCAATTGCTCCCCAAGCCAAAAGATCATCAAAATAAGCTGTTGCCATAGGGCTTAGAATTTCACTGGCAATCGGTAAACCCATTTCAATGATCTGTAAATATAAAGCGCGTGATTTTTCCAAACCCAATTGCAAATCTGATGATCCATCAAGATTTGGATCATACAAAAAGCCTTTCCAACCGACTGTTGTGCGTGGTTTTTCAATATAAGCGCGCATGACCAGAAAAATTTGATCTTTAACCTGTTCTTGTAATTTGATCAATTTTTCTGCGTATTCTAATGCAGATACAGGGTCATGAATTGAACATGGACCAGCAATCACCATTAATCGTGAATCTTTGCCTGAAAGTATATTTTGGATGGTTTGACGACGTTCAGCAATTTGTTTGGCAAAAGTAGAAGATAGCGGATATGCCGCTTTTAATTCACATGGCAAGCTAAGCGAGATTTCTTTTGAAGTATTTTGTGCAATTAAAGTTTTATTGAGCGCATTCATTTGACTATTTCCTTTGGACTGACTCTATTTTCAGTCCGATCATTTATTTGAGCGATGTGGGTCTATTCAGTTGTAGGTTTTGACTAAAGTAAAACCAATAAACATTGCTAAAATATGAAGTCATCAAGTTATACACGGCACATCTCCAAAATAAAGGTATGAAATAGATATAAAAAAAACCTGATCGGGGTTGCCGATCAGGTATTAACTTGAAGGGCAACTATTTTGCTGCCCGAATGCGTTCAGGCAACTATTTAAATTGCCAAAAGTAATAATAAGCGTTGTTGATCATAGGTTGTTTTAACATTGCTATTTCAGTTAAATAAAACATATCTTGATGCCAAACATACTCTGTGTTTGGGAAATTGACAAGTGTTTTTCATAATTTATTTATTGACGAATAAATATACAAAGCATTAAGATGAGCATTCCCCTTTTGCTCAATTGAGTTTCTGCCAATGAAGTAAGTCCTATTTTTATCAATTTCACTTTCTTGTAATTGATGTACAAAATAGACTTCTACTTTGTTGTTTTACCTATTTTTATTTACTTTCTATTTTGTACATCCTGTTGTATGAGGAGGTCTTATGACCCAACAGGCGTGTATTATTCAGCAGCTTAGCTTAGACATTCATTCCAAAAATATTTTTGATCAACTTCACTTTAATCTTCCCATACAGCAATGCACCGGTCTCATTGGTCGTAATGGTCAAGGTAAATCACTCTTAATGCAGTGTTTGGCGCAAGTTTCTAAATTCAGCTTTATTGGACAGATTCATTGGCAATGTCCTGTCGCATATCTATCTCAATTCAACCGACTAAGGGGTAATACCATTGCTCAAGTATTGGATATTCAAAATTTAGTTGATGCTTTTAAACGGATCGAAAATAGTTCAGCTTCATTTCAGGATTACGATCTGGTCGAAGATAAATGGCACTTACCTTACGAATGGCAACAGCAATTAGAACAGGCAGGATTACCCCTTGATCTTAACTTTTCTGTACATTTATTGAGTGAAGGACAGAAAACCAAACTGGCTCTATGTCGCTTATTTGCCTTAAAGGATCATTATCTTTTATTGGATGAGCCCAGCAATCATCTGGATTGTGTCAGTAGAAAATGGTTAATTTCATGTTTAAAAGCACATGCAATGGGATCTTTAATTATTAGTCATGATCGTTTGTTATTAGATGAAATGCAGCATATCTTGGAATTTAATGAGTTTGGTCTTTCCCATTTTTCTGGAAACTACACACATTATGAGAAACAATCAGCATTACAACGTCATGCTCTTGAACAAGATGTTGAGCAAGAAAAGCGTCAACTCAAGCAACAGGTTGTACAACAACATCAAACTTTAATGAAGAATCAGAAAAGACAGGCTAGCGCGAACAAAAAGCGTAAAACAGGATCACAAGCGAAAGTGATTTTGGATTTTAAACGAGAGCAGGCAACGCAACAATCGGGGCAACTTATTCGACAACAACAGCGTCAGTTACATCAGGAACAGCTATCGCTTTGCAATAAAAAGCAGAGACTAGAAACTGTCAAACCTCAGCAATTTGAATTTTCATCTGCTGTTCAAAAATCAGGTGAAATTTTGAGATTAACGAACACGCCTCATCCCTATTTACAAAATGCTCACTTCAATTTTTCTTTACAATCCAAAGAAAAAATTCATTTGGTAGGTGAAAATGGAAGTGGGAAATCTACTTTTCTTAGAATTTTATCTAGAAACTCTTCAAATGAAAATAATGATTCTTTAAGTTTAAGTCGTAGCTTGTATCTAGATCAAAACTTTAGCTTTTTAAATCAACGGCTGTCAGCACTTGAAAATTTAATGGCTTTAAATCCAGATCAAACAACAGAGTTTTGGAGAAATTTGCTAGGTCAATTACGATTGCGTGGAGATAAAGTATTACAGCCATTAGCCGAATTGAGTAGTGGTGAACAATTAAAAGTTGCTTTAATTTCTATGGCTCATCCATTAAATTCATTTGATCTTTTACTATTGGATGAACCAGAAAACCATCTTGATATAGACTCTAGAGAACTGCTGGCAAAAGCGATTCAAAGTTTTAATGGCGCAATTATATTAGTATCTCACGACGATTATTTTGTAAAACAATGTGGAATCATCCATGAAGTCAAGATTGCAGCTCTTTTAAATGAACGAAGAGCGTCGTAACGACGCTCTTGTTTATGTGTATTGGTTGTGTTTGGGTTCAGATTAGAAATACACGAGCTTGGTTAATAGTGAATCACACTACGAATTGACTTACCTTCATGCATCAAATCAAAAGCATGGTTGATTTCATCTAAAGGCATGGTATGGGTCACAAATGGTTCAAGCTGAATTTCACCTTTCATTGCATCTTCAACCATACCTGGTAATTGGCTACGACCTTTTACACCACCAAAAGCTGTTCCTAACCATTTACGCCCTGTGACTAACTGAAATGGACGTGTTGAGATTTCTTGACCTGCGCCCGCGACACCAATAATCACAGATTGTCCCCAACCACGATGCGCACATTCAAGTGCTGAACGCATCACATTGACATTGCCAATACATTCAAAAGAATGATCGACTCCCCAACCTGTCATTTCTACAATCACTTGCTGAATTGGCTTGTCATAATCTTTAGGATTAAGAAAATCTGTTGCACCAAATTGTTTCGCCAGTTCAAACTTGTCTGGATTCATATCGATTACGATAATGCGACCTGCTTTTGCCTGACGTGCACCTTGTACCACCGCCAGTCCAATACCACCTAGACCAAAGACTGCAACGCTGTCACCTTCCTGCACTTTGGCGGTATTATGAACAGCACCAATACCTGTAGTGACACCACAGCCAAGTAAGCAGACTTGTTCATGATTCGCTTCAGGATTAATTTTTGCCAAAGAAACTTCGGCAACCACTGTATATTCACTGAAGGTTGAACATCCCATATAGTGATAAATGGGCTCGCCCTTATAAGAAAAACGTGTCGTACCATCTGGCATAACACCCTTACCCTGTGTAGCACGAACAGCAACACATAGGTTCGTTTTTCCTGATTTACAAAATAAACACTCGCCGCATTCAGCTGTATAAAGTGGAATCACATGATCGCCGGGTTTGACACTGGTAACGCCCTCACCGACTTCAACCACAACACCAGCACCTTCATGCCCTAATATGGCAGGAAATACACCTTCAGGATCATCACCCGATAAAGTAAATGCATCGGTATGACAAACTCCTGTATGACTGATTTTGATCAGGACTTCACCTGCCTTGGGTGGAGCAACATCCACTTCTACAATCTGTAAGGGTTGACCTGGACCAAATGCAACAGCAGCACGTGATTTCATGCTTTCTCTCCTTTTGTATTTACTTTAAATAAGATTTCAGAATTTTGGTAATCTCAGCTAACTCTTCATAACGCTGTTGTTCTGTCGTCTCTCCTTCAACTAGAGTGTCTTTGAGATGGATTTCCAGCACTTCATTCATTAGACCATTCATCGCACCACGTGTTGCACAAATTTGTTGAAGAATTGCGTTACATGAAGTGTCATTTTCGAGTGCACGTTCAATGGCCTGAACTTGACCCTGAATTTTGCGAAGGCGAAGTATAATTTTCTTTTTGTCTTCAATTTGCTTAGGCATAAGCACTCTCTTTTATATCTTTCTATACTATACTCCAGTATAGTATGAAAGTGAATATAATATGCTTTACTCAAAAAAGGATTTAGAACTTTTTTGCTTACATCATGTAGTCATCTTTTTTTATTAATATTTTGTTAGCCAAATATCAACAATTCATATATGAGATAATTGATATAATTCAAAAGAATAGCCTAAAAATAATTTTTACTTTTCTCATGATTTAAGGATCGGGTGGATGCAAAGAATGTGGAGTCAAGACTTTGAACCTCTTATAAAAAGAAGTCTGATCTTTATGCTTTTTATATGGATGACTGCTTTCCTACCCCAATATAGCTCTGCTTCTCAAGGAAATAATATTTTGAATACAAGTAATTGGTTAAATGACCCATCTGCTAAAGAAAATATTGAACAAGGATTGACTGCATTCGTTCCTCTGGATGATGCATTTGCCAGTATTGCCTCTCGTATTCATCTTATTCGAAAAGCTCAACATACCATTGATTTACAATATTATATTTGGAACAATGATTATGTCGGTCAGTTGATGCTCAAAGAGTTATTAAAAGCGGCAGATCGTGGTGTAAAAATCCGTCTTATTATTGATGATCAAAATGGTAATAAGCTTGATCCAACCTTAAGAGCTTTATCTCAACATCCCAATTTTCAAATAAAACTGTTTAATCCTTATCAATTTCGACATTTTAGAGTATTAGATTACCTGTTTAGGTTAAAACAGATCAATCATCGTATGCACAATAAACTGATTATTGCAGATGATACGATTGCTGTTACTGGAGGTCGAAATATTAGTAGTGAATACTTCGATGCCAGTTATAAGTTTCAGTTTACAGACCTTGATATTTTATTTTATGGCACTGCTGCCGATCAGGCTGAGCGCGTTTTTAAAGAATTTTGGAATAATTCACTCAGTGTTCCTTCACATCAATTGATTGGAAAAGGAAAAGCCAAACAGCTTGTAGAACTCAGACAAACTTATGAAAATATTGGAAATAGTTACAGTCCTACAGAAAATCGAATCAACGAAGCACAAAATGAACTCAATGAAGCCTTACAGTTACGTCCAGTACAGTGGGCAAAAGCCTATTTTGTGGCAGATCATCCAGATAAGATTTTAGATCAGGCCAGTGATCAAGGGCTTATTTATAATCAGATGATTGAAATAATGGGCTACCCTAAACAACATATGGAACTTGTTTCTGCCTACTTTGTTCCAACTGATCGAGGAACTGAATACCTGTCCCAATTAAGTCAGCAAGGGATGAAAGTAAGAGTTTTAACCAATTCTTTTGCCGCCAATGATGTTGCGATTGTTCATGCATTCTATGCCCAATATCGTAAAAGGCTTTTGGAAAATGGGGTGAAACTTTATGAATTTAAGCCGTTATTAGAGCGAACAAAACCAACATGGTATGAAAAGTTGACTGGACGAGTCATTCCAGCCAAAGGAAAAAGTAGTTCTAGTTTGCATGCGAAATTTTTCGATATTGATGGAAAAGTTTTTATCGGTTCATTCAATTTCGATCCAAGATCAGCACACTTAAATACAGAAGTCGGTTTAGTCGTAGAGTCTGATGAGTTACAAAATGAAATTACAGAAACACTAGATCAATATTTACCGCAAGTTGCTTATGAACTTAAACTTAATGAGCAAGGCAATATAAACTGGATTGAATATAAAAGTGATGGAAAAACAGTGATATATAATAATGATCCAAATACCACAAAATTTCAGCGATTTATGATGAAAATAGTGGCTTTTTTACCTATCGAATGGATGATGTGATTAGACTTTACATTCAAATAGGCATAAGCCCTGTATGACTAATTGAATATCAATGGAAATAAATCCTGCCTGTTTTAAGACTGATAAATGTTCAGTCTTAGACATATACAGCTCATTATTTTGCATCGCATCTTCAGCAAATAGGTGATCACACACAAAATAAGTTGCTTTCGGTTTTAGTAAACTAATTACTGCCTTATGGAAGTCTAATGCATGGCTTTTATGTCTTAATTCATGTAAAGCCTGATGGATAATAATATAGTCAAATTGATCTAAACTCTTTTGCCAGTTGGCCTGCTTAAAATCACCCAATAAGTAAGTCGCTCGTTGAGATTCATTTAGGCTAAGCTTTTGCAAAGCAAGCGTATGCATGACTTCTGAAAAATCAAAGGCTGTATATTGAATATTAGGTAAACGTTCTAATAAATACTTACCTAAAAATCCTGGCCCTGATCCTAGCTCTAAAACTTTTAACTGAGCATCAGTACCTTGCGCAATTTTTTGTGCATAATAATCAAAAAAATCATAACGCCACGGTCGCTTAAGATTTGCCGTTAACTCCCACTGTTTTGCGTCCTGATATTTTTTTAAATCTATTGGACTTGGAACATCGATATTCATATTTTTTCTCTTTGATTTTTCTTTAAATTAAACCAATATTTTCAAAGAGTACACGATAAGCTTCTGCTTTTTTTTCGAGCGCTAAAGGATAAGCTCTGGACGATGACGGCATACGATACAAATCAAGCCACCGACCTACAAAATAAGTTTGAGTAGATTGCCCTATCTGTGGCTTTTCGGTATTTTTAGGTAAAGACAGCATCAATGTATCCGTGGCTTTATCACCCGTTGTCATCAGCGTATTGCACAGAGGAATTTGCTCAAGTAAATCCTGTAAATTGGTCGGTGTCACAATCTGTAAAAACTTATCAGAAGCATTGCCTTTTAAGCGTTGAACTTGAACAGCAGTATCAAAAATGGCAATCCCCTTTTCAATTAAAAAATCATGGATTTGTTGCTGCTTAAAATTTTTATTTTCGAGATCTAAAAAATAGTTCTTATCATCGAAGAACAAATAACCAAAAATCCGCCACATGTCGTTTTGATAATTTGGGTAATAAAAATCCATTTTCCAGCGTTCTTTTGGAGGTGGAAAGCTACCTAACATCAGTAGTTTTGCATTGCTTGGTAAAAATGGTTGAAGTGGATGTGACTCTATTTCGAACTCAGTATGCTTCATACCCTGTTTCTATAAAATTAATAATTTTGCAAAGTATTTTGCCTATGTGATGAATCAAAGTAAAATTTAAAATGTATTTAATTTTCACTTATTCCTTGAAATGACTAAGTTTTAAAATAATCCCAAGATAAAAAATATAAAAAAGTCCATCGTAAAATGGACTTTTTTAAAATGACTCAAAGAATAGACTTCTTTCATAAATCCATTTTATTGCTCCCTATACGAGAAAAATAAAGAAGATTTAAACAATCATGAAAAAAGTCTAATAGAAGAACAGTAAAACTTAGTTAACTGTTTCACGGTTTAGCTCGTCATCTTTAGCAAGTAAAACCGAGAAGACAATTGGAAAACCTAAAATCAAAGGAACAACAATGATCCACAAATCAATTGTGAGTTTTGCAGGAAATAAAAAGTGAATCCCTAGAGCAAATACGATAAGTACTGCCACCAAAATCCCCATGAAACGCGTCGCAAATTTTAAAAGCATGTTTTAAATCTCTTGTGGTTAAAATTATGTTTAAATTATAGGCTTTATTTGTGGAAAATCCTATTTGTTCAAGAAATACAATCAATAAATTTAAAAAATATAAAGTTTATTTTCAAAACATCTTAAAAATAAAAAATTGGCAATTTAAAATTTGTGCAATGAATGCGTTAAGAAAAATTTGAATATTGTTGAAATGCTTGCTTTGATACAAGGATGGTTATTTTAAGTGAAATCCAAAACTTAAATCACAACAAAAGATACTTATTGAGAGAAGATAATGAACATACGTCCAGTAACAAAAAATGATTTCAATGAATGGCTTCATCTATGGAAAGGTTATCAGGTATTTTACAAGGCGGCGATCATTGATGAGATAACCAAAACCACGTTTGACAGATTTCAGGATGCGCGAGAACCTGTATATTGTTTAGTTATAGAAAATCAAGAAAAACAATTGATTGGATTGGTACATTATATTTTTCATCGTAGCACATGGACCATTAAAAATTATTGTTATTTACAGGACTTGTTTGTTGATCCCAAACATCGAGCGTCTGGTTTAGGGCGCAAGCTGATTGAAGCCGTTTATGCAGAGGCCGAAAAAAATCATTGTTCGCGTGTTTATTGGCTAACACAGGAAAATAATGATCAGGCGCGGATGTTATATGATCGTATTGCAGATCAAACTGGTTTTATTCAATACCGAAAATTATTCAAATAATCTAAAAAAACCAAGAGATAGCATAAAATTTAATGCTATCTCCTAGATATTTTAGCCTAATTTATTGACCAGTCTTAATGGCAATACTTTCATGGCAATCCCCATTGGCAGCCACGGCCATTGCGGGACATAAGCTTTCACTGGTTCTTTTTCAATAGCTTTAACCAAAAGACGTGATCCCGTTTTTTCATCGACTTCAAATGGCAAATGTTTAGCGCCTTCATTTAACTCGGTACGAATATATCCGGGGAAAATGGTAGAAACTTTAATGGGCGTATCAATCAATTCAGCACGGATGCCTTCAGCCAAGTGAGCCACTGCTGCCTTACTGGCTGCATAAGTTGAAAGGTGTTTTGGCAGGCCGCGCATCGCGCTCATGGATGAAATCACCACCAAATGCCCTGATTTTTGTTCACGGAAAATTTCAACAGCAGCTTCACATTGCGCCAGTGCTGAAATAAAATTGGTTTCAGCGGTCGCTCGATTAATTTCAAAGTTGCCTTTACCAATCCGCCGACCATTGCCCACACCTGCATTGACAATAATTCGATCTAATTGACCAAATTCTTGTTTAAAAGCTTTAAAAACTTCAAATACCTGATCGTAATCTGTGACATCTAAAATTTTTGCAATCACTTTGACGCCATATTCGCTTTGCAGTTCCGTTTGAAGTTCCTGTAATCGCTCTAAACGTCGGGCACAGATCGCAAGATTATAGCCTTTCTTTGCAAATTCTCGTGCCATGCCTGCTCCAAGTCCAGAGCTTGCTCCCGTGATTAAAATCGTTTTTGCCATGATAAAATCCTTTTATATCCATGTCAGCAGATCTGGGTTAACTGCTTTAATAAAATGATGTTCGTTTAAACTTAGAAGTTGCGGTTCATTTCCAACCAATCTCAAGGTCGTTAAACTGGTATTGGCAATCGCCCAATTTAATGCAAAAGTATGATTGATGCTCAACTCCATGATTTTTCCAACAGCGACAGAAATGACTCCGCCTGAAGTAAAAACGACAGCGTATCTGGGTTTCGTTTGCGCAAGCTCATCACATAATTTTTGCAATGCTGTTTCTACACGCTGCTTAAAATCTGGCCAAGACTCATCATATTCATGATGAAATTCACCGTCTGTCCAACGAGTAATTGCGCCTTCAAAGATTTTAGCTAAATACGCACGAGGGTTAGCTTCTTTGGCTACATCAGCCTTGAGTAATTCAGGTTGCTTAAAGCGAGGTTCATACTGCGCAAACACTTGTTGATGATTAAATTCATTCCAACCCGCATCGGTATGGATGGTTGTTTCTGGAAAACTTTCTTTGAGTGTGCCTTGTGCCGTTTGCAAATGACGTTGCATCGTACCCGCAACAACGTATGGCTGCTCTTTTAAAATATCTTTAAAATAACGACCTAGTAAGGTGGCTTGAGCTTCACCGTTTTGAGATAGTTCATCATAATTGCTTTTGCCAAAAGAAGCCTGACCATGACGTACTAAATAGATGGTGGTCATTTTTTTAACACCCTTTGCACTTTATCTAAATATTTCTGGGCAATTTCTGAATCTTGTATTTTTTGCTGTGCAATCAACTTTAAGGCACGAATATGCAAAGCATGAATCACGATCCAAAAATCTTTAAATGCAGGATTTCGAGTTTGCTTATGGAAGTAACGATAATAAATTTGCTGTGCAATCACGGCTAATCGAAATACACCAAATACTTCATAAAAGGTCCAGTTTTCAGTACTTAAACCTGTTTTTTGCAGATAGTAGTCAACCACTTGTTTTCGCGTGAACATGCCTTTTAGATTGGTCGGTTGTCTACGTGTCGACTTAAAAATCATATTGTCGCTATCTTCGACCCAATACGCCAAAGCACTGCCCAAGTCCATCAGTGGATCACCCAGTGTTGCCATTTCCCAATCCAGTACCCCAATCACCTGAGTTGGCTGTTCAGGATTAAGAATCACATTATCAAAGCGCCAGTCATTGTGAATAATACAAGTGGTTGAATCTTGAGGAATGTGATCAAACAACCACTTTCTTACATAATGAAAAGAAGGCACATTGATGGTTTTCGCTTTTTCATAGCGTTTATCCCAGCCTTCAACTTGTCTACGACAATATCCTTCACCTTTACCAATTTCAGCAAGTGGCGTGTTTTGATAAGGCACTTGATGTAATTCAATTAATTTATCCAATACGTTAATACATAACGCATGCACATCCTGCTCAGAAAAGTTTAACTCAGGTGGCAGTTTCGCACGGGGAATAATCCCTTCGATACGTTTCATCACATAGAAATCACAGCCAATGACAGACTCGTCCTGACAAAGAGCAATCATTTCAGGGACAACGGGATAAGACTGCGCTAAGTTTTTTTGTACCAAATATTCACGCGCCATATCATGGGCTGACTTGGCTTTAGTTCCTACAGGTGGTCGGCGTAAAATCAGATCTAGATTGTCATATTGCAAACGATAGGTCCAATTCGAAGCGCCTCCTGTATATTGAGTAACTTTAGCTTCCCCAGCCAATACAATGCCTTGTTGTTTAAGCCAGTTTTCAACGGCCACAACATTCAGCTCCTCACCCTCTCGAACCTGACCGCCAATATCAATGATCGACATATATCTTCCTTTAATATTAAATCTAACTTTATGCTTTTTTTCTCGTGCTATAACCACGCTTTGCCAATTCAAGTTTAGCAATCATGCCTTTATGTACTTCATCAGGGCCATCTGCTAAACGCAAACTACGTGCCTGAGCAAAGAATCCAGTCAAAGGTGTATCTTTGGACACTCCCTCACCGCCATGTAGCTGTATTGCCATATCGACGACTTTTTCAAGCACACTTGGTGCAACCACTTTAATCGCTGAAATTTCAGTCAATGCCGCCATATTTCCTAATGTATCCATTTTATAGGCAGCATATAAGGTTAAAAGTCTTGCCTGATCAATCGCAACACGAGCTTCTGCGACCCGCTCTAGATTACCACCCAGTTTTAATAATTCTTTGCCAAAAGCTTTACGCGACATACCACGGTCGATCATTAATTCCAGTGATTTTTCCGCTGCGCCAATACAACGCATACAGTGATGGATACGTCCTGGTCCTAAACGGCCTTGCGCAATTTCAAAACCCTGACCAGCCCCACCAATAAAATTTTCAATAGGCACACGTACATTATCAAAACTAATTTCACCGTGGCCATGTGGTGCGTCGTAATCACCAAATACAGGTAGCATCCGCTCGATTGTAACGCCTTTGGTATCGACTGGAACCAGTACCATGGAATGCTGATGGTGGCGATCTTTATTTTCATCAGGCGTATGCGCCATAAAAATAATGATTTTGGCATTTGGATCACCTAAACCTGATGACCACCATTTACGACCATTTAAAACAATTTCATCGCCATCAACCACCGCAGTCGCTTGCATATTGGTCGCATCACTAGAAGCAACCGCTGGCTCAGTCATACAAAAGACTGAACGAATTTTTCCTGCGAGTAAAGGCATTAACCATTGCTGTTTTTGTTGCTCAGAACCGTAACGCCATAAAACTTCCATATTGCCACTATCTGGCGCATTGCAGTTGAATACCGTAGGTGCAAGCAAACTACGTCCTGAAAGCTCTGCAATATGGGCATACTCCTGTACAGATAAACCTGCACCAAGTTCAGGGTCAGGTAGAAACATATTCCATAAACCCGCTTGCTTGGCTTTATCTTTTAATATTTCAAGCTGTGCAGGCCATGTCCAATTTTTCCAGTTCCCGTCTGGATTAAGAGTACGCACTTCATGCCAAAAATCAGCCTCAATGGGCTCAATTTCATTTTCAATAAAGCTTTTTGTTTTTGAAATAAAATCCTGTGCACGTTCGGATAGCTCAAACATGATGATTCCTTAAAATGAGTGTGTTATTTCGCTTTACTTGAACATACGCTCAAATTTATTATGCATGAAATGATTTTATTGAATATCAAACTATGAATCCTATTCATAACTCTAATCCTCGCAATTCTTTTTTAGATCTTGGGCTATTTCATCGCATTGATATCAATTTATATCCACTGTTTGTTGCAATTTTTGAACAAAAAAGTATTTCTCATGCAGCATCGAGTCTATCTGTTAGCCAATCAGCGGCAAGCCATGCATTACAACGTTTGAGATTACAATTAAACGATGAAATTTTTGTGCGTCATGGCAATAAAATGCTACCGACGCCTTTTGCTGAGCGGGTTTATCCTGTTATTAAGACTGCGTTACTTTCAATTCAAAGTATTAGTCAACAAAAACAAAATTTTGACCCAAGTCTCATTAAAACTCTTAAAATAGCAATTCATGACGAAATTGAACCATTAATTTTTCCCAAATTAATCGATCATTTTCAACGTATTGCTCCAGACATTCAGTTTAGTAGTATTAAACTGAATCGAAAAACCATACAAAATGATCTTTCGACTCAACAACTAGATTTTGTAATTGACCTTGAAAATAATCTCGCGCAACACATTGGGTTTCAGCGCTTAGTCACAGACCGTTATGTGATTTGTACCCAACAACTTGAAGTGACTAAACAATCCTATCAGTCTGCGCTGCATATCGGGGTTTCGTCGAGACGTAGAGGCGTATTACTTGAAGATGTCTATTTGAGTCAAAATAATATTTCGAGACGCATTTTTTTACGTTGCCAGCATTATTCCACTGCTTTACAAATTCTTGAGCAAAATCCATTGGCTATGTTGACCTTGCCTAAGACTCTTTTGGAGCATTTATTTTATGCAAAAAACTTGAATATTCATGAATTGCCTTTTCATTTTCCACTGATAAATATTGGAATGTTTTTTAATTATGATTTGGAGGAAAATTTAAGATATCAGTTTTTAAAACAAGAGATTATCAATTTATTTGCTTAGGCTATTTTAATGTTATCTCGTTTTAATTTGAACCCTATTTATCGTGCTATATCCGTTTTGATCGAGTTAAATTAAGATAATTTTAAGATGTATTTCCTAAATTGCATGATTCACATTTGGTGCTGATTTATGTTGCATTTTCCTCACCGAATTAAAGCATCTCTCCCCAAAATCTCACTTGCCTGCTTTAATTTAATCATAGCCTTGTGGTTGGCACTCGCTTTAAATTTTCGTTTTTACCAACAGGTTCATACTTTCTCAGGCTTTACTAGCTGGTTTGCTTGTGTGTGGATAGGCATCGTAGCCATCTGTTTGAGCGCTTATTACAACCTTTATCTTCAGTTTTTTGGCTGGAAATGGACAGCAAAACCCATTGCTATTGTGTTGATTTTATTAGGTGGACTCAGTGCTTATTTTAGTAATGAATTAGGAGCTTATATCTCTCCTGAACAAATTCAAAATGTCATGCAGACAGATTTGGCTGAAACCAAACAACTGATGACCCTTCCTTTCTCGCTCTGGAGTATAGGAATGGTTATTTTACCGATTTTAGTCGTTTGTCTAATACCTATTGAATACCCTTCTTTTAAAAAGAATCTGATTCAAAAATCATCTTATGTTATTGTTTCTTTTATCATATTATTGGTTTTAGTATTAAGTAACTATTTAAATTTTACTAATATTTTTCGGCAACATAAAGATATTCGCCAGTTGATTTCCCCTGATAATATTTTGACTTCAAGTTATAAATATTTTCATCATTTACATAAAAAAAACTTACCTTTGGTTAGATTTGGTGAAGATGCAAAAATCATTGTATCGCAAACTGAAACGTCTAAACCCAAACTAATGGTTTTAGTGGTCGGTGAAGCCGCACGTGCAGAAAGTTTTTCAATCAATGGTTATACGCGAAATACCACTCCCCAATTAGCACAAATAGAAAATCTACTTAATTTTAGTCAGGTAACTTCCTGTGGTACAGCTACAGCAGTGTCCGTCCCCTGCATGTTTTCAGGCATGACTAAAGAACAATATGATGCAAATCTAGCGGTTCATCGTGAAGGTTTACTCGATATCGCGCAACGTGCAGGCTATAAAGTGACGTGGATTGATAATGATTCTGGTTGTAAAGGTGCTTGTGATCGAGTTAATAACATTAAAATTAGTAAAAAGCTCAAGAAGCAATATTGTCGCGATGATGGTTTTTGTCTGGATGATGTCTTACTCATGAGCTTACAACGTTACTTGGCATCCATCCCACATCAGGATAGAACCCCACAGTTGATCGTGTTGCATCAGCGTGGTAGTCATGGCCCTGCTTATTATAATCGCACCACGCCTGAGTTTTCTCCATTTCAGCCGACTTGTAAAACCAGTGCAATTCAAACTTGTGATCGCCAGATGCTCATCAATAGTTACGATAATACCATCGTTTATACTGACCATATTTTAAGTAAAATGATTCAAAGTCTTGATAAAAACAAACATTATCAGACAGCGCTTTGGTATTTATCCGATCATGGGGAATCGACTGGTGAAAATGGGATTTATCTGCATGGTACGGTTTACGCGCTTGCACCATCACAGCAAACACATATTCCAATGTTCATGTGGTTTTCAAATGATTGGAAATCTACACAAAACACTCAGGTTGAATGTTTAAAGTCTCAAAAAAATCATAACTTAAGTCAGGATAATTTGTTCCCAACCCTTCTGTCATTACTGGATATCAAAACCAGTGTAATGGATTCTAAATTTAATATGCTGGATCAATGTCAGGTCGTTCAGGACTAACTTATAAATTATGAACCAAATTTAGAACCATCTAAATTCGGTTCACCACAGGTTTTATTTAAATACTTTGAAACGTGCTGCATCATCAATATATGATTTTTCACCTGCTGGCGCTTCGATCGAACCAAATACCAATTGAGCGCGAAGTTTCCAACTGCTTGGAACTTCCCATTCCGCATGTACTTTATCATCCACAATCGGATTGTAGTGCTGCAAAGAAGCCCCAACATTCTCAGCAGCCAAAGCTGCCCACACTGCGAGTTGTGCCATTGCCGTTGAATGTTCAGACCAAACTGGAAAATTATCTGCATACAATGCAAACTGCTCTTGTAAGCCTTTGATTACCTCTTGATCCTCAAAAAATAAAACAGTGCCAACGCCCGCAGCAAAGCTATCCATTTTTGCATCAGTTTTAGCTGCGGCTGCATCATCAGTTGCATATTCACGTAATTTTTCTTTGACAAAATTCCAAAATTTTTCATGTTCATCATTCAACAAAATAACGGCACGCGATGATTGGGAATTAAAAGATGATGGGCTTTGACGAATTGCTTCCTGAATTAAATCAGTCAGTTGTTCTGGTGTTTGAGAGAGATTTTTACCAATCGCGTAAATCGTACGACGATTTTGCAATAAAGGAAGAAAAGTATTTGACATTGTATATTTTCCTGATGAGATACAACAAAATTTTAAGAAAGTGAAAACCGTGTTTCACTTTCTTTATAGCACTTTTTATACCATTTCGTCGTATTATTTCATTAGAAAAAATTCAATAATGCTTTGATTTATTAATAATAATTAAAATTTACTAAATAAAACCTGTTCAGAAACTTCATTTTTCCAAAGTTGGCGCAATGTGGGTAAATAAAAACTTTCACCGATTTCAATAAGTTCTGCGTCCAACAAACTATGTACCTCATGAATAAAAATGTAATCAAGATCAACCAGTGAAAGTTGGGCTTGTTTTATAGAGACTTGTTTACGTCTAATCTGCGCTTTTTTAACCAGTTGATTGGCAAATTCTTTATCTTTAAATGCAGTAATAGCATTTAAACGTAGCTCGATAATGCCCCATGCTTCCAACAACTTTTTAAAAGTTTCAAAATCTGTCGAAGTCGATTCCCATGTGACATCTTCCAGATTATTATCTTCAGGTAAAACAGGTAACAATAATTCTGCGGTACTTGGAAAGATTTTTTTGAGATTAATGAGGAATTTAACAGGTTGTTCACTTGGATAGTCATTAAATTGAATATGTTTTTGAACATCTGTTAAATAGACATCGATCATAGTAAATTTCATCAGCAGTTAATATCAAGAGGCATATATTGTACGCACATCGAGATCAGATACAAACTGCTGATGTGTTTATTTCGACTTATTTCGCGTTAGGAAATACCATTTGTTCAGGTTTCACGACATCGTCAAACTGCTCCGCAGTCACTAAGCCTAGCTCTACAGCAACCTGTTTCAGGGTTTTATTTTCCTTATAAGCAGTTTTAGCCACTTTTGCAGAATTTTCATAACCAATGACAGGGTTTAAAGCGGTCACGAGCATCAAAGAGTTGTGTAAAAAATAATCAATTTTTTCTTTATTTGGCTCAATGCCAACTGCGCAATGCTCATTGAAACTATTACATGCATCGCCCAATAGCTGAATCGACTGTAATAAGTTAAATGCAATCACAGGCATAAACACATTCAGTTCAAAGTTACCTGATGCACCTGCGACATTGATGGTGGTATCGTTACCTAATACTTGCGCCACCACCATGGTCATGGCTTCACTTTGAGTAGGATTGACCTTACCCGGCATGATACTTGAACCAGGCTCATTTTCAGGAATGCGAATTTCACCAAAACCACAACGCGGGCCACTGGCTAACCAGCGAATATCGTTAGCAATTTTATTTAAGCTTGCAGCCAGAGTTTTTAATGCCCCTGATGCAAATACAGCAGCATCACGACCCGCCAGAGCTTCAAACTTATTCGGAGCAGTCACAAACGGCAGACCAGTCAAATTCGCTAATTGCGCAGCAGCTTTAACCGCATAATCAGGATGCGCATTTAAGCCTGTACCTACAGCTGTACCACCAAGAGGAAGCTCATAAAGACCTTCGAGTGCTTGTTGTAAACGTTTCAAGCCATGATCCAACTGAGAAACATAACCACCAAATTCCTGCCCCAAAGTCAGAGGCGTCGCATCCTGTAAGTGAGTACGACCAATTTTTACGATATCAGCAAATTCATCTGATTTCTTTTGGAGTGTCTCTCTTAAACTTTTTACTGCTGGAATTAACAGTTCATTGATTTGCAGAGAAGCTGCCACATGAATTGCTGTTGGAAATGAATCATTGGTCGATTGCGCGCGATTGACATGATCATTCGGATGGACAGGTGACTGAGAACCGAGTGCATTTCCCAATTTTTGATTGGCAATATTGGCAATCACTTCATTACAGTTCATATTACTTTGCGTACCAGAACCTGTCTGCCAAACCACTAAGGGGAATTGAGAATCCCACTGCCCTGCAATCACCTCTTCAGCAGCGCCCACAATATATTGACTCAAATCTTGAGGAAGTTGTCCTAATTCTGCATTGGTAATTGCAGCTGCTTTTTTGACTAAGCCCATTGCACGAATCATCGCGCGTGGTAATCGTTCCTGACCAATTTTAAAGTTTTGCAAACTACGTTGCGTCTGGGCACCCCAAAGTGCATCATTTGGGACTTCAACGTCACCCATGGTGTCATGTTCAATTCGAGTTTGCATAAAAACCTCTTTCATGTTGTTTAAGACAATACGGGCTGGAGCAATTACGTTTACATTGCTTGGCTAGTGGCAAGATACTAATCAACCTGTGCATTTTTGTAAATAAGAATCATTTTCTTATTGGCCTTTTAATGTATTTTGATAAAACCGCCATTCATCTTCAATCATTTTTTCCAAATTGCGTTTTGGTTTCCAGTTGAGTATTTGTTCTGCTTTTGAAATATCAACACCTAACTGTGCAAGTTCGTCATAAGTATATGAAGCGTCATACGTTTCGATCGGAGCATGGGTGACTTCACTGATCGCCTTAATTAAAGCTTCAATTGAAGTCAGATGTTCATGACCAATATTGAAACTTTCACAACAATGATCCTGATGATTTAACCAATATAAACTTGCAAATACTGCTTCACAAACATCCAGTACATGAATAAAACTTCGCTCTACCGTTTTGTCTTGTGTCTCGACATTTTTATATAGTTCCAAAGAATCTCGCTGCATGGCAGCCACTTGCAATGCCAAAGGCACAATATTCTTCGGTAATGGTGCTACATTTTCACCCAGAACCCCATGTTCAAATGCACCAACCACATTGCTTAGACGGAGTATGGCAACTTTCCATTCATTATCCGTCTTGATGGTGTCCCGAATGATTTCCTCAATCATTTGCTGCGACTTGATATAAGGATTATCGTAACTGAAATTAAAAAACTCATCCTCAGCTAATACTGTTCCACTTTTGCCGTAGACTGCTGCACTTGAAAGATGAACAAATCTGCGTACACCCGTACGTTGCATGGAACGAAGCAAACTCATAATACAACTAACATTATCATTATAATATTCAAGCGGTTTCAATCTGGACTCTTCCAAAGATTTAAAACCCGCAGTATGAATCACAGCATCTATCGAATATTGCTCAAATACTTTATTTAGTGCAGGTGTATTTCGTACATCCACTTTTACAAAGGGAACATACATTCCTGAAATATATTCCAGCCGTTCTAATGTTTGTAAGGATGCATTGGCCAGATTATCGACTAAAATAACCTCTTGACCTTGTGCCATCAGACTCAAAGCAATATGTGAACCGAGAAAGCCTAAACCACCTGTCACCAAAATCATTGTATACTTACCTACTTATTACGATGTGTATGATTCAATTCCTGACCAGACTCATGACCAAAGTGAAATTTCAATGAGTACATTACTGTTAATTACTTCTGCTCCTACATCTATTCATGCATGGCATGCTTTTGAATTAGCTCAAGCACTCCACACAAAAGGTGAAACACTTCATGTTTTCTTTTACCAAGATGCTGTGCAAGTTGCAAACAGTTTGCAATGGTTTCCCGATGATCAACGCCATTTAACCCATGAATGGCAAAAACTATCGATTCGTTTGCCCGTTTGTGTAAGCGCCGCACTGAACCGCGGGATTACAGATCAAGAAAATGCGAAACGGCATCAATTATCTAACTCCAACCTCGCACAGGGTTTTGAATTGGTTGGGCTTGGTGAACTTGCTGATGCCTTACAATCATCTGCACGTATTGTTCAATTCTAAACACGTTTTGTATTGTTAGAGTGTTGCTTTTAAAAGGTATATTGTGTGAAAACTGTACTCGTGATTTTAACACAGGCAAACTTAGGTGCTTTACAGATTAATGAAAGCCTATCGGCGACGATGGTTTTAGCGACATTTGGCAGCCCAGTAAAAGTACTTTTACAAGATGCTGCTTTAAGTCTGTTAAATTCAAATGTTGTATTTGATCAACTCAAACATGCTTTTAAACCCGCTTCCAATATGGTTGAAAGTTTTGAATTTTATGATCTAAGCCCCATTTTGATTGAGTCCAGATTGCAGAATCATCCTTTAGTTAGGGAAAGCCAACAGGACATTGAATTTATTGAATTTAATGCAGAGTTTATTCAATCTTTTAACTATGTTTTGTATTGGTAAGGAAATGCTGTCATGGATCATACACTTTATTTAATTCAATCTTCTGCCACTGCAACACACAGTATTTTAGCCAAACTTAAGCAGATATACAGTCCACATGACCATGTTGTTTTTTTAGGTGAATCTGTTGCCATTTTAAATCAAACAGATATAGAACTTTTTTCTTCATGTTATTGCCTAGAGACTGAACAAATGTTGTTAAATCCTGATTTAGTTTCCAATTTGACTATATTAGACTATGCGCAATTTGCGGATTTAGTTTTACAGTTTCAACGTTGTATTTCTCTTAAATAATTGATTTTTGCTTAGGCTATTTTATGCAGTTAGAACTTGATCAAGATGGACATCTGCTCGATTATACCATTTGGAATAATCAAGTTGCCCAACAACTCGCGAGCTCTTTGGATTTAGAATTAACAGATTGGCATTTTCAGGTTTTACACGCTGTACGCCAGTTTTATCAACAGTTTGGGCATTCCCCTGCCACTCGTCCTTTGATTAAATACTTAATGAAAACGGTTGGCCCTGAAATTGATAATGCCATGCTGCAACAACGATTTCATACAGGTTTGGTTGCTCGTCATCTAAGTCGGTTAGCTGGCATACCTAAACCTGCAAATTGTTTATAACTTGCTAGCTCTGTTCAGGCAAACTTTTTGGCAAATGCTACACAAGCAATGATGCCAAGCGTAATGATAAGCATGATCCAACTGACAGATTCATGCAATAACAATGCCGCCAGACCCAGTCCAAATAAAGGTTGTAACAGTTGTAATTGACCCACGGTTGCAATCCCACCATGAGCCAAACCATAATACCAAAAGAAAAATCCGATGAGCATACTAAATAGAGATACATAAAGTAATGCAAACAGCGATGATAAAGAAAGATGATTAAGGGTTTCGGTTGAATAACTCAAAATCATAATGATGAGCATAATGGGTAAAGCAATCGCCAAAGCCCAACAGATCACCTGCCAACCGCCTATTTTTCGAGATAACTTTGCTCCTTCTGCATACCCTAATCCACAGAGAATAATTGCTACAAACATAAATAAAATACTAAGCAACTGGCTAGAATGATATTCAGAGTTTGGCGTAGCTTGCAAAAAGATATAAAGGAGTACCAATGTACTTCCCAATAATGAAAAAACCCAAAAAATAGCTTTGGGTTTTTCGCCACCGCGAATCACAGCAAAAATTGCGGTACTTAAAGGCAATAATCCCACAAAAACGATTGAGTAAGATGCATTGATATATTGCAATGCCAGTGCAGTGAACAATGGAAAACCAATCACCACACCTAAAGTCACGTACACGAGTCCGATACTATCCTGTCGATCGGGTCGGTTGACCTTGAGATATTTTAATAAAATGACAGCAATCACACCCGCAATCACAGCACGACTGCCTGTTAAGAACCACGGATTCATATCCATAACAGCAATACGGGTCGCAGGCAATGAGCCAGAAAAAATAATAACGCCAACTAAACCACTGCACCAAGCCAAAACTTGCGGATTCATATCCCAATTACTCTTATTTTCATGACTGTATTTATAATTCTGTGTTATGTTTTTGCATAGAGACAATCCAATACAATTTTAAGTAACTGTATTGGGTAAAATTCCAGTACAGCCGAAATGTAATAGTGTGATAAGCCATGACCAAAATTGAACAGGTAATTGATTACATTGACACACAATTAAAAAGTCGGCGCTTGACACCCGGTATGCGTTTACCATCAGTCAGAACTTTAGCCAAACAGCTTCATTATTCAGTGTCAACGATTGTTGAAGCTTATGAACGTATGGCATCTATGGGCATTATTGAATCTCGGGCGGGTGCTGGTTTTTATGTCTGTGCGCCACTTGAACCGCTTATTCTTTCAAATATTGAACCTGTTCGAGAAAAAAATCTGGATCCGATATGGATTTCTCGTCGGCTACTGGAAGCTCCACCTAACTTGATAAAATTGGGATGTGGTTGGTTACCTGACGACTGGATGCCCCATGAAAGTTTACGCAAAGCCATTCGGGATGCATCTAAAAGCCCAATCTATGAGCTTGTAAATTATTCCTCACCTTTGGGTCTATTAGGTTTACGTGAATTATTGGCAAGGCGCTTATATAGCAAAGGTATTGAAGTTACACCTGATCAAGTTTTATTAACCGACTCTGGTTCATATTCGATCGATTTGATTTGTCGATTTTTATTAAAGCCAGATGATGTGGTATTGGTTTATGACCCATGTTATTTTAATTTTCGGGCTTTACTCAAAGTCCATCAGGTTAAAATTATTGGTATTCCCTATACACCTCAAGGCCCTGATATAGAAGCCTTTAAACAGGCGATTGAGCAACATCATCCGCGCCTTTATATCACTAACTCGGGTATTCACAACCCAACTGGTGCCACTCTATCTCAACCGACTGCACATCAATTGGCTTCTTTAATTGAACAAGCCAATATGATTGTGATTGAAGATGATATATTTTCGGATTTTGAAACAGCACATTCTCCACGGTTTAGTGCTTTAGATGGTCTTAAACACAGTATCTATATTGGCAGTTTTTCTAAAACGTTATCAGCTTCAGTGCGTTGTGGCTATATAGTGGCAAAAGCGGAATGGATTGATCATTTAGTTGATTTAAAAGTTGCGACCAGTTTCAGTCATAGTCATTTCTCAGCACAAATTTTATATAAAGCGTTAACTGATGGTGGTTATCGTAAACATATGGAACAACTCAAAATTAAGTTATCAGAATCTATGCGAATCGCCATCGAAATGCTTGAGAAACTAGAAATAAAGCCGTGGATCATACCTAAAGCAGGTATTTTTCTCTGGTGTGAATTACCTGCTGATGTTGATATAAAAAAAATGGCTGATGATTGCAATGAAAATGGTGTGATACTGGCTTTAGGAAATTCATTTAGTCAATCAGATCGATTCCAGCAATTTTTAAGATTTAATGTTGCACAGTGCATGCACCCAGATGCATTTGCTATTTTAGAAAAAGCGATGAACAATGCCCGTTCTTAACCAGTCTGAGGTTAAGCCTTCTTCTTTTGGGCTTGTCGTAGGTAATCAACATATAATGGACTTGGTTTAGCCAAAACTTGTTTAGCTTGAATTTCTTCGCCACATTCTGAACATGTCAAAATAGGTTTAAAGATTTTCCCGCAATTTTTATGATGATATAACATCGGCGCACCTGCTCCATCATCCATCCATTTATCGGCCCAATTTGCCATAGACAAAAGAACAGGATAAAGCTCCATTCCTTTTTCAGTCAACCGATATTCAAAACGTTCCTGTCGATCAACATAAGGAGTTTTGACTAATATATCGTGTTCAACTAAACGCTTTAAGCGTTCTGATAATACATGTCGGGTCACCCCTAAATGTGACTGAAAATCATCAAAACGGCGAGTCCCTAAAAAGCAGTTACGCAAAATAAGCATCGTCCAACGATCACCCATAATGGATAATGTTCGAGCGATTGAACATGGCTGTTCACCAATATCATCCCATTTCATCACTGCTCCCCAATATATTTAGCGTGTCCTTAATCATACGACTCATTACATAAAAATAGCTAGTCATAATCATATGTTCGATCAATTCACCAGACTATTTTTTGTTGCTAAAACCGTAGTTGAGCAATAATGCTCTTACTTTGGGACTGGTAAAAATAAAACGCTCAAACTGTGTTGCGTTTTTATTTTTTTCACCCTGCGTCGTCAAAGTTATATAGTAATCAATGGGATCATGTGATTTTGCAGGGAAAATCCCTATCATTTTTACTTTTTTGCTGGTTAGGGCATCTGTCTGAAAAGTAATGCCAACCTCGCATTTTCCATTTTGAACGGCATTTAAAAGGCTTGTATTGTCCGTTTTCTGACTAATCCGTTGCTGTAAATTTGAAAACCAACCTAAATAAGTCAAACTTTGTCTGGTATAAAGTCCCAAAGCACTCGTATCTAGTTGAGCTGTACACAAATTTCCTTTGAATACTTGAGCAAAATTAAACTGTTTAGACTGACCAAATGGGATATCCATATTGACAGAAGTGATCGCAACTAATTGATCGCTCATCAAGTATTTGGCACGCTTTTTGGTCACCAGCTTGTTTTGATTTAAAGCCTGCACACTATTTTTATCCGTCGATATATAAAGATCAGCACGACTTGCTTGTTGCATTTGCTTTGCCATTGTCACTGGATCTGCAAATACGGGAGTCACTTTACTGTCAGGATATTGCTGTTGATATAATTTTATAATATCAGTAAGTGCATTTGTTAAACTTGGTGCTGCATACACGTTTACTTCACCCGCCAAAGTGAAGGATGCCGTGGTGCATAAGCAGCAAAATAGACCAAATTGTTTTAACATGATTAACCTTTGTTTTTAAATAAATAGACCATCTACCAACTCACCTGCTTGTATCTGTTTCGCTGCTGGAATACGCACTAAGCAGTTGGTTTGCATAAGATTGCTTAGCATGTGTGATTGTTGCTTGCTTAAAGCACTGACTTCAAGTGTGCTTTGATTAAAAGTTGCAAGCATGCGTAAAAAACGCTCACGGTGATCTGCTTTTAGGTCATGTGTAATCCGTGCTGTAAATCCTGATGGTGATTCACGTTTATTTTGTAAGGCATCCAACAATAGTTTTCCATAGATCTGCATACACACATAGACCGCAGCAGGATTTCCCGGCAATCCCAGTAAGTAGCAGTTGTTTTGCTGATGTTCATATTTAGCAAAAAAAAGTGGTTTACCTGGTTTCTGTTTGACTTTCCAAAAAATTTGCTCAAAGCCGACGTCCATTGAACATGGACGTACAAAGTCATAATCCCCGACTGAGACACCACCTGTGGTAATGATCACATCATATTCAGACTTCAAACGTTCAAACAGCGCTGTCACAGAGCTTGCTTGATCTTCAACATGAATCACATGTGCATCTATTCCATATTGTTTAAGCCAATTTTCCAATAAAGGTCCATTGGCATCAAAGACTTGAGCATTACTTAGGCTATTTGGTGATTGAGCAATCTCATCCCCTGTAACCACCCCTGCAACTTTTGGTTGCTGAAATACTGTTACACTCTGAACACCTGCCATACTGAGCGCAGCAAGACTCCCGATATTCATATAATGCCCAGTATCCGCCAAACATTGCCCTTGCTTAACCTCTTCCCCTTTACGGCGAATATCAACTCCTGTTTGCAGACTTTCTACAATCTGGATATTTTGATCATCAATCTTTTTTACAATTTCCTGTCGAGCAATAGTCGTGGTGCCTTCAGGAATTTTTCCACCCGTAAATATACGAGTTGCTTGTCCCTCAGATAAAGCTAAGCTGCTTTCCTCACCTGCCCTAATTTCACCAATCAGTTTAAAACTCTGATCTTTTGCATCAGTTTGATTTGAACATAAAGCATAACCATCCACGGCGCTTTGATCAAAACTGGGCAAATTCACAGGAGAATAAACGGCTTCAGCCAAATACCTGCTTAGGCTATTTTTTAGTGCAATAGATTCTGTAGGCAAAGTTTTGGGCGTATGCAAAATATATTGAATTGCCTCATCTATGGTGATCAAACCTTGTTCATAACCACATGCCGACATTACTCATAACCTCCAGGATGTGGTAAATCACGGCAAACATCAAAAATATGCACAATTGCCGGTAAAAGTGCTGCCATAGATTCTGAAGCGCCACCACGACTTCCCGGTAAAGTCATGACCAAAGAACGATCGATAAATCCTGCAACGCCACGAGACATTGCAGCATAAGGAGTACGGCGCTGACCAAAGGCACGGGCTGCTTCCATTAGACCATCAAGTTTACGTTCGAGCAGAGGTTCTAAGGTATCTACGGTAATATCTCGTTTTCCAATGCCTGTACCCCCCACTGTAATAATACACGCATAGGATTTGCTTAATTCTAAAACCAAATCTTTGAGCTGATCAGACTCATCGGGCAAAATTTGGTAATGAACTGGGGTAAAGCCTGCCTCTGTCAATGTATCAAAAACAGATTTGCCAGCGGTATCAGGTTTTTTCCCCGCCGCTACGGTATCAGACAATACAATCACAGCAGCAGAAACAGGCTGACGTAATGTCCGTTTGAAATGTGATTTTCCGCCTTTTTTCTTCAGTAACTTACATTGATCTAGCACCAGATCTTCGGGTTCACAATGGGGTTTGAGCATATCGTATAACGTTAAACCCGCGATACTAGCGGCAGTTAATGCTTCCATTTCGACCCCAGTCGGCCCAATGGTTTCAACCGTTGTTAAAATTTCTACAAAGTTTTCATGTAACTCATATTCAACTTCGGCACGATAAATGGGTAACGGATGACATAGCGGAATCAATTCATCGGTACGTTTTGCTGCTAAAATCCCTGCGATACGACCTGTTTTCAGTGCATCGCCCTTTTCAGTATTTCCCTGACGTAATAACTCAATACAGTGTGGTGGCGCATATAGGATCGCTTGAGCTTCGGCAATTCGATAACTTTCAGGTTTCATGCCTACGTTTTTCATTTAAATTTCCGTAAATAACGTTAATGCTAATGTTGTCAATGTGAATGCTGATGATGTTTATGATGTGCTGAATGGGTATGAGTATGCTCGATTGAGTCATGATCTTTACGGATACAACACCCTTCTACAAATTGACTGCTTCCATCTGTATAAAACTCTTCCTTCCAGATGGGGACTTCATGTTTGACTCGCTCTACGGCTTCTTCACAGGCTTGAAAGGCTTCACGGCGATGTGCTGCGTAGGCCACTGCAATAATGGCTGTTCCTCCAATATCCAAAGCACCAATTCGGTGAATGACTCTCACATAAGGCACCCCGTATTTTTGGATAATATCCTGCTCAATCTGACGAATCATCTTTTCCGCAACTGGTGTATAAGATGTGTATTTTAAGGCAGTTACTGCTCGCCCTTCATGATGATTACGCACAGTTCCCTGAAAAATCCCAATTCCGCCACATTCAGGAAACTCGCTAATCGAATCAAAACTGTCCAAACTTAAATCTTGTGACTGTACCCGCTGAAACTCTTTCATCTCAACCTCCAGCCACAGGTGATAAAAGCACTAACGTACAATCATGTTTTAACGTGGTTTGACGCGGAATAATATCCTCACCAATTGCACAGGCACATCGTTCCAAGGCCTTTTCTGCTTGTGGATATTGCTGGCTGATTTGATCTAGCACATCACCGACCAAAATTTCAGTTGGATAATCCAATACTAATTGCGGAGGAAGTTGGCGTTCAATCGCACCATAAGCGTCAATTGTGACCTGAATACCCGACATGGTTATCCTCCTAACATGTGCATACTAATTTTGCGGGGTTGTTGATTTTGTGTTTGCTGGTTGAGGCTATGAAAACCTTTGGCTTTATGCCAGATATAAGTTGAAGTTTGCTGATACAACGCTTGATTCGCTACCTGCCTGATCACTTCATCCTTTTCAGTGACCAATTGATCCAGTAAGGGTTTAAGCATAAGACCCTGCCTTGCAAATAAGCAGTTATATAGCTCCCCTTGAGCCGTTAGACGGATACGATCACATTCACCACAAAAAGAATGGCTAATGGTGGAAATAATTCCGACATCATATTCATCATTTAGGCGATATAATCGGGCGGGCTCATGTTCCTGTTGTAATTCTTGAATTTGAAACTGACTGGATAAGGTATTAAGAATATCCTGTTCGGTAACCACATCGGCTTGTGTCCAGTGTTGATCACCATCTAACGGCATAAACTCAATAAATCGAAGTGGAATCTTATGCTGTTTTGCCCAGTTGACCATCGGTAAAATCTGGTCATCATTTTTACCTTTCATCAACACAGTATTAATTTTAAAGGGTAAACCCACGTCTTGTACCGCAGCAATTCCATCTAACACGGGTTTTAATTTTTTCTTGGTTAAAAATAAGAATTGTTCGGGATCAAGACTGTCCAGACTGATATTGAGATCATCCAGACCTGCAAGTTTTAATTCATGTGCATATTTTTTCAGATAGTGCGCATTGGTCGTGATTGAAATTCGTTTTAAACCTTTAACTCTGAGTTTTTGTAAATCACGGATAAAATGAACCACCCCTAAACGCATAAGGGGTTCTCCCCCTGTGATACGGATTTTTTCGATTCCGTTTTGCACCATAAAATCACAGAATTGATAGAGTGCTTCGAAACTCAGTAAATCTTGTTTTTTCATCCATTCTGGATGTTCAGGCATACAATACACACATTTGAAATTGCAACGATCCGTAACGGAAATTCGAAGTTTCCGTTTATTGCGCCCATATTGATCCTGAAAAATCGATGGGTTTAACGAAACGATTCCATTCATGTATTTATACTCTTGTCATCGTGTGAACGCATTGATTATCTCATGATTGATTAACAAATCAGGTTTATACTTTGTGTCACTTAAACCGCTATAAGTAATAAAGTATTCCATTGTTATGCCAGATAATTCAATTGTTTATATTGCTGTAATTCATCCAATGAATTAATACTATGAAAAAATAATCGATGTTTACGGAAATATGCAACCTGCGCATGTAAATCTTTTCGACATTTATTTAAACTCAGTTGATTTTCAAGTAAATGCTGTTGCAAAACTGTGCAACTTTCTCGTTTCATCAAACAAAACGGATAAAGCGCATCTCCATTGATATTCACATAAGACATCAAGGCATGTTGATCCTGAAGTAAGGTATCATGCAATGTTTGCAGCACTTTAGTGGGAATATAAGTTACATCGCAAGGAATAAACAATACATAATTCGCCTGTACATGCGACCACGCACTTTTCATTCCCATTAATGGCCCTAAAAAACCGGCCTGATCATCTGCATAGCATTGAATATTTGGAATAATCTGCTGATACAGCCGAGTATCTCGGTGGCTATTGATCCAGACTTCACCCACCTGATCTTTAAACGTGTTGTAGATTTTTAAAAGCTGCATTTGATCATCAAAAGTTTGCAATAACTTATTGACGCCATTCATGCGTCTTGCCTGACCACCCGCCAAAATGACCAAGTCTGTAAGAGGATATTTTTTCATATTTCAGCCTCCTGCTGACAACTTTTAATCAAACCACGAATTTCAGGTAAACACGAACCACAGTTTCCACCCGCTTTTAAACAGGCGGTGACTTGTTTTTCATGAGTGATATTTTGCGTTTTAATGGCTTCAATAATCTTGTTTTTACCGACTTTAAAGCAACTACATACCAATGGTCCATCGCTATTGGTAGCTGAAATTGGCGTACCCGCCAATAAAGCCTTACGGTGTAATGCACTCAAACGCTCACGCTTAAACAAACCTGCCACCCAATCTCGATCAGGTAACAAATCTGCTGGTGCGATATATAAACTAGCAATTAAGATGCCATCTTGCAAAATAACACTATGACTAAGTTGTGATGATCGATCTTCAAGGCTTAACCATTCATATGTTTCATCAATAAACGGTAAAAAATTTTTTAAATTATTTTGTGTTTGATCAAAACTTTGACGAGCCGCAATTTCATAACGAAAGGCTTTTGCCGTTTTAATTTTTGCCCACCACGCGCATTGTTGTAAAGAAGTCTGAATATGTTGCTCAATACCTTCACGGACGTATAACACGCCCTGCCAAGTGGTATGGAATGTTTGAATTGCAACTGGGGTATGTTTAAATTCAGGTTCACCAGAGATTGCATCGACCACTGGATTGACGACTTTACCAATACGAGCATCCGAAGCCACTTGTTCTGTCCAATGAATCGGTGCAAAAATTTGGCCACGGCGTACACCTTGATCAAGTGTTACACGCAATACGCAACTGCCCCATTCTGAACGGACTTCAACTAAGGCTTTATCTTGAATACCAAATTTTAGGGCGTCATTGGGATGGATTTCACAAAATGGTTCAGCACGGTGCGTGGTGAGATTGGCAGATAAACCTGTTCGGGTCATGGTATGCCATTGGTCACGAATACGCCCTGTATTCAAAATCAAAGGATAATCTTCTGAAATCGTATGGACAGGATCAATAGCAAGAGTTGCGATCATTTTGGCCTTTTTGTTTTTATGGCTAAAATCACCTCGATCAAATAATTGCTCAACCGCAATACGTTGACTTTTCTCCCAAACAGGCCATTGTGTGGGTGGCAGTTGGTGATATTCCTCTACACTTAAATTCATTAAACCTTTTAAGTTGAAATAACGAAAATGTTCAACTTGATCACGTTGTTCAATACTGGCATTTTGATAAGCTGACAAAGCAGCATGTTCATTAAAAATGTCACAGGCATTGTTAAAATCAAAACCATTAAAGCCGAGTTTCTTGGCAACTTCGCAGACTGCCCACCAATCCGCTTTAGCTTGTTTAGGTGAATCTAAAAATGCACGTTGCCGTGAAATACGGCGTTCCGAATTGGTGACGGTGCCATCTTTTTCGCCCCATCCTAATGCAGGAAGCAAAACATCTGCATATGCTGTGGTATCGGTTTGGGCACAAATATCAGAAATCACCACAAACTCACATTTTTCTAATGCACGTTTAACTTGCTCTGCATCAGGTAAACTTACGACAGGATTGGTTGCCATAATCCAGACGGCTTTGATCTTTCCACTTTCTATGGCCTGAAATAAATCAACCGCTTTTAAACCCGTTTGTGTTGCAATGGTTGGGCTTTTCCAAAAACTTTGTACCAGATGTTGATGTGATGGATTATCAATATCCAGATGTGCCGCCAACATATTTGCAAGACCACCCACTTCGCGCCCGCCCATGGCATTGGGTTGACCTGTCATTGAAAACGGCGCTGCACCTAATTTACCAATTTTTCCAGTGAGTAAATGACAATTGATAATGCTATTGGCTTTATTCACCCCTTGAGAAGATTGATTGACACCCATTGAAAATAGCGTCATGACTTTTTCAGTCTGGGCAAACCTATCAAAAAATAATTGTAATTTTTCTGCTGAAATTCCTGTACGTTTTACTAGTTCATGAATATCTTGTTCGCTTTCACTGGCAGCTAACAGTGCTTCCAGACCTTCGGTATGTTTTTCAACAAATTCATGATCTACATGATTATTTTGATATAAATACTGAAATAAACCATTAAATAACGCTACATCCTGACCAGGTAAAATCGGTAAATGTAAATCCGCTTGCTCACAAGTACTGGTAAAACGAGGATCGACCACCACTACAAATAAATCTGGATTTTTACTTTTGGCATGCATGATGCGTTGATACAACACTGGATGACACCATGCCGTATTGGAACCGACTAAAACCACCATATCGGTATGTTCAAAGTCTTCATAACTGGCGGGAACGATATCTTCACCAAAAGCACGTTTATGTGCAGCTACGGCGGAAGACATGCATAAACGTGAATTGGTATCGATATTGGCGGTGCCTAAATAGCCTTTAACGAATTTATTCACCACATAATAATCTTCTGTCAGTAACTGCCCTGAGACATAGAACGCAATACTGTCACGCCCATATTGATCTATACAGTGTTGGAACTGTGTGGCGATTTTCTCAATTGCGGCCTCCCAAATCGTGACTTGACGATGATCTTTACGACCCAACATAGGCTCCAATACACGAGTTTCTAAACCCAATGTATCGGCCAGATTACTGCCTTTAATGCAAAGACGTCCAAAATTTGAAGGGTGATCGATATCACCTGCCACTTTTACCATAGTGCCGTGCGCTTTATGTTGGACATTGACATCTACACCGCAGCCAACACCGCAATAGGGACATGTTGTTTTTGTAATAATAATTTCTGCTTGATCGGAGCGACTGTGTTCTAAATTTTGAATACTGTTCATGACTGCTCCTTTTACCCAATTTACCTATACCACATACACACTAATTTTGGCTTAGAAGCCATTGATCCTAAGCCAAGTTGAATCAACTCACCTTTTTCATAGCAAAATCCTTACCAAATAACAGCTTGTTTCTAAAGGTAGAAACAGGTGTTTGATCTGCAATGAGCTCGGCATACCACATGCCATCTTCGGTATCACCAAACAGAACTGCTCCAATTACCTTGTCTTTTTGGATGATGATACGCTTATAAATTTGACGTTTATCATCATTCAAAATGATGTCTTCATAATCTTCCTTGCTTATTGCAGATGCATCGTTCTGTTCTAAATCAATACGACCTGCCGAGAATACATCCACACCACTGACTTTTAGCTGAGTGGGAACGGTTGGTGATTTAAAAGTTAAGCTGCCATGTTCAGCCAAATGCGTTGCACAAATAAATGCTTGTCCCCAAAGTGGTTCCACCAAACCAAAAGTTTGACCACGATGCTCGATACATTCACCTACCGCATAAATACTTGGGTCAAAGGTTTGCATGGTGTCATTGACTAAAATCCCGCGATGACAACGTAGTCCCGCACTTTGCGCCAAAGCGATATTAGGACGAATCCCCACCGCAAAAATCACCAAATCTGCATCAAGAATTGTTCCGTCTTTTAAGCGAACCTGATTGACATGACCATCCTTGCCAAGTAAAGCTTCCGTGTTGGCTTGCGTGATGATCTGGATCCCTTTTTGTTCGATGCTATGACGTAACATTTCACTAGCACGTTTATCCAATTGACGATCCATAATTCGATCCATCAAATGTAATACGGTCACATTCATGCCACGTTGTTTCAAACCATAAGCGGCTTCAAGCCCTAACAATCCACCACCAATCACCACTGCATTTTTCTTGGTTTCGCAATATTTAATCATGGTATTTACATCATAAATATCACGGAAGCTGATCACACCGTTCAAATCAGCCCCTGGAACAGGCGGAATAAAAGGTTTCGAACCTGTGGCAATGATCAAACGATCATAATCAACACGCTCACCTTTCTCAGTGTGGACGACTTTTCGGGTACGATCAATCTTGACCGCAGGATCCTGAGCAATAAATTTAATACCCTTATCCTGATACCATGCATGCGGATGTAGCATAATATCTTCGATAGTTTTCTCACCTGATAACACAGGCGATAGCATGATACGGTTATAATTTCCCCATGGTTCTTCACCAATCACGGTCACTTCATAGCGCTCTGGTGCCATGTCCAATAAATCTTCCAGACAACGCATTCCTGCTAAACCATTTCCAATCAATACCAATTTCAGTTTGTCTTGAGAAATACCATTATTGGTAATGTAGGTTTTTTGTGGAACTGTGCCGACCCAAACCCGACCACTTTCAATTTTGGTTGGAAAAACCAGAAGTTTCTGGTCTTTATCTTCCAGACAGCGTCCTGTCGCTAAACTAAAATGTTGTTTGTAAATCGGCGATGCAATCACCCGCTCACCTTGTAAGTCACCAATAATGCCACGACACATGACATTGGCTTGGCTGAATGGGTCTTTGTTGCTGAGTGCATAGATCCGCTTTTCATGACCTACACGAAATAGCGCTACCGATTGACCTTCAACAAGGGCACCTACCCCTGTATTGGGCGTGATATCTTCTAAATTACAAACATCGACCCATTGATTTTCTGGAAGCATATTCATGTCTTTTAGATTTGTCATTTCTATTCTCCTTATGCTTCAACCATTGGAATACGATCTTCTGAACGTTCTGCATCATTCAAAGGGCGAATCTGATCGCGAACGTTAGTAAATTGAATATGTGGATCGGCTTGTTGATCTGCACTGGCATTAATATAAGTTTGGAAGCGTTTACGGATTTCAGGGTCTTCAACTGCGGTACGCCATTCATCCTGATAAGTTCCTACGACGTGGCTCATACGGCGTTCAAGCTCTTCAGCCAATCCTAATGAATCATTGACGATGACCGATTTCAGATAATCCAGACCACCTTCCATATTGTCACGCCACACGCTGGTCCGTTGTAAACGATCTGCGGTTTGGATATAGAACATAAAGAAACGGTCGATATAACGAATCAAGGTTTCGGTATCAAGATCAGAAGCCAATAATTCGGCATGGCGCGGTTTCATCCCACCATTCCCACACACGTACATATTCCAACCTTTTTCTGTGGCAATTACACCCACATCTTTGCCCTGCGCCTCAGCACATTCACGGGTACAACCTGAAACTGCCATTTTTAGCTTATGTGGAGAACGTAAGCCTTTATAACGATTTTCCAGTTCAATCGCCAAACCCACAGAATCATCCACCCCATAGCGGCACCATGTACTACCCACACATGATTTCACAGTACGCAATGATTTGCCGTAAGCATGACCTGACTCAAAACCTGCTGCGTTGAGTTCTTCCCAAATAAACGGTAATTGATGAATTTGCGCACCAAATAAATCAACACGCTGACCGCCTGTGATTTTGGTATACAGGTTGTATTTTTTGGCGATTTGACCGACGGCGATTAAACCATCTGGTGTGACTTCACCGCCTGCCATACGTGGTACGACAGAATAAGAGCCATCTTTTTGTATATTACCCAAGTAGTAATCATTACTGTCCTGTAGACCTGCATGACTTGGTTTTAGTACAAAGTCATTCCAGCACGATGCTAAAATATTTGCAGCCGTTGGTTTACAAATATCACAGCCTAAACCATGACCATGTTGTTGAATGAGATCATCAAAGGTTTTAATTTCATTGACACGAACCAAGTGATATAACTCTTGGCGCGAGTATGGAAAATGTTCACAAATGTGGTTATTGACGGTTACGCCTTGACGCTGTAACTCAGACTTTAACACTTGAGTCACTAGGGGCGCACATCCCCCACAAGCTGTTGCAGCTTTGGTACATTTTTTCAAAGCACCTAAAGACGTTGAACCATCAGCAATTGCCTGACAAATATCGGCTTTAGAGACGTTGTTACATGAACAGATGGTGGCGCTATCTGGCAATAAATCCACACCACTCCCACCTGCTTTTGCACCTGAATCGGCAAAACCCGGCATGATCAAACTTTCAGGCATTTCTGGAAGTGTTAAACCATTCAGCATCATTTGCAGCAGATCATTGTATTCTTTGGCGTCACCAACTAAAACTGCGCCCAACAATTTGCTTTTATCTGCATCAACCACGATTTTTTTATAAATCAAGGCATCTTCGTCAGCATAAAAATAGCTGAGTGAATTAGGCGTCATGCCATGTGCGTCACCCACCGATGCCACATCGACGCCCATTAACTTCAACTTGGTGCTCATATCTGCACCAGCAAAGCAATGAGTTTCTTCCGCCAGAATATGTTTTGCTGCAATGCGTGCCATGTCATAGCCCGGTGCAACTAAACCAAAGATTTTATTGTCCCAAAGCGCACATTCACCAATCGCATAAATATTGTCATCTGAGGTTTGACAATAATCATTGATTTTGATCCCGCCACGTTCGCCAATCGCCAATCCACTTAAACGCGCCAGTTCATCACGCGGACGAATCCCCGCAGAAAATAAAATAATATCGGTTTCAAGCTCGCTCCCATCGGCAAACTTCATGATGTGATGATGTGTTGTACCATCTTCAATACATTGAGTGGCTTTTTGGGTATGGACTTTTACCCCAAGATTTTCAATCTTACGACGTAGAACCTTGCCACCTAAGTCATCAATTTGTACCGCCATCAAACGCGGTGCAAACTCGACCACATGGGTTTCCAAGTTTAAATCTCGTAAGGCTTTGGCAGCTTCTAAACCCAGCAAACCACCACCGATTACCACGCCTGATTTGGCATTTAAGCTTGCAGCACGAATCGCATCCAAATCTTCAATGGTACGATAAACAAAACAGTTTTGACGATCATTGCCCGAAATTGGCGGTACAAAAGCGTATGAGCCAGTTGCTAAAACCAATTTATCGTAGTGAATCACATCACCCAAATTGGTTGTAATGGTTTGTTCAGCAGCATCAATAGCAACAGCTTTAGTATTGAGTCGTAAATCGATACCATGTGCATCAGCAAAGTCAAAACGTGCCAATGATAAGTCTTTCGCTGATTTTCCTGAGAAGTATTCAGTCAAATGTACACGGTCATAGGCAATACGTGGTTCTTCAGCAAGAATAGTAATTTCTAATTCGTCATCTGCTTTTTCTAAAATGGCTTCGATGAATTTGTGGCCGACCATACCGTGACCAATCATAACGAGTTTCATGGGCTGTCTCCTGAGAATGATGTCAAATTTGTTTGAAATGCTTTAAGAAGCAAGGTTGTTACGTTCAAGAACGGCCTGTTCAAATAGGCGTTGTTCTTTGACCTTATGCTCAGTCGAGAAACGAATCAGCATCACAAACCCTGCGGCAATAACCACCAAGCCACCCAGCACCATCAAACAGGTTTGAATATCCAACATTCCTTTAAGTAGAAAACCTGCTGCAACCGCACCCACATTGCCACCTGCACCAATAATTCCAGCTACACCACCTAAAGCGTCACGATCTATAAACGGCACTAACGCATAGGTTGCACCACAAGCCATATGTGTAAATAAAGCAAATACTGTCATCGCGATAATCGCCAGCATTGCACTATTCATTTGAGAGAATAAAATCAGAAATAACCCTTCACCTAAAATCATCACAAATAACACTTTAGTACGACCATCCAGACCTTTTCTAAGGGCAACTTTATCTGAGACAATCCCACCCAAAGCACGTGCAAATAAAGCCAGCAAACCAAAGATCCCTGCGGCAAAACCAGCCTCTTTTAGACTAAAGCTAAAGTTATTGACGTAATACATCGCGATAATGTTATGAATGAAAATTTCAATACCGAAACAAGCAGCGTAGGCACCAAACAAAATCCAGACCCGATAGTTACGTGCTGCATGCATCAAAATTGCCACACCGCCTTTTTTATCACTTCCAATTTGAACACCTTGCGCACGCAGTTCGGCAAAATTACCTTGGGGTGCATCTTGTGTAAGTTTCCAATACAAAATACCGACGATCACCATCATAATGCCAGGTACCAACAGGGCAATTCTCCAGCCCATTGCTTGCTCGACGCCGAACATCACTAAAGCCGAGAGCAATAATGGCATAATCGCTTGAGTTGCACCGCCGCCTGCATTTCCCCAACCCGCAGAAGCCGCATTGGCCGTACCAACAACATTCGGTGCAAACATAATACTGGTATGGTATTGAGTGATGACGAAACTTGCGCCAATGGCACCAATCAGTAAGCGAAAGAATAAAAAGGATTCATAACTATTGGATGCGGCAACCCCAAACACAGGAATACTACCGATCAATAACAAAGCGGTATAGGTTTTACGTGGCCCGTATTTATCACATAAAGGCCCCACAATTAAGCGCACTAAAATCGTAATTGCGACAGCGGCAATATTAATATTGGCAATCTGGTCTTTGGTCAGATGAAATTCACCTGCAATGACTGGCATAAGCGGTGCGCAAGCGAACCACGCAAAAAAGCAGACAAAAAAAGCGAGCCAACTCATATGGAAGGCTCGCATCGCTGGAACACTAAAATTGAATAGATTTATTTTAGTCGCTTTTTTTGCTGTTAAATCTAAATTTGAAGACATCGCCTTCTCTCCTGAACTGAACGTAATATGGGCTGTACAGCTAACGCTGCATTGGCAATCGATCAGAACGGACGTCGTTGGCCGTCTTACAAATTTTCAATTTGAGTCGTCTTTGACTCATTAAAGATACAGCAAGTGTTGTGCCAATTTTTAAAATAAAAGTATAAATAGTTTTAAGAATTTGAAATATATAAACAAAATTTAAATTTTTAAACTATGAATTACGTTAAACTCAAAAGCTTAATAATTTCATTAAGTAGATTGTGTCTCAGATTATTGCATCAAAATGATTCTGTTTTGCGCTATAAAAGGTCAAACTGATTTAAAAACTATATAAAATTGTTTTTAAATCGCTTCTTTTATGTATGGCATCGATTTTGCTAACAATTTTTTAATCTATTTCGCTTACAATATGTTAAGCGATCAATCCTCATATTCGATATCTTATGTCAAAACTAAAAATTGCACTGATTGATGATGATTTTGAACGTGCTGAATTTGTTCAGCAGAATTTACGTGCGCATGATTTTGATGTGGTTGCCTGTTTAACACTTGAACACTTAAACGACTTCCAACTTGAACAATTACAAGCCGATGTGATTCTTCTAGACATGGATCATCCACATCGTGATTTGATCGAGAATTGCGTCAGTCATTTTGATTTGCCTACTGTTCTATTTACCAAAAATACCCATAAAGATACGATCAAACAGGCGATTGCAGCAGGTGTAACCGCATATATTGTAGATGGTATTGATCCTGCTCGTTTAGACACTATTTTAGAAATTTCGATCGAACAATATAAAAAACATAAGCAGCTTGAAAGTGATCTTAAAGAAACCAAACTTAAATTGGCAGATCGCAAAGATATTGAAAAAGCCAAAGTATTATTAATGCAATTACATCATCTTGCTGAAGATACTGCTTTTCAGTTACTCAGGAAAAATGCCATGAGTCATCGTATTACGATGGGCGATATGGCACGACGGTTGATTGATGCGCAACAATTACTTCACCACCCATTGAAGGAGGATTGAATGAACCCGCTTGAAAAAACTAAAATCCAGCTCGGTTATATTCCTCTTTTGGACTGTATTGCACTACTTTGGGCCAAACAACGCGGTTTTTTTGAAGAGTTTGGCTTAGATGTAACACTGGTTAAAGAAGCGTCATGGGCGAGTTTACGGGATCGTCTTGCTTTTGGGGTATTGGATGCAGCACATTGTTTATCAGCCATGTTGCCTGCCGCTGCAATTGCGGATGACCAAATTGGCATACCACTCAAAACGCCTTTGGTTTTAAGTATTAATCGTGCATATATCAGTTTAAGTCAAAGTTTAAGTTATACCCTTTCTATTCAGAGCACTGATTCTGCCAAAATCACGGCGCAAAAGTTAGTAAAGCATATACATCAACAACAATCTATCGCCTTAGCACATGTATTTAAGCACTCGATTCATCATTATTGTCTACGCGAATGGCTGGCTTTAGCTGATGAAAACTTGGCTTATGATATTATGTTGAAAACGCTGCCACCGCCTTATTTGGTAGAAGCGCTTTCATCTGGTCATATTGAAGGTTTCTGCGTTGGAGAACCCTGGAACACACAAGGTGAAATAGAAGGTGTTAGTCAAATTGTCGCATCAAGTCGCGACATTATTCCTGCTATTGCTGATAAAGTTTTAGCCGTGACTGAAGAATGGGCACTTAAATATCCAAATAGCTTAACAGCACTGACTGCCGCCGTGATTAAAGCGCAAAAAGAGTTGGAAACTTTAGAAAATTTTGAACCCGTTTGGCAGTTATTAAACGAATTTAATATTATCCGTTTTGAATGTTCACCACAGGTTCATGTCCATCAGTATTATGCCATTGAATCCATTATTCGACATTTTGTAGAGGACTCAGCTTCACCCAATATTGAACACTTTGTCTGGCTCTTTGAACAAATGTACAAATGGAATCATCCAGTGAATGATTCAACGGTGGATCAGTCATTGATTAAACAATTTAGTCAAAAGTGTATTGATGATGTGACCTTTCAACGAGCACTTACATATATTTAAAATTTAGTCTTGCTCTAAATGCAGTAATAAAATCCGTCGCATTTCATTGATCGCAGAAGTGGTCATTTGTACATAATGATCACCGCGAATAATTTTTTCTGAGCTAGCACCTTCTAGATGTGAACTGCGATACGGCACGATGCCGTCATTCATAAATGAAGGTAATTCTGAATGCGTTACATTACCCATAATAGAATGATACTTGACTGATTGTGCAGGCATTACATTTTGAGTAAGAAGCATAAAATCTGAATTTTCACTGAGATTACTTGCTCCATTTTCAATTAAACCTCGATGCCGTACTGTTTTGGTTTTATCCAGTAAAGAATCCGATTGTACATTTTCAAAAAATTCATTGGGAATTTTAATAATATTCCGTGCTAAACGGGTGAACCAACGATCTGCATAATTTGTCCCACGATGTGGAGCCGCAATAAAAATCGCACGAGAAAAGTTTGGAATTGCTTTAAAAATAAATCGCTCACGAATCACTGGATGTTTATTCAACATAGCAGATTGTGATTTGGACATTTTGGCAATCGCGGCATTCGAAATATCTTGATTACTCACCAGTAATCGACTGATCACGCCGCCCATACTGTGCCCGATCAGCACAGCATGTTGTACAGGAGGATTATTTATCTCAATATTTTGAAAAGCTTGTGTCAATAAAGTATAAATCTGATAGCGACTTTCAAAAATGGGCATATTGGTTGAATAAAAAATCTGCCAGACTTGATAGTGATCACGAAGCTCCTGATCGCCCATAATATCATTAGTTAAAGAAACCCAAGCCTCTGGACTGCTGGCTAAACCATGAATAAAAACAATTACTTTTTTATTTGGATTGTATGGTTCCAGCATGTATAAATGTGGCATTAACAAGTCATTTTCTTTATTAAGTAATGTCCAATAACCCGCTTTGCCCAAATGATTTTGTGCGAGCCAATAGCCAAATGGCGCAGAATAATTTGCTGTTAACGTATAATCTGCCTGATTCACCTCAATTTGATGATAGAGATAAGGATCGATCAAGCGAATTTTAAAGTTAGTATTTTGAGTATCGTAAGCAATACGTTCATCTTCAGGCACCATCAAAGCGCTCAATGGCAATACTTTGGGAGCATGAATATTAGGAGAAAGTGAGTTTTGATAAAACGAGACTGGATCTAAAATAAAACCGTTATTTTTATACTGTTCTGCAAATTCAATCACAAATTCCGCACCTAAACCATCTGTACGGTTTACGGTATGAAAACCTGAAAAATTCATATTATAGCTAGATTTTAGTTTCGCAATACGATGATCTTTTAGATGTGGAAACTGTGAGGTATCAATTTTGTATTGGTGACCTGCAATCGAAATGCTATCAGGAATGTAGCTTTGTGGATGAAGCTCAGAATATCGAGACAATAATCTTGAAAGTGCAACATTGTAAAAAATACGAACCTGATTCTGACGATAGTCAAAAGCACGATGTGAAGGAGTATTTTTTGATGCAAATAAATAATGATAACTATGCCTTAAACTTTGATCAAGATAGCGCAATTCTTGATTACTGCATTGAGATGCTTTTGTCAGCTGACATTGCGACTCTAATTCAAGCGCTTTTGCTAAATAAAGCTCACTTAACGCCGCATGATAGGCATCTTTATCATTCGAGTGAATGCCATCGACTGCTTTTAAGCACTGATCAAATTCCGCCAAACATTTTTTTTGATTAAAATTCGTCAAGTAAATAATGTTCGCCGTTGCCGAACTTAAATGCTGACTGGTTAATATACTCGTCATCTTATCATCTAAAGACTGACTCAGTTGATTTTCACGTAATTGAACCAACTGACAGCCTGAACTTATCATTGTCACTATGACAAAACTTATTTTAGCTAGATGAATCACACAGTCACGCATGCTTTTTTCCCCAAATCAGCACGAGTTTATGAAATGAATGCTGGATTGACGTTGCAAAAACTCGAATCTAAATTGATCATAAAGCTCAACATCAAGATTTGAACTTTTGATTGTCTGACCAAAATTTAAAGGATCTAAATATGCGCAAGTTTTTCATAACGTTCAATACTTAAATCATCTGCCTGAATCTGTGGCGTTCGATTTGAGATCAAATCGGCTAAAAGTTTGGCAGAACCACAAGACATCGTCCAGCCAAGTGTACCGTGCCCAGTATTGGTAAATAAATTGGAATATTTAGTTTTGCCTACAATGGGTGTGCCATCTGGTGTTGCAGGTCGCAGTCCTGTCCAGAAACTTGCCTGATCCAAATCACTGGCATACGGAAATAATTGATGTAAAACCATCTTAAGGGTATCTTCACGCGAAGTATCCAAAGAGCGATCAAAACCATTAATTTCCGCCATGCCACCTACGCGAATACGATCGTCAAAACGGGTTAATGCGATTTTATAACTCTCATCTAAAATGGTCGAGACTGGAGACATAGCTGCATCAATGATGGGCGTCGTAATCGAATAGCCTTTCAGTGGATAAACAGGTGCAAAAATCCCAATCTGTTTTAGCATTTCATGACTATAACTTCCGAGAGCCATCACATAGGCATCGCCTTTGATTCTTTGACCATTTTGCAAAACAACTGCACTAATTTGATCAGCGTCTTTTTCAAGATAATCTATGCTGTGGTTAAACAAAAACTGCACGCCTTGCTTTTGCGCAAGTTCTGCCAGCTCTACAGTGAATTTTTGACAATCACCTGTTTGATCATTAGGTAAACGCAACCCACCAACAAAATCAACGGTTGCTTTGGCTAATGCAGGCTCAGCCTGAATCACGCCTTGTTTATCCAAAAGTTGATAAGGTACACCTTCTTCTTTCAGGACTTGAGTATCTTTTTCAGCCGAATCCAATTGCTGTTGTTTTCTAAAGAGTTGTAATGTTCCCAACTGGCGCTCATCAAAATGGATGCCTGTTTCATGACGTAACTCATCCAAACAGTCACGACTATATTCTGAAATTCTGACCATGCGTTCTTTATTAATTTGATAACGATGAATATTACATTCTGCCAACATACGCACCATCCAGTGATACTGGTACATATCCCCTGTGATTTTAATCGTTAATGGTGCGTGATGCTGAAACATCCATTTAAATGTTTTTAGTGGCACACCCGGCGCCGCCCACGGTGAGGCATAGCCAGGTGAAATTTGTCCTGCATTGGCAAAGCTGGTTTCTAGCGCAACGCCCGGCTGTCGGTCAATCACCGTGACTTCGTTCCCTGCCTGTTTTAAATAATATGCGGAAGTAGTTCCAATAACGCCTGCACCTAACACGATAATATGCATACAAGGCCTGCTTTTTTATCAATTGAATGGAAAATGCTGTTCTATATTTTTAGTAAGAAATAAATAGAAGTTAACAAGTTTTAAAATATAGATAATTAAAATTAATTCTGAATAAAGCGGATGACAAGCCGTGTTGTGTGAACGCTTGTCAATCATGATTACAATTCGGTTTTCTCTTTAGACGACTTACAAGACGTGTTGTGATGCCAGTATTAAACGTGCCAATTCTAGGTCATCTGTATAAGTGATTTTGATATTATCTGAACGTCCTTGTACCACATCGACTGAAATACCTGCATACTCAAGTGCACTGGCTTCATCTGTGATATTGATGCCCTCATTTAATGCTTTTTCAATGGCATCACGAAGCACACCCAGTTTCGCCATTTGTGGTGTTTGGGCTTGCCATAAATGATCACGGCTCACCGTGTTTTGAATATGTTGATCCGTGGCAAATTTTAAAGTGTCACGTACAGGAATTGCCAAGATAGCAGCAGTATCACGCTCAACACAGTAATCTGCCAATTCTTTTAAATTTTCAGCACTTACACATGGACGTGCAGCATCATGCACCAAGACATAATCATCATCCGATGCAATCTGAGCCAAATAACGCAAAGCATTTAAAACGGAATGCACACGCTCAGCACCGCCCAGACAAAAATGTGCTTTTTCAGATGCAGCGAAGTTTAAATTTTTAGCCACTGTATCTTGTGCACCAATCGCCAATACATAACCTTGTAAAGGTAATGCATTCAATCGATCAATCGTATGCTCAAGTACCGTTCGATCTTGAATCGTTTGATATTGTTTAAGCTCAGTTTTAGAAAAACGACTTCCTGAACCCGCAGCAGGAATCACTGCCCACAATTTAATCTGGGACATCTGGATTTGGCGGGGTTTCATTGGTTTCCATGTCGACTTTGGCATTTGGATCAATATAAATCGGTTTGTAATGGGTACTGATGGTACTCATTTGTACAAAAGTCTCACGAGGCTTAATCAGACCTAAATCCAAACGCGCATGTTCCTCAATGGCTTCGCTACCATTTTTAAGATCAAACACTTCTGCCGCTAAAATACGGTTTCTTTCTTTCAATTCTTCGTTTATTTCAGCTTGTTGTGTAATTTGCTGACGTAAAGTTTGGTGAGCAAAGTAACCACCTTCTCCCCACCAGAAACTGTACTGAAAACTCGCCACCAAAACGATGGCGAGTAACAGTATCAATTTGCTCGAAGTCGATTTAAATACTTCTAACATAGCACCCAAAGATTAGTTTAAACCCTTGAACTCAGCTTTACCGCGATATGCAGCATGAGTCAATTCTTCAATACGAAGTAATTGGTTATATTTTGCTACACGGTCAGAACGGCAAAGTGAACCAGTCTTGATTTGACCAGCTGCGGTACCCACTGCCAAATCAGCAATGGTTGAATCTTCTGTTTCACCAGAACGATGTGAAATCACGGTGCTATAACCATTCGCTTTAGCAAGATAGATCGCATCTAAAGTTTCAGTCAAAGTACCAATTTGGTTATATTTGATCAGGATCGAATTACCCACTTTCTCATCAATACCGCGTTGTAAAATCTTTGGATTTGTAACGAATAAATCGTCACCCACCAATTGGATTTTATCACCCAAAATCGAAGTTAAATAGCTCCAACCTTCCCAGTCAGATTCATCTAAACCATCTTCGATCGAAATAATTGGATATTGATTTACAAGTCCTGCTAAATAGTCAGAGAACTGGTTGCTTGTGAATGCTTTATTGCCTTCCCCTGCAAGAATATATTGACCATTTTTGTAGAATTCAGACGATGCACAGTCAAGTGCAAGCATAATGTCAGAACCCGCTTTGTAACCCGTTTGACCAATTGCTTCAAGAATCACCGTGATGGCTTCTTCATTTGAACGCAAGTTCGGAGCAAAACCACCTTCATCACCTACAGCAGTGTTTAAACCTTTTTTGTTTAAAACTGATTTTAAGGAATGGAAGATTTCAGCACCCGCACGTAATGCTTCAGCAAATGAAGTGAAACCCACTGGCTCAATCATAAACTCTTGAATATCAACATTGTTGTCTGCATGTGAACCACCATTAATGATGTTCATCATAGGTACAGGCATAGTCAAAGTGGTTTGACCACGTAAATCTGCGATATATTGGAAAAGAGGAATTTTCTTTTCAGTAGCAGCCGCACGTGCAGCGGCCAAAGAAACTGCTAAAGTTGCGTTAGCACCTAATTTTTCTTTGTTTTCAGTACCATCAAGCGTGATCATCGTGTTATCGATGTCTTTTTGTTCAAATACTGATTTACCCACTAAAGCGTCACGGATAATCGTATTTACGTTATTCACCGCAGTTTTAACGCCTTTGCCTAAATAACGTGCTTTATCACCGTCACGTAGTTCTAAAGCTTCACGAGAACCAGTTGAAGCACCAGATGGTGCACATGCACGGCCAACAACGCCAGATTCTAAAATGACATCAGCCTCGATGGTTGGGTTACCACGAGAGTCCAAAATTTCACGTGCACGAATGTCAACGATTTGGCTCATGAACAATTCCTCGGTTAAATGAATATGAAATAAGTGATTTACAGCTTAAACGATAATAAAAATATGATTGTCATCAATCGATCTAGATGTAAAAAACTTAGTGGGTGTCTAATTTTTTGAAACCTTTTACTAAGGTATCCAATTCTTTAATTTGTGCTAAAAATGGCTCTAGTTGCGATAAATGTAAAGCTGATGGCCCATCACATTTGGCAACGTCTGGATCAGGATGCGCTTCCAAAAACAAACCAGCCAAACCTGTTGCCATGCCTGCACGTGCTAAAGTCGTGATTTGTGCACGACGACCACCCGCAGAATCAGAACGACCACCTGGGGTTTGCAAAGCGTGGGTGACATCGAAAAATACAGGGACATTCATGTCTTTCATGATGTCAAAGCCCAACATATCGACAACCAGATTGTTATAACCAAACGCCGAACCACGTTCACACAAAATCAATTTGTCATTTCCTGCTTCAAGACATTTATGCAGAATATGACGCATTTCATGTGGGGCAAGAAACTGGGCTTTTTTAATATTAATAATGGCTTGAGTTTTTGCCATCGCTTCAACCAGATCAGTTTGACGACTTAAAAATGCAGGCAACTGGATAATATCAGCGACTTCAGCAACTGGTGCAGCCTGATATGGTTCATGCACATCGGTAATAATCGGCACATTAAACTGTTTTTTAATTTCACCTAACCATTCAATGCCTTTCTCTAGTCCTGGACCACGAAATGAATGCAGGCTAGAACGATTGGCTTTATCAAAGCTGGCTTTAAATACATAAGGAATATCAAGACGTTTGCAGATATCGATATAGGTTTCTGCAATTTCAAAGGCTAAGTCTTTTGATTCTAATACGTTCATACCGCCGAATAATACAAATGGCAAATGATTTGCCATTTGTATATCGCCTAAACGTACAATTTCTTGTGGTTTTAATTGTGACATTTAAACTTCCTAGTTCATGCGTCGATTACTTGCTCTTTTGATACTGTTTTTTCGCAGCATCAATAAAGCTTGCAAATAATGGATGTCCATCGCGAGGTGAACTTGTAAACTCCGGATGGAATTGTACAGCAATAAACCAAGGATGTTCAGGAATTTCCACTGTTTCTACCAAATGTTGTGCGGTTGAATAACCCGAAATCTTCATACCTGCTTTTTCAAGTGGCTCAATGAAACGGTTATTCATTTCATAACGATGGCGATGACGTTCAGTAATTTCAGCTTTACCATACACTTCACGTGTTTTAGTGCCTTCAACCAACTCGGATTTTTGTGCGCCTAAACGCATCGTTCCACCCAAATCCGACTCAAGACTACGTTGCTGCAATTCACCACGTTCATCTAACCACTCGGTAATCAAACCAATTACAGGGAATTTAGTGGTGCGATTAAACTCAGTCGAAGTTGCATCGGCCATGCCTGCTACATGGCGGGCATATTCCACCACTGCAAGTTGCATACCCAAACAAATTCCTAAAAATGGAACTTGTTTTTCACGTGCATATTGAATGGCTTTCATTTTGCCTTCAGTTCCACGCTCACCAAAACCACCAGGAACTAATATTGCATCAGCGCTGTCCAATACAGACGCGTCTAAATCTTCAAATTTTTCAGCATCAACATAGTCAATCTGAACTTTGACACGATTTTGAATACCCGCATGCAATAAAGCTTCATTGACCGATTTATAAGCATCTGGAAGCTCAACATATTTACCCACCATTGCTACACGAACTGTGTATTCAGGGTTAAATAATGCTTCACACACCTGATCCCAATCCGTCAGATCTGCTTCAGGTAATTCATTAAAACCAAAACGTTCACAAATTAAATCGTCAACGTTTTGCTCATAGAAATCACGTGGAATCTGGTAAATGGTTTTTGCATCTTTACACACCACAACCGCACGTGCTTCAACATTGGTAAACAATGCGATTTTACGTTTGGTGTCGGCGTCGACATCGTGTTCAGTACGACAGATCAAAATATCTGGCTGAATACCAATAGACAACAGCTCTTTTACAGAATGCTGTGTTGGCTTGGTCTTAAGTTCAGCAGCAGATTTAATATAAGGAAGCAATGTCAAATGCATCAACATCGTGCGCTTATGACCCAGTTCAACCATCAACTGACGTACAGATTCCATAAAAGGAAGTGATTCGATATCACCCACAGTACCGCCAATTTCAACAATGGCGACGTCATAGCCTTCACCTGCGGCTAATACGCGCTCTTTAATATTGTCGGTAATATGTGGAATCACTTGTACCGTACCACCAAGATAATCACCACGACGTTCTTTATTTAAAACATCTTGGTAAACTCGGCCACTGGTAAAATTGTTCAATTTGGTCATTTTCGCACGACGTAGGAAACGTTCGTAATAACCCAAATCTAGGTCAGTTTCGGCACCATCCTCTGTGACAAAAACTTCACCATGCTGGAAGGGACTCATTGTTCCCGGATCGACATTAATGTATGGATCCATTTTTACCATGGTCACTTTTAAACCACGGGCTTCTAAAAGTGCAGCAACTGAAGCAGCTGAAATACCTTTACCTAGTGATGAAACCACACCACCAGTCACGAAAATAAAATGGGTCATTGAGTTTCTCGTACAATCGAGCCTAAATCGGCCTACAATGTTGGGCAATTTTACTTTACTCTGTACCTATAAAGCAAAGTCAATCCGCCGCAATTCATAGAACAATAAACAATTGGCTATTCTATCAGCATTTTCGATAAAAAATTAGGTGGCATGACTAGGATTTTCAATCTTATATTTGCTGTTATAATGACTCCACCTCGATTAAGCATAGATTTGTGCAAGTATGAATAAGAAACTTTTAATTTGTGGCGCGATTGCAACAGGTCTCCTTTTAACTGCATGTGTTAAAAAAGAACCACCTAAAGAAGAAGAGCAAGAACAAGTGGAGACTACCACTCAGGAGCAACAACCTACTGAGTTTAAATCGCTTGATAGCGCAGAAACTCAACAAGACATTCCAACTCAGGTTCAAGTAGAACGTGAAGAAACACCAAATACGACCACAGAAGTGCGCCGTGAGGTTTCTTCTACATCTGCTCAAGGCAATACAGCAGCTCAAGAGACAGTTACACCAGAACCAAAGAAAGAAACCGTGAAAACCGAATCAGTTAAACCAACCACTGAGCAAACGGCTTCAGCTAAATCAAGCAGCAATAATAGCTCTCAAAGTGAAGATGATGCAGTTGCAGCAGCAATTGCAGCAGCTACACCTGCATTAAAAAACTAAGTTTTAATGCCGCATAAAAAAGCAGATAAGTCATGCTTATCTGCTTTTTTATTGTGCTCAATCTAAAAACAATATTGAATCTAATAGTTTTTCAAAAAATCTGCCATGAGTCGTGCCGCCCAAGATCGCGTAGCAAATCCCTCATAAAAACCACAATGACTGCCTTTTTTGGTGGTAATGACGGCAATATTGTCCATTTTCTGAATGACATCTTTATAGGGTTCTAAATTTTTAATTGAACACACAGGATCATCTTCCGCATTTAAAATGATCAATGGGATTTTCACATTTTCAAATACATAAATTGGATTGATAGCCTGACAATAGCTCTGATAATCCTCAAAGCCTGCCATTTCAAAATACTCTTTTTCGAAATCTTCAAGATTCGTGGTCGCCAATACCTTTTTGAGTGAAGCCGTTTGACTCCATGTCTGTTGATAAGGATCAATAAAATATTTAAATAATTTTTTGGTCATTATCTTGCTGTAAAAAGGATGAACATTTTTAAAGCCAATTTCAGTGTTATAACCTGGACACATGGCAAATGCTGCCTTAAATGGCGTATTTAAACCTTGCTCACCCAGATAACGCACCAAAAGCCCTGTCCCTGCGGAAGACCCCACGGCGTATAAGTTTGAGTCTGGAAATAAACGTTGGATATGCAACAGTTGCTCTTTCAAATCAGGGGTTGATCCAAACAATGAAATCTGCGGCACAGGCATAGCTAAACCGGCGTGACCACGTCGTAAACATAGTGCAATTCGCCAGCCTGTATATTCGTGCAAATCTTTGACCAATTCGCGCATGCTTTCAGGTGTTCCTGTAATGGTATGCATGATCACTATTGTCGGGGTTTCAGGTGGAAGATCATAACCGTACCAAGCAATTGCGGTAATGCCGCCATCTTGCATCGTGAGTTGATCAATCCGATCATAATTTAACTTTATAGTTTTCTTTTTAATGAGATCAAAATAAAGTAAATGAACATGGTGGTTACTCAACCACGGCGTAGGTCGATATTTTTGCTTTAGTTGAGGAAGTTTCCCCAAAACATCTTTAATCGTCCCATTCGGGTCATAATAGATTTTAGGTTGTTCAGCGCCAACAACCGAGTCAAATAATTCTGAACCCAAAATTTTGATTCTGTTTAAAATCGATAGACCCATATTCGATAACACCTTTGTCAATGAGTGAAATAGTTGTCGCCGTAACGTACAACCTTAACCATATTGCTTAGATTTTCTCACCCCAATGAACTCAATACTGTGTGGTCAATGATGGTATTGCCTTACAACTTTTAAGCGATATTGATATTAGATCGTTTAAAAATTGCTTTGGCTATTTCATTCTTCTTTAACTGACTTGATACTTGGCAAATCGTTCACCCATTTTTTCCGCCAAAGCGGCCAAACCAGTTTTTGGACGAATCATCACTTCAAAATCAACAATTTGACCTTGTTCATTAAAGCGAATCATATCAATGCCTTTTAATGATTTTCCACTGACATTGGCACTAAACTCAAGTACAACATTTAAACCGTCTTCAGTATAAAACTCTCGGTGATAAGTAAAATCTTCAAAAACCTGAATCACATTGGTCAAAATAAAATAAACCACTTGTTGCCCTTCGTAAGGCTGATAAGCAACAGGTGAACGAAACACGACATTTTCAGCCAATAGGTCATTTAAATCTGATAAATCACCTGACTTGACCATGTGATGCCATTTTTCCAAAGCTTGTTTTGTAGTTTCAATTATCATTGCATTTTCCTTGTCACTTAAAAAAGTAAAGAGCATTTTTCAAAAATGCTCTTTGTGATCCATTTATAGCTTCGCAGCTAACTCCGCTCCTTGACGAATTGCACGTTTAGCATCCAACTCACCCGCCTCTTTGGCACCACCAATGAGATGTACAGTTTTGCCACTTTGATGCAATGCGTCATACATGGCGGTATAAGACTCCTGTCCTGCACAAATCACCACATGATCGACAGCCAAAGTCATTGCTTTGTCACCGACCAAAATGTGTAAACCTTCATCATCTATTTTCTGATAATGCGCACCTGCAATCATTTTGACATTGCGATGTTTTAAACCTGTACGATGAATCCAGCCTGTAGTTTTACCTAAATTTGCACCCACAGAAGAATCCTTACGCTGTAATAAAAAAACTTCGCGTTCAGATGGCTCTAACTCGGGTTGTTTTAAACCACCCACGTGCGCATAAGTGGTGTCGATTCCCCATTCATCATAGAATTTTTCAGGATTCACACTAGCACTTTCACCATGTTGCGTCAGATATTCAGCAGTATCAAAACCAATACCACCAGCTCCTATAATGGCAACACGCTGCCCTACAGCTACTCGCTCACGTAACACTTGAATATAGCTCAACACTTTAGGATGATCGATTCCATCAATTTGGAGTTGACGCGGTGTTACCCCCGTTGCAACCACGATGTCATCAAATTGCGAATTGACCAGTTCATCAAACGTCGCAGTATGATTTAATACCAGTTGAATATTGGGTTGAAGTTCAATTTGACGCTTAAAATAGCGTAGGGTTTCGTAAAATTCTTCTTTGCCAGGAATGGTTTTAGCAATGTTAAATTGTCCACCAATTTGATGACTGGCTTCAAAAACTTTGACCTGATGTCCACGACTGGCGGCATAAACAGCAAAACTTAAACCTGCTGGACCTGCACCAATCACAGCGATTTGTTTTTTGGCTGATGCTTCTTTAAAAATCAGCTCCGTTTCATAGCAAGCACGTGGATTGACCAAACAAGTTGCTGTACGCATAGAAAAAATATGATCCAGACAGGCCTGATTACATCCAATACAAGTATTGATTTCATCACTACGCCCTTCTTTTGCTTTTAACACAAATTCAGAGTCGGCCAGCATTGGACGCGCCATTGAGATCATATCCGCATGACCTTGAGCCAAGATATGCTCTGCCATTTCAGGAGTATTGATACGGTTTGAAGTAATAAGCGGAACTTTAACCACACCTTTTAATTTTTCTGTCACCCATGTAAATGCAGCACGAGGAACTTTGGTCGCAATGGTTGGAATTCGTGCTTCGTGCCAGCCAATACCGGTATTAATAATGGTTGCGCCTGCTTTTTCGATTTCTTTGGCAAGTTGAATCACTTCTTCAAGCGTTGAACCGCCTTCAACCAAATCTAACATTGATAAACGATAAATGATGATAAAATTTTCACCCACTTCCTCGCGAGTACGTTTTACGATTTCGATCGGAAAACGAATACGATTTTCATAGCTTCCGCCCCATTCATCATCACGGTGGTTAGTACGTTGCGCAATAAATTCATTGATGAGATAACCTTCTGAACCCATGATTTCAACACCGTCATAGCCTGCATATTGAGCAAGTTTGGCGCAGTTCACAAAATCAAAAATCGTTTGTTCTACTTCAGCAGAACTCAAAGCTTTAGGTTTAACCGGATTGATTGGAGCCTGCATGGCTGAAGGCGCAACATTTTCTGGCTGATAAGAATAACGACCTGTATGTAAAATCTGCATGGCAATTTTACCACCTGCGTCATGTACCGCCTGTGTAATGACTTTATGATGTTCAGCCTCTTCAATGCTATCTAGCTTAGAACCACCCGCAAAAGTCACACCATCATCATTAGGTGAAATACCGCCCGTCACAATCAAGCCAACTTCGCCTTTGGCACGTTCTGCATAAAATGCCGCCATGCGTTCATATCCACCTGGCACTTCTTCTAAGCCCACATGCATGGAACCCATTAAGACACGATTTTTTAAAGTGGTAAAACCCAAATCCAGTGGGGCTAATAAATGCGGATATGACGACATAAAAACTCCTTCGCTTGCTATTCTGGCTTGCTTTATGCAATTTGTTGCATAAACTTATAATCAAATTTTATTTTTTATGCAACATATTGCATAATCCTATCAGTCACAAAATGTTATGGATTGCCATGTCACTGTCGCACGTTTTACTCACCAGCTTACTGGAAAAACCAAGTACAGGTTTTGAATTGGCACGTCGTTTTGACCGTTCCATGGGTTTTTTCTGGAATGCGAGTCATCAACAAATTTATCGTGAACTCAATAATATGTTAGGAAAAGGCTGGATTTCGACCATTGAGGAAGAAAGTGAACATAGCCGTAAAAAAACCTATCAGGTTGAACAGCCTGGACGAGTTGAACTGGCAGATTGGTTGATTCAAAAAAGTGAGCCTGCCCAACTACGTGAAGATCTGATGGTTCGACTTCGTGCCGAAGCACAATTAGGCGGAAATCAAATTCTGCTAGAACTGGAACGTCATCTATTCTTACATAAAAATAAACTTGAAATTTACCAAAATATGTATGAAAAAGACTTTAAGGATCAGAAGGAACAAGACCGAGTTTTATTTATTCATAAAAAAATACTCGAACTTGGGATAAACTTGGAAAAAGGCTGGATTGACTGGTTGGAGGATGTTATTCCACAGCTTCAACAATTTGAGAACAGTTAAATTATTTTGATACGAGGAATAAAACATGCCTTTTCATACCATGCCTGATCAGGAACAGTTATTTGTACGCCGTATTGGACGTGGAGAACCTGTTGTCGTTTTATCAGGACTCGGTATGGTCAGTTGGCAATGGCTTCCTTTTATTTTCACGAACTTAAATAAATACGAGTTTATTATTCCAGATTGGCGCGGTTTTGGTCGCTCTAAAAACTGTGCGATTCCCCAAGAATTAGATGCTATTTCTAGTCATTGGCGAGATATTGAGACATTAATACAACAATTAAATCTTCAGCAATTTATTCTAATCGGCTACTCAATGGGTGCGACCACAGCAATGCATGGTATGCAACATGGCAATCTGGCACAGCAGCTGAAAGCGTATTTACACATCGATCAGACCCCCAAAATTACAGTCGATAAATCATGGCAATTTGGCCTTTTTGGTGAAAAACATCAAGATTTTAAATTTTTACTGACCGCACTTGATGATTTATTGAATCAATACCCGAATGTGCTTGATTTAAATGACTTACCTTTTTTACAGCGACAGCAATTGGTACAACTGTGGTCAGAATTTATTGAACTACAAAGCAGCAATAAATATAGTCCGATGATCTTTAAACTGGCATTAAACAAACCACCCTTGCAAAAATATCTGCTTCCTATTCAACGGATAGACTACTTACACTGGTATGTAAAAAATTACTTGAATCATCAAGAAGATTATCGTCAAGCAATTGCTCAACTTGAATGTCCAACCACCTTTTTTATTGGTAAAAATTCGTCTTTATATCCTGTAACAGGTCAAACCATTATTGCCAAAAGCGTTAAAAAGTCCCAACCTATTTATTTTAAACGTTCAGGCCATACGCCTTTACTCACTGAACCCAAAAAGTTTAGTCAAGAAATTCGTAAATTTCTAAATCGACTCGAAGCTTTATAAGGAACACTTAGCTTCAAATCTTTCATAAAGCAACAAGCAGCTTGAGCAACCCTGATTAAAATCACTCAAATGATTGATCATGACAGAGTGAGCATTAATTTAAGCAAACAACATGATGCTTTATTATTCAAATAACGATCGATTCAACTAAAGCATTATAATTAACTCAAGATTTTGTTTTATAAAGTTTATTTTTGTGAATATTACCATATTTTTTAGATCACTGGATAAATTGTAATTTATTACTATAGAACCAAGCTTTACAACAGGAGTATCCTAAATCGTCGTTTATATTTTTTAGTTTTATTAAGGGCAAAAGCTTTGGCAACAAAGCAAATGATTAGGAATAAATGGACATAGGATATTTATATGAGCGAAGTCGTTTATACCAAAGAAGAGAAGAAAAAACGTGTACTAGGGATTGTGGGTGCTTCCTCTGGTAATTTAGTTGAATGGTTCGATTTTTATATCTATGCAGTTTTTGCGATGTATTTTCAGCATGCATTAACAGCGCCAGATATGAACTCCACTGCACAGGGAATTTATGTGTGGGGTGTATTCGCAGCAAGTTTCTTTATGCGCCCCATTGGTAGTTGGTTATTTGGGCGGATTGCAGATAAACATGGTCGAAAACAGTCGATGGTAATTTCGATTGCTTTAATGGCTGTCAGTTCCTTTCTTTTTGCATTATTACCCACTTATGAACAAGTCGGTATGGTTGCACCATTTTTATTACTCATGGTTCGGCTCTTACAAGGTTTATCGGTAGGTGGTGAATATGGTGCTGTTGCAACCTACATGAGTGAAATTGCACTCAAAGGTCACCGTGGCTTTTATGCTTCTTTTCAATATGTGACGCTTTCAGGTGGTCAATTATTAGCGAGCTTGGTAGGTGTGATTTTACTGGCCTTTATGAGTGAACAACAACTCATGGACGGTGGCTGGCGTATTCCGTTTGTGATTGGTGGTATTGCTGCCATTATTTCGTTATTAGCTCGAAGTAAACTCGAAGAAACACTTTCCCACGAAGACAGTGAAAAGAAAGAATCAGGTTCTTTACGCGAGTTGTTTAAAAAGCATTGGGCAACATTCTTATTGGTCGTGGGTTATACCTCAGCAGGTTCATTGACTTTTTATGTCCTTACTGTTTATTCAAAAACCTACATTACCAGCTTAGGCATTGACGGCAAAACCGTTGGCTATATGATGACCTGCGCCCTGTTTGTTTATATGATTGCACAACCTTTATTTGGAGCAATCTCAGACCGAATTGGTCGTCGTGCATCGATGTTGGCTTTTAGTGCAGGCAGTGCAATTTTGATCTATCCCGTGATGGTCATTGCCATGCGACACTTTAGTTACTCCCCTGTGATCGTGACCTTACTGCTCATCTTCTTGATGATGTTCCTCAGTTTCTACACCTCGATCAGTGGCTTGATTAAGGCTGAAATGTTCCCGCCGCATGTTCGTGCATTGGGTGTTGGTTTCTCTTATGCAGTGGCCAATGCAATCTTTGGCGGTTCAGCCCCTGCGGTTGCATTACAATTTAAACAGGCTGGCGTTGAAAATGAGTTCTTCATTTATGTAATTGTGATGTTGATTATCTGTTTCTTGTGTAGTTTTAGGCTGCCAAAAGAATCTGAATACTTACATCATGACAAGTAAGTAATTTGATCATTTTAAATATCCGCCAAAAGTGGCGGATTTTTTTCGGTATATCATCTTGTGACTTGTCGATCGATTCATTTGCTTATACCTTTATATAGTGAAGTAAATAAGATGCGGCGAAGCAAAATGAAAAAATTAATGGTTTTCTCTGGTGCAGGCATGAGCGCAGAAAGTGGCATTAGCACTTTTCGTGACAGCAATGGACTCTGGGAAAATTATCGAATCGAAGATGTTGCAACGCCCGAAGCATGGCAACGTCATCCTGAAATCGTTCAACGCTTTTATAATGAGCGACGAAAAACAATCATCTATGCCGAACCCAATATTGCTCATCAATATATTGCGCAACTCGAGCAATATTATGATGTTGAAGTCATTACCCAAAACATAGACGATTTACATGAACGTGCAGGCTCAAGCCAAGTTCTACATTTACATGGCAATATTCGTTTAGCCAAAAGTTCTGGGCCAACCGCACAATTTACTCAAGACTTTTATCCCATAGAAGGTTGGCAACTGGATTTAGAGCGCCATCAATGTCCTGAAGGTTATCCGCTTCGTCCACATGTGGTCTGGTTTGGTGAAGCGGTTCCTGCTTATGATGAAGCAATTCAACTGTTACAGGATGCCGATATTTTTATTGTGATTGGTTCGACTTTAACTGTTTATCCCGTCGCAGGACTGATCCATGAAATTCCAACTCACTGCGACGCTTTTTATATCGATCCACAAGCGGATTACTCAAGAGTACCTTCTCAATATCATTTAATTAAAAAAACTGCGTCTGAAGGGATGAAACAACTTTTTGAACAACTCAAGCAGGATTAATTTTTAGATTTGATTGAAAATTACAGGCCATTTTTACTTTTGAATCATTCATTCGTCTATTTTTTGCGTCACAATAAAATTACAAGATTGATCATTCGCTCAGCATTTTGCTTAAAATATATTCCAATTTTGCTTATTTGATCATCTATTCTAAAAACAGAATCAAGACAAAGTTTCCAATTGATTGAAATATAAAAGATATTAAATAATATTTTTGCACAAGATATTTTTACACAAAATTACATAAAATATACTTAAAATTAACAGTTATTATTTTGGCATCCGTGTTTGAATCAACGCCTTATTTTTAGGCAACCAAATTTTTTGTTTGGACTGGTTGATTACTCGCGTAAATGCACATATGGATATAGGTCCCACACATGAATTCTATCAATCCAACCATTATCACGTTTATATTCTACATCGTGGCAATGGTCTGTATTGGTCTCTACGCTTACAGAGCCACAAGAGACTTTTCAGATTATATTTTAGGTGGACGAAGCCTCGGTAGCTTCGTTACTGCATTATCGGCTGGCGCATCAGACATGAGTGGCTGGTTACTCATGGGCTTACCTGGCGCGATTTATTTGTCTGGGCTTTCAGAAGCCTGGATCGCCATTGGTTTGATTATTGGTGCTTGGCTCAACTGGTTATTTGTTGCGGGTCGTTTACGTGTACATACCGAAGTCCAGTCAAATGCGCTCACACTGCCAGATTATTTTACCAATCGTTTTCATGACACCAAAAAATTATTACGTGTCTCATCTGCCCTCATCATTTTGATTTTCTTCTCAATTTACTGTGCTTCAGGCATGGTCGCAGGTGCGCGTTTATTTGAAACCATTTTTGGTATGGATTATCACACTGCTTTATGGGTCAGTGCGATTGCAACCATCAGCTATGTGTGTATCGGTGGCTTCCTCGCCATTAGCTGGACGGATACCTTTCAGGCTGGCATGATGTTTTTTGCCTTGATGCTCACCCCGATCTTTGCGTATCTGGCGATTGGTGATGGTCAACAACATGTTTCTCAGCTTATCAATGAAGCACGTCCACATGCATACAACATGCTGTCCGGCGTGAGTTTTATTGCTATTATCTCTGCAACTGCATGGGGCTTAGGCTATTTTGGTCAGCCACATATTTTAGTCCGTTTCATGGCTGCCGATTCGGTTAAATCTATTCCCGCCGCACGTCGTATTGGCATGTCATGGATGATTTTATGTCTGGGTGGCGCAGTAGGTGCTGGTTTCTTTGGTATCGCATTCTTCCAATTGCACCCAGAACTTGCAGGCAAAGTTAGCAGCAATTCAGAATTGGTGTTTATGGAACTGGCCCAGATCCTATTTAATCCATGGGTTGCTGGAATTATCATGGCAGGAATTTTATCTGCGGTGATGAGTACCTTGAGCTGCCAGCTTCTGGTCTGTTCAAGTACCCTAACGGAAGATTTTTATAAATCTTTTCTGCGTAAAAATGCATCGCAAAAAGAGCTGGTTTGGGTCGGCCGTTTGATGGTACTTGCCATTTCAGTCTTTGCGATCTGGTTAGCCAGTAATCCTGAAAGTAAGGTGCTGGGCTTGGTTGCCTATGCATGGGCTGGTTTTGGCGCTGCTTTTGGTCCGCTGATTATTTTATCATTGTTCTGGAAACGCATGACCTTAAACGGCGCTTTGGCAGGCATGATCGTCGGTGCAGTCGTCGTCATTGGCTGGAAAAATCTGTTCGCTTCAACAGGGATTTACGAGATTATTCCGGGCTTCGTTTTAGCAACCATCACCATTATCGTGGTAAGCCTGTTAGGTAAAAAACCGGGTAAAGAAGTTACTGATCGTTTTGAAGAAGCAGATCGTTTGTATCATGCATCAAAATAATTGCTAAAAATTTATTTTTAAAATCAGGGACTTTACGAAGTCCCTTTTTTTATATTGCGCTTGGGTAATTTAATTTTTGAGGTTTCTTTTACCACTTGCATCACAGGATAACTCCGCGTTTCCTTCACACCAGGCAGTTGCCATAAAATCTCTCCTGCAAACTTACGGTATTCTTCCATATTGGCGCTACGCACTTTCATCAAGAAATCAAATCCACCACTGGTCATATGACATTCTACAATCTCAGGATACTCCGCTACCGCCTCAATAAATTCATTCAAACCGTTCGCTGTGGTCTTATCGAGCAAAACTTCGACAAAGACCAAAAAACTGGCATGCAGCTTCTCTGCGTTTAATTTTGCCTCGTATCCAATGATAAATTGTTCTTTAGTCAGCTTTTGGACTGGAGCCATAACAGCCGTTGCAGAAAGATTAACTTCCTCAGCCAATTTAGTATTTGAAATCTTTCCATCTTCTTGAAGAATATCAAGAATTTTTAAATCCACACGATCTAGCGACATAAATAAGCCCCAAAACAAAATATTTCACTAAAAAATACCCATATTATAGTGAGTTATTCGGTAATTATTTTGCAATGATAAATTATCTAAACCTATCTCACAAGATTTGAGTGAGATCGTCATTGGAATTTGACATGAACATGATGGATACCGACCCAAATATGGACACAGCAAAACCTCATTTCGGATATATCACTGAATTTAAAGAAAAAAGTGAACTGGAAGAGCGTATAAATACTGCATGGCGTCGTCCAGAACCTGAAGCTGTAGAAACACTGCTTGAAGCGACTGCAATTTCAGATGAACTTGACCATAAAATTTATGAATTGGCATTTGATCTTGCCAATGCTTTACGCGAACGCAAAACCTCTTCGGGCAAAGCAGGGATTGTTCAGGGTTTATTACAAGAGTTTTCGCTTTCGTCTCAGGAAGGCATCGCCCTCATGTGTTTGGCTGAGGCTTTGCTCCGTATTCCTGATGCAGCAACACGCGACTTACTGATTCGTGACAAAATCAATCAAGGCAACTGGAAAGACCATGTGGGTCAAAGTAGCTTGATGTTTGTCAATGCCGCAGCTTGGGGTTTAATGCTGACGGGTAAACTGATGGAAACACCGAAGCAAGGTAGTTTATCTGGTTTACTCACCTCAATTCTTGCACGTAGCGGTCGTGGTGTCATTCGTAAAGCAGTCGACGTTGCGATGCGTATGATGGGCGAGCAGTTTGTGACGGGCGAAACCATCGAAGAAGCACTCGACAACGCCAAATCTCTTGAACACAAAGGCTTTCGTTACTCTTACGATATGTTGGGTGAAGCAGCCCTCACCGATCATGATGCTGAGCGTTATTTTAACGATTATACGCAGGCGATTCATGCGATTGGACGCGCATCCAATGGCAAAGGCGTTTACGATGGTCCGGGTATTTCGATCAAACTCTCGGCATTGCATCCGCGTTACCAGCGTTCGCAAATTGCCCGTGTGCATGACGAACTCTATGGCAAAGTGTTTGAGTTGGCACAGCTTGCAAAAAAATATGATATCGGTTTAAACATTGATGCCGAAGAAGCAGATCGTCTGGAAATTTCACTGGAATTATTAGAGCGTCTTTGCTTTGAACCAGAACTTACAGGATGGAAAGGCATTGGTTTTGTGATTCAGGCTTATCAAAAACGTTGCTTCTATGTGGTTGATTATGTGGTTGATCTAGCCAAACGTAGTCAAAAGCGTTTAATGATTCGTTTGGTCAAAGGTGCGTATTGGGATAGCGAAATTAAAAAAGCTCAAATCGATGGTATGGATGACTACCCTGTCTTTACTCGTAAAGTCCATACTGATTTGTCTTATATTGCTTGTGCCAAAAAACTTTTGGCTGCACCTGAACAAATCTACCCACAGTTTGCGACTCACAATGCACAATCGCTTGCGACCATTTATCAATTGGCCGATCCAAGCAAATACTATGTGGGTCAGTACGAATTTCAGTGCTTACACGGTATGGGCGAACCTCTATACGAACAAGTGGTTGGCTCTCGGAGTGACAATAAACTCGGTATTCCATGTCGCATCTACGCACCTGTAGGTAATCATGAAACGCTACTCGCCTATTTAGTACGTCGTTTATTGGAAAATGGTGCCAATACTTCATTCGTGAATCGTATTGCCGATCAAAATTTAAAGATTGAAGATCTGATTCAATCGCCATTTAAAGACATTCAAAACATTGCGGCACGTGAAGGTCAAGTCGGTTTAAAACATCCTGCTATTCCATTACCGCTTAATATGTATGGAAATTCTCGCCAAAACTCTAAAGGTTTCGATCTTGCCAATGATGCAACTTTGGCAGCGTTAAATGAAACAGCACAGCAGCTTGAACATAAAGTCTGGGAAAGCAAAGCTTTACTTGCTCAAACTCTCAATCAGAGCGTTGATCAAATTGAAGTCAGCCCACAAGCGTTGCTGAATCCAGCCATTCATGCAGATATCGTTGGCTATGTTCAGGAAGCCACGCTTGAACATGTTGAAGTTGCATTAAATTCAGCAATTCAAGCACAGCAAACTTGGGCAAATACCGAAAAAAATCAACGTGCCGCAGCACTGAAAAAAGCGGCGGATGTGATGGAATCACAGGTGCAAGCGTTGATGGTTCTACTGTGCCGTGAAGCAGGTAAAACCTATGCCAATGCCATTGCAGAGGTCCGTGAAGCGGTCGATTTTCTACGTTATTACGCCACGCAGATTGAAAGCCTGAACCCCAACATTCAAATTCAGCCTTTGGGTACGGTGCTGTGTATTAGTCCTTGGAACTTCCCACTGGCAATTTTTACAGGTCAAATCGCAGCAGCCTTAGCTGCAGGCAACTGTGTGATTGCCAAGCCAGCAGAACAAACCCCACTGATCGCGGCACAAGCGGTTCAAATGCTACATGAAGCAGGTATTCCACCCGATGTATTACAGCTATTGCCCGGTCGCGGTGAAACTGTAGGTGCCAAACTGAGTGCTGATGATCGAATTCAAGGCATCATGTTTACAGGATCAACTGAAGTCGCCAAAATTTTGCAAAAAACTGTGGCTAAACGCCTATCACCAACAGGTCAAGCTATTCCCCTGATTGCGGAAACTGGCGGTCAAAATGCCATGATTGTTGATTCATCGGCATTGACGGAACAAGTAGTCATTGATGTAGTCAACTCAGCTTTTGACAGTGCAGGTCAACGTTGCTCTGCCCTACGTATTTTATGCGTACAAGAAGACAATGCCAAAACGCTCGTCACCATGCTTAAGGGTGCAATGCAACAATTGATCATGGGCAATCCATTTATCTTAAAAACAGATATTGGCCCTGTGATTGATTTAGAAGCAAAGCAAAGCATTGATCAGCATATCCAAAAAATGCGCAGCAAAGGCTATCCTGTACATCAGTTGATTTTAAATGATGACGCAACCCAACAATCCGAATTCAATCAGGGAACTTTTGTTGCACCGACATTGATTGAACTTCCAAATCTTGATGATCTTGAGCGTGAAGTATTTGGCCCAGTTTTGCATGTGATTACTTATAAACACGGCGAAGTACAACAGCTTCTTGAACGTATTAATGCCAAAGGTTATGGCTTAACTATGGGCTTGCATACTCGTATCGATGAAACTATCAATACGGTGGTGCAACATGCAGAAGTGGGTAATTTATATATCAACCGCAACATCGTAGGCGCTGTGGTCGGTGTACAGCCTTTTGGTGGTGAAGGTTTATCAGGTACAGGCCCTAAAGCGGGTGGCCCACTCTATCTTTATCGTTTAATGGCCGATTGTTCTGAAAAAGCTTTGCAAATTCCATTTGGCGTGAAGGCAGAGAAAATCTCTGAACCATTACCACAGTTGGCGTTATTCCGTGAATTTTTTGCATGGGTAAAACAACAGTATCCAGAGCAAAAGTTTCCAAATGTCGTGCCGATGAGTGTCGGTCATACTTTTGACTTACAAGGCCCGACAGGTGAAACTAATCGCTATATGATGTTACCGCGAAAACACGTGTTGGCACTTGCGCAAAATGAACTGGATTTGATTCATCAAATGCTGGCGATTTTTGCAGTCAACAGTCAGGTCGCGTTATTGGAGAATCATCCATTCTTGCAAAGATTTGAACAACTGTTACCTAAAGCCGTACGCCAATCGATCATTGAAATTAGTCATGTCGAGCATGGGGATTTTGATGCAGTGCTTCATCATGGTTCGATTGAGGAATTGCAGACATTACAAACGCAAATTGCCAATCGTAAAGGTGCAATTGTAGGCATTACTCATCTGCAAAATTCAGAGCAAGTCATTCCGCTTGAACGTCTTGTGATTGAACACGCCATCAGTGTCAATACTGCTGCCGCAGGCGGTAATGCAAGTTTGATGACCATGTCTGAGTAACTGTATCTGAGTAACTACATCGAAATATCTGGGTCTGAATGAATCAGACCTGTATCATCAATTACGATTAAATGCCCTGAATGTTTAACATTTGGGGCGTTTGCTTTAAGATGATAATTTCTTTTTATAAAAATAAAGATGAAATTCTACAACGCTCAGGATTATCAACTTCAATGTGAAGATCGTTTTCGCCATTATCAAACATGCATTCATGAAATACTTCCTTTAGCCAAAATTGAGCATATTGGTTCATCCTCAATACCTCATGCAATGTCCAAAGGTGATTTGGATATTTATGTAGAAGTGGAACAAGCTCAATTTGATCATGCAATTCTAGCTCTTAAAAAAATTGGATTTGTCGAACAGCAAGATACTTTAAGAACAAATGAACTTTGTATGCTGATTTCACCACATGAAGAAGTTGCATTACAGGTCGTTGTTCAAAACTCTGTATTTCAATTTTTTCTCAGTTTTCGAGATAAATTACGTGCAAATTCTCAATTAATTAAACAATACAATCGATTGAAAATTCATTGTTTAGATTCAGATCCAGAAATCTATCGAAGATACAAATCTGCATTTATTGAACACGTTTTACAAATGGATTAAATCCAAGTTTTCTCGCGGTTCATCGGTTTTTTTGCTACTATTTACGCTTTGACTCATCTTGTTATTTTTCCTATTTATGTCGCAAACTTACCAGCAACAGCTTCAAAGTAAAATTGAAAGGATCACGCAGCAATTTGCAGAATTTAATGCGCCTAAACTTGAAGTATTTGAATCTCCTGAGCAATATTTCCGAATGCGTGCAGAATTTCGGATCTGGCATACCGAAGATGATCTGTTCTATGCCATGTTTGAACGTGCTGAAGAAGGCAAACAAAAAGAAGTCGTGCGGGTAGATGAATTTCCAATTGCAGATACAAGCATCAATGAACTCATGCCAAAATTATTACAGGAATTAAAAGCCAATCCTGTTTTATCGCAACGGATTTTTGAAACTGATTTTTTAGCCACCTTAAGTGGTGAAATGCTGGTGACCCTGATTTATCATCGTAAACTCAATGCTGAATGGGAAATTGCGGCGAAATCACTTGCTGAAAAACTCAATATTAAAATTATGGGTCGTAGTCGTGGCCAAAAAGTCATTATGGGTGATGACTATGTGGTTGAACAACTCGATGTGCATGGTCGTACTTTTAAATACAAACAAATCGAAAGTAGCTTTACCCAGCCCAATGCACACGTCTGCCAAAAAATGCTGAGCTGGGCATGTGATGTCGTCAAAGGGTCAAATCGGGATTTACTCGAGCTGTATTGTGGTAATGGCAACTTTACCCTGCCGTTGTCCTTACATTTTCGTCGAGTACTGGCAACAGAACTGGCTAAAAGTTCAGTCTATGCCGCCCAGTGGAATATTGAACAAAATCAGATTGAGAATATTCAGATTGCTCGACTCTCTGCCGAAGAGTTTACTCAGGCGTATCAAGGCGAACGTGAATTTAGGCGTTTACAAGAAGCCAACATCTATATTCAAAGCTACGAGTTTGATACGATATTTGTTGATCCACCACGTGCAGGCATTGACGATGAAACCCTGAAACTTTTGACCGGTTTTAAGCGGATTCTCTATATTTCCTGTAACCCTGATACGCTGTATGACAATTTAAAAACTTTAAGTAAAACGCATCGTATCACTCGCTTTGCTTTGTTTGATCAGTTCCCTTTTACCCACCATGTTGAATCAGGCGTATTGCTCGAATTAATTTAAACAAATTATTGCAATGTAACTTTTAGAATAAAGGGTGTTTAGATAACCCTTTATTCTTTATACATATTTAAATATAAAAATATGATATAAAACAAAGATCAAGTCATCAATCCTGTCATAATTTCGTTAAACCTGAATGTTATCATCGGAAAATTTAGAGTTTATTTGCTGCTTTTATCACTTTAGTTGACTTGTATTTTATTTTATTTTGGCTATATTTCGAGCTATGTTAAGTTGAATGTGAAGGCTCTATGAGTTTTTGGCAAAAGCTGTTTTCAGCAGATGAAATCAATAACGAGCATAAGAACCAGATTGCTTGTGTTGAAAATGATTGTTCATGTAAAACCAACGAGCAGTTAGTCTCTGCGTTAGCAAAAGCGACTGATGAAGATATCATCAAAGGGATTAAGAAAGTACTGGTATCTCGTGGGTACAGCCGCAAAGAGTTGAACGAGATTAACCATCATCCCGTACAGTAAAATGAAACCGCCATTAGGCGGTTTTTTTATGATCTGCAAACTTTAGAATTAAGTAACCCTATCATCGGCCCCAAACTATAACGACGATCTTCTCGGTAAATTTTAGGTAAATATAAACTTGAGATTGAACCATCCAAATACAGCGCATTGTCGATATTCAACTCATCCTTAAAAAACTGGGCAAATTGATAAAAATTAACGCGATTTCGGGTAATCACAAAATACAGCGTATTATCTTTTACACCGACACCATTTCTGATTTTTAACGAATCAGAATCGGCTAAAAACTTCGGATTGATTTTTCCATCAATGATTAACATTGGTCCAGATTGGGTGGCATAATTGGCGTTAAAATGGCTGATTTTAAAATCTTGCGTGGTTTTGATTACAGCCTGCTGATCATTCCATGCCAACACCCCATTGGGCTGCATAAAAAAGTTTCCAAAACCTTGTTGTTCATTCAGCGCTATCAGTTGTTTTCGATTTTCAATATACAATCCGACGGGAGCATAATCTGGATGATACATGCCTGCATTCATGGCAAATTCTAAGCGCTGACAGGAATGAAGCTGTTTTTTAATATTTTCAAATTTCAATAAGGGCTGCTGTGATGAATCATTTAAAAATAATTGAAGATCGGATAATTTTTTGATGTGTATAACATCCGCATCGACCCCTTGAGCAAGCTGCATCCGTTGATAACTGATCGCGTCATTTGCAAAGCTAGATTGAGCAAATAAAGCCGATAAGATGGGTAAAATCACTCCAGATTTGACTCTTTTTATCCACTTGGACATATCGCTACTCTTTTTTATTGCTCGATTACTGGGAAACCATAATAGGCAAAATATGCTCAATATAAGTATATTTGCACTTTTATAGAACACTTTTACACGATTATCGCTATAATCAGACCAGTATCATCGCAATACAATGCTGTTTTGTTTATTTTATTGGATCTGGTGGATATGCAGCATTCAATCAAACGCTTTCCGATCGGCTCTCATCTTATTGTGAAACATCTAGGTTATAGCCACCACGGAATTTACGCAGGTCGTGGACGTGTCATCCATTATTCAGGATTGGCACATCTTTTTAAAAAGAAACCGATTGAGATCACCACGCTCGAACAGTTTTCTCACGGCAAAAAAATCCATGTCCGTTATTACCATCATCCAAAATATAAAGGACGTGTCGTGGTACGGCGTATGCGTTCGCGTATGCACGAAAATTATTATCACTTGATTATCAATAACTGTGAACATCTCTGTAGTTGGGCAATCACGGGGATTGAAAGCAGTCCTCAAGTAGTGAAAATGATGAATCGACTGACCACATTGGGTTATATCAGTTCAATGATGAGTTATATGAATAGTTTTTACCTGACCATTGCCACCACATGCTTTGCTCTGGTTTTATACATCAAGAAAAAACTACGTGATAAAGCGAAAATGCAAATGCCCACTTATTTATTTTATAAACAAGATCATAAAGAATGAATGATCAATACTGATATTAGGTTTTGATCATAATTGTTGATATTCGAGCGATACCATAAAAAACCAATTGAACCAAAATCGCCATAAAAACACCCACTGCAACCACTTGCCAAAAATCAAAAGATGCCCAGCCAGCAGCTAAAACGATAAAGAAGACTGTTAAGGAATATAACCCCCTTACTGTTCCATGATAAAGCATGGTAACGGCTTCACTTCCCTGCATGATATGCGTGAAAATAGCCATGACAGAACCAATAATAGGAAATACCGCAAGCAGCCCACTCCATTGAGTACTGAGAACATAGGCCAATGCGGTCACCACTAGGGTAAATAGACCACCAGCCAACATTCTTAAAGGTAAATCATTAAACTGACGTGCAGGGACAACAATAGTGGTTAATGCAGGTAAAAGAAATGGAGCAAGCATTAACCCCAGTATCGCCACCAAACTCACCACATAAAGGTTCTGAGGTAAAAAAGTCAGTAAAGTCGCAGTGATTGTCCATACAAGGATACCTCCCAGAAATGAAACACTCCAGTGACAAGATCGACTGAGCCAACAATAGGCAATACCAAAACTTAGTAAAGAGACAACACCTGAAATACCCGCTATCGCTGCATTTAAACCAAATACCATCCCTTGATCAATTGCCATGAGTACCACGATGGGACCTGCAACTACAGGCATTCCACTCAAAATACCAGCGACTTTAGTTCCCCAGCTCCGCCCCGCTAGACTCACCAAAAGAATAAAAAAAGGAACAATCAGTAATTTTGCAATAAACATTTGATAACCATAAAAAAGCCTCTACATGTAGAGGCTTGATTGAACTGTAAAAATAAACACTATTTTTGACGATCTAGCACTAACAACATCATAAATCATGAAAAACTAGCGTTCATCTACTTGGAGTCTGACGAAAAATAAGGCGTTGCCTTATTTTTTCTCAGCTTTAAAGCTATCTTTAAGGTCTAAGATACGGTTAAACACAGGTTTTGCTGAAGTATGATCATATTGATCTGCCACAAAATAACCTTCGCGCTCAAACTGAAAACGATCTTCAGGTTTTGCTTGAGCCAATGCAGGTTCAATATAAGCTTGAACCACGTTTAAAGATTCAGGGTTTAGATGTGCCAAAAAGTCATCATCTGCATCTGGAGCCGCTTCGGTAAATAAACGCTCATAAATACGGACTTCAGCAGGAACACCTTTAGTTGCAGAAACCCAATGAATCACACCTTTGACTTTACGGCCTTCTGGATTTTTGCCTAAAGTTTCAGGATCAATTGAACATTTCAGCTCAATCACTTCACCATTGGCATCCTTGATCACTTCGTCACATTTAATGACATAGGCATGGCGCAAGCGCACTTCTCCGTCAGGAATCAAACGTTTAAAGCCTTTAGGCGGTACTTCTTCAAAATCCTTACGGTCAATATAGATTTCGCGTGTCAAAGGAATCACACGTTCACCCATGTCTACATTCGGATGACGCGCATGTTTTAAATCCAGTTCTTCTGGCAAATTGGTCAAGGTGACTTTAAGTGGATTTAGTACAGCCATACCACGCGCTGCGGTATTTTCCAAAGACTGACGGATACAAAACTCAAGCATCGCTACATCGACAATACCATCGGTTTTAGACACGCCAACACGGCGGCTAAAGTCACGCAATCCTTCTGGTGTAAAGCCACGACGACGCATTCCGACCACAGTTGGCATACGTGGATCATTCCAACCATTGACATAACCACCTTCAACCAAACGGCGTAATTTACGTTTAGAGGTGATGGTGTAATCAATATTTAAACGTGAAGATTCGTATTGACGTGGCACATCTGGTGAATGTACTTTTTCAATGACCCAGTCATAAAACGGACGATGATCCTGAAACTCTAGTGTACACAGTGAATGTGTGACTCCTTCAATGGCATCTGACAATGGATGCGCATAGTCATACATCGGGTACATTTTCCATTTATCACCCGTTTGGTGATGTTCAGAATGCAAGACACGATACAAAATCGGATCGCGCATATGTACATTGGTACTTGTCATATCAATCTTGGCACGAAGAACAGCTTCACCTTCTTTAAACTCACCATTACGCATTTTTTCAAAACGCGCAAGGTTTTCAGCAATGCTTGTATCGCGATACGGAGAGTTTTTACCAGGTTCAACAAAATTGCCACGATTCAGCTTAATTTCTTCAGGGCTTTGCAAATCGACATAAGCATCGCCTTGTTCAATCAGTTGAACTGCCCACGCATACAGTTGATCAAAATATCCCGATGCATAACGTGGCTCGCCTTGCCATTCGAAGCCAAGCCATTTCACATCATTTTCAATACCATCGACATATTCTTGTTCTTCTGCATCTGGGTTGGTATCGTCAAAACGCAGATTACAATACCCATCAAATTCTTCTGCAACACCAAAATTTAAACAAATCGCTTTGACGTGACCAATATGTAAATAACCATTTGGCTCTGGCGGGAAACGAGTCACCACTGTTTTAGTTTTGCCACTGGCTAAATCATCAGTAATCACCTGACGTACAAAATCTAAGCCCGCCTGTTGTTCTTGCTGCGCAGAATCGACAGATGCATGAGTATTCGATGTCGGAGAATTGGGCACAGTTGAAACAACATCATTTGGCTTCATATAAATATTTCACTTCTTTACAGTTAAAATTTGACTGAATGAAACGCAATCTTTGTTTTTTAACAAAGAAATTTACGTTTTTTACTTGCTATGTAGTTTACAGTTTGCTTATGCTTCTCTCAACCAAAAAACCCATGGCTTTCATGTCCATGATTAGGAGATTATGTAATGAGTTTTCCTCAAGTCGAATTAAACACCAACAAAGGTCGTATTGTTCTTGAGCTTAACACTGAAAAAGCGCCTAAAACAGTTGCTAACTTCTTGGAATATGTTCGTGATGGTTTCTATGATGGCGTAATTTTCCATCGTGTGATTGATGGTTTTATGATCCAAGGCGGCGGCATGGATGAAAACTTCAAAGAAAAAGCCACTCGTGACTCAATTGAAAACGAAGCGGATAACGGTCTAAGCAATGACGAAGGTACCATTGCGATGGCGCGTACTCAAGCACCTCACTCTGCATCTGCTCAATTCTTCATTAATGTGAAAAACAACTCATTCCTTAACCATACCGGCAAAACAGCTCAAGGTTGGGGTTATGCAGTGTTCGGTAAAGTTGTTGAAGGAATGGATGTGGTAAGCGACATTAAAAATGTTCGTACAGGTAACCGTGGCTATCACGCTGATGTTCCTTTAGAAAATGTTGTGATCGAATCTGCTAAAATTATTTCTGAATAATTTTAAACGGCATTTTTTGTGACTTATCTGTTTATCTCAGATTTACATTTGTCACCTGAACACCCTCGATTGATTCGGGGGTTTTTAGATTTGTTACGCCATTATCAGTATAAAAATACCCAACTCTATATCTTAGGTGATTGGTTTAATGCCTGGATTGGTGATGACTATACTGCCCCATGGTTAGATGAAATTATTGATGCATTAAAAAAATTTGATGATTCAGGTAATCAAATTTATTTCCAAGTAGGCAATCGTGATTTTGCCTTAGGTCAGGATTTTTTAAAGCAATTTCATGGAATTTTACTTCCAGATATTTACACGCTTGAAATTGCAGGTCAACAGTATCGGCTCGAACATGGCGATGCCTTATGTACCGATGATCTAGCCTATCAACGCTTTAAAAAAATTATTCGCAATCCTTATCTGGTCGCATTTTTGAAGAAAACGCCACTCAGTTTTAGACAAAAGCTCGCCAATGGCTTTCGAAAAAAAAGTCGAGAAAATAAGCAACAAAAATCTTATGAAATCATGGATGTGAATGATCAGGCGGTTATCGAAGCTTTAGAAAATATTAATTATCTGATTCATGGGCACACCCATCGTCCTGCAATTCATCCAGTACAAAACAAACTTAGAATTGTGTTAGGCGACTGGCGCGAACAAACCAGTGAAGCCATGATTTTAGAAGTCGATGAGTACGGACAACCACACTTTATCAAATGGCAAATCGCTTAAGTTTTATTCATTTTTTTTGTTCCGTTGATTTTTATTGAAAAATATTTCATCTGTTTAAATTTCGATTTATGATCATCAGCTATGTATATCCCTTACAAATTAGGTGAATGATCATGAACTTATTAGATACCGCAAAAAGTCGCTATACCACCAAAGCTTATGATCCATCAAAAAAAATACCGAGCGAACAGTTTGAGCGTTTATTGGAAGTTCTACGCCTAACCCCATCTTCAGTCAATATTCAACCTTGGCATTTTTTAATTGCTGAAAGCACAGAAGCGAAGCAACGTGTTGCTAAGGCCATGACTGGACGCTATGCCTATAATACTCCCAAAGTTTTGGATTCATCCCATACGATTGTATTTTGTACCCTTATTGATGCAACACCTGAACATTTAGAACAACTACTTGAACAGGATGATCTCAACGGTCGTTTTAAGGATGAAAAAGCCAAACAAGGTCAACGTGAAACACGTGCAGGTTATGTCGATTTTTATCGTAACGAACAAAAAAATCTGTTTGGCTGGATGGAAAATCAAACTTTTATTGCTCTCGGCCAGTTACTCCTCGCAGCGGGACTCGAAGGCATTGATGCCACACCAATGGGTGGTTTTGATGAAGATGTGCTAAATGAAGAGTTTGGCTTAACAGAAAAAGGCTTTCGTGCTTCAGTGGTCGTTGCCTTAGGTTATCGAAGTGAAACTGACTTTAATGCCAAATTACCAAAATCGCGTTTAAGTGATGATGTTATTTTTACTCAACTTTAATATTTTATAATTCTGTCATCATTGGCTTAATAAACGCTAATGATGACATTTAATAAATGTATAATAATGAAATATCGTCTTAAAATTATTAAATAATCATCCCAACTCCACTTTTAGTTTTTCTGTTCATTTATTTTACTTCAGTCAACTCTCCATATACACTACAAAATATTGGATTTTTTTGATGGGTACAATTATTGTTTACTTCATTTATTGTATTATCGTCGCGCCGATTGCTTTTTTGATTTCCGTCATTTTAAATCATTATCATATTTTAAACTTATTCACGATTTTTATCAGTGCTTTCGTTATAGCTACACCCTTTTATTTATTCATCAACTTTTTGCATGCAGCGAGCATTCCAGATCCGTGGTGGAAAATGTATAGTCAATTTTCCACCATTTTACTGACTATTAGACTTTTTTCATAATTGTTTGCACCCTCTTTATTTTTCTCCCATAGGGAGAAATAAAAAGGACTTATGAAAGAAGTCTATTCTTCCTGCACTTTTCTACTGCATTTGTTTGAAATGGTTTGTAAGAAAAATATGAGATTATTACATCGCTTGCGCTAAACAAACCACACCAGCAACCCCTAAAACCAAACCTAGCACTGTCATCCAGTTTGTTTTTTCTCTAAATAGAATCAAGCCACTCAAAATACCAAATACCACGACTAAAATATTCATTCCTGCAAAAACAATCGCAGGAGAATCTTTCAGTAACATATGTGCCTTAACGTATAGCGCAATATTACTAAAGTTTAAAACACCTAAGACTAAACCAGCCATCATATTCTTGGTCAACCATGGCTGTTTTAAGATAAAACCCACATAAATAAATGAAAATATAAATGATGTAATAAAAATCAAATTTAACGTGACTGAAAATTGTAGACCTAAACTACTGGTATATTTAAGCAGAATATCGACCAGTGCATAACCTAACCATACACCGATTAAAGCCATGATCGATTTATGATAATGACTGGAATTTTGGGTTTTCACTTTTGCCAAAATAATACTTAGAACTGCGGCTAAACCTAAACCAATACCCACAATTTTTAAGGTATTAAAATTTTCATGAAAAATAAAATATGCAGCCAACAAAGACCATACCACGGATAAACGCTGTGCCAGTTCTGTTTTTATAATTCCTGCAAATTGTAGAGATTTTGCCAAACATAAAAATATACTGGGTAAAATTAAACCCAAGATAATAATTAACCACCACGGCGTATGCTGTAAAGATAAATGACTCAGATCAGGCTTAAACCAGAAAAAGCAAAGTAGACTTGCACTAAGGTAGTTCCAGACAATTATCTGAATCGGCTCAAATCCTTTTTCTTTGAGCCATTTCAGTAAAATAGAAACAGATACACTACATAATGCTGATAATGCAATTAATTCCATCTTGCTCTCGCGTGGTTTTTATCTTTTTTGTGGATAAAAGAAAAGCCCACGTATGGGCTTTTTCCAGAATCGAATCATTAAATAATCAATTATTTATAACGATCGACCATGACTTCTAAAGAAATTGGACGAATCTTATCGGCATTACCCGCTGTACCAAATGCTTCGTAACGATCGATACAAATTTGTTTCATTGCATCAACTGTTTTAGCGAAGTATTTACGTGGATCAAATTCGGCTGGATTTTCCGCCATAAAGCGACGAATTGCACCAGTCGAAGCTAAACGTAAATCGGTATCAATATTGATCTTACGTACACCGTGCTTGATCGCTTCTACAAGCTGATCAACTGGTACACCATAAGTTTCCCCGATATTACCGCCGTATTCATTAATGATTTTTAACCATTCCTGAGGTACAGAGCTTGAACCATGCATCACCAAATGTGTATTTGGTAGTGCAGCATGGATTTCTTTAATACGATCAATCGCAAGAATATCGCCTGTCGGTGGACGAGTAAACTTGTATGCACCGTGAGAAGTCCCCACAGCAATTGCTAGAGCATCGACATTGGTATCTGCAACGAATTGTGTTGCTTCTTCAACAGAAGTCAAAAGCTGAGAATGATCAAGGACACCTTCCGCACCCACACCATCTTCTTCACCAGCCAAACCAGTCTCAAGACTACCTAAACAGCCGATTTCACCTTCTACGGATACACCACAAGCATGTGCCATTTGTACCACACGGCGAGTGACATCGACGTTGTAGTCATACTCCATTGGGGTTTTACCATCTGAACCCAATGAACCGTCCATCATCACCGAGCTAAAGCCCAACTGAATAGAACGTTGGCAGACATCTGGGCTTGTACCATGATCCTGATGCATCACCACTGGAATGTGTGGCCATTCTTCAACTGCCGCCAAAATAAGATGACGCAAGAATGGTGCACCTGCGTATTTACGCGCACCTGCCGAAGCTTGCACAATAACAGGTGAATTGGTTGCATCCGCGGCCAACATGATTGCGCGCATTTGTTCTAAGTTGTTTACGTTAAACGCTGGTACGCCATAGGTATGTTCTGCGGCGTGATCCAAGAGCTGGCGCAATGAAATAAGTGCCATAATATCCTCCCAGGTAGTGCGACATATTCTACCTTGTCATTTGTTTCAAATCAGCAACAAATCACAGGATTTCAAAAAAAATCCCTGCATAGGCAGGGACTTTTAACAAAAGCCTACATAACTTACTGTGCTTTGTCTTATTTTTGTTCAACAGCGGCTGCTTCTTCTTCAGTTGCTGGTGTTGCAGCATCCGCAGGAGCATTAGCAACAGATTCAGGAATATCTGTATTTTTTTCATCCATCACAGGTTTGTCGAGTGCATCAATAGCCGCTTGTTGTTCTGGAGTGACTTTTTCTTCAACAGGTGCAGCTTGACCTTCATGCGATGCAGGTGCATCATTTTTTTTAGCACAAGCCGTTAAAGTTAAAGGGATAACAACGATTGCTGCTAAAACTAATTTCAATTTCATCATGTTTTCTCACAACTGATTACTAATCGCGTTTAGTTTATTGCAACTTTGTGACAGTTATATGAATCTAAAATGAAAAAACAGGCCGATATCAATCGACCTATTTCAAATTTATGACAGTAAATCTATATGTGCTTAAGCACGTTCAAGCAATACAGCAACCGCAGGAAGCGTTTTACCTTCTACAAACTCAAGGAAAGCACCACCGCCTGTGGAGATATAACCAATTTTATCTGCAACTTCATACTTATCAATTGCAGCCAAGGTATCACCGCCACCTGCGATAGAGAATCCTTCAGATTCAGCAATTGCCAATGACAGTGTTTTGGTTCCTTCGCCAAACTGATCGACTTCAAACACACCCACTGGGCCATTCCAAAGAATGGTTTTAGCCGTTTTTAAGATTTCAGCAAAGGCTTTCGCCGTTTCAGGACCAACATCTAAAATCATGTCATTGTCTGCAATATCTTCAACTTTCTTCACAACAGCTTTTGCTTTAGCTAATGAGCCGAGGAAGTCAGCAAAATCAATTTCTGCTACATCAGCAACCACCACATCTGTTGGAAGTGGAACGGATACTTTGGCTGCGATTGCTTTGGCTGTATCGATTAGATCATTTTCGCACAATGATTTGCCCACATTGAAACCAGCGGCTGCCAAAAAGGTATTGGCAATCCCACCACCGACGATCAATTGACCGCAAATATCAGAAAGTGAAGTTAAAACATCCAGTTTTGTGGAAACTTTAGAACCTGCAACAATCGCAACCATTGGCTTTTCAGGAGTTTGAAGTGCGCGACCTAAAGCATCTAATTCAGCTGCAAGTAATGGCCCCGCCGCAGCTACTTTTGCGTAACGCGCTGCACCTTCGGTGGAAGCTTCTGCACGGTGTGCAGTACCAAATGCATCCATCACGAATACATCACAAAGCGCAGCGTATTTTTGTGCCAATTCTGCGTTGTTTTTCTTTTCGCCGTGGTTAAAACGTACATTTTCAAGTAAAACCACCTGACCTGCGTCGACGTCAACGCCATCTAGATAGTCTGTATAGAGTTTTACTTCTTGACCCAATGCTTTGCTTAAATATGCTGCAACGGGTGCAAGAGATTGTTCTGGTTTTGGCTCACCTTCCACTGGACGGCCTAAATGAGAGAACACCATGACCGCAGCGCCTTTTTCTAAAGCAGCCTGAATCGTTGGTAATGCAGCACGTAAACGTGCATCGCTGGTAATTTCCCCATTTTTGACAGGTACGTTTAAATCTTCACGAATAAGGACACGTTTGCCTGCTAAATCTAGGTCAGTCATGCGCTGAAAATTCATGTATTGCTCTCTTTATAGATTTAAAAACGCGCCAATTTTAAATGATTGCACTAAAAAAAGTTAGTTTTTTTGTAGAAAAGCTGTAGAAAGATAAACTTTTGATTATGATAGGTTCAGTTGTTTTTATGACGAAGGCCTATGTCTATTCATCCAGATCCAAAAATTAATCGCTTGAATGTTTTAGGCGAACCACTTGCAAGCTGTTGTTTTGATCCGATAACAGGATATTTTCGTAATGGTTTTTGCCATACTGCGGTGAGTGATCTTGGGCAACATACCGTATGTGCAGAAATGACTTCAGAGTTTTTAAGTTACTCACAAAAAGTGGGCAATGATTTAACTACGCCACTTCCAGAAGTGGATTTCCCTGGGGTGAAGCCAGGTGATTTTTGGTGTATTTGTGTGACCCGTTGGGTCGAAGCCTATCAGGCAGGTTTTGCACCGCCGATTAAGTTACAGGCATGTCATCAATCGGTTTTAAGCTATGTACCTTTAGATGTCCTGATGGAATACGCGGTTTAATGAGTCATTCTGAACTTATATTGGCCTCTGGTAGCCAAACACGTAAAGCATTAATGGATCGGCTAGGTCTTGTTTATCGCTGTATTTCACCAGATATTGATGAATCAGCAAAAGGCGAAACACATGCCGATGCGCTTGCACGACGTTTGTCTTTTGAAAAGGCTAAAGTGATTTCAGAACAATATCCAGATGCGATTGTACTTGGTTCTGATCAGGTCGCTTGGCGAAGCCATACACCACAGGATTTTATAGGCAAACCCTTAACTACTGAAAATGCCATTACACAGCTTATCGCGAACTCTGGTCAAAGCCTATGTTTTAGTACTGGACTTAGTATTCAGCATTTACATAGTGGTTTTGAACACACTCTGGTTGAACATTATCAGGTTAAATTTCGTGAGCTTACACTGGATGAAATTCAGCGTTATGTCGCGATTGAACAACCTTTGCAATGTGCAGGAAGTTTTCGCTGCGAAGGTTTGGGCATTAGTTTATTTGAGTCAATGTCGGGCAATGATCAAACGACACTGATGGGACTACCTTTAATTCAGCTATGCTATTATTTGAGGCAATTAAATATTGTGATTCCATAACTTTAACTAAAATGGGAACGAATCATGAAAAAAATATTTTTAGCTGCATCATTTGCTGATGTTTCATCACATTTAGCTGTCTTTTTAAATGAATCATTACAGGATAGATCTGTCGCATTTATTGCAACCGCATCTTTAGTCGAAGACTATCGTGGATACGTTGAAAATGACAGACTTGCCTTTAAAAACTTAGGTTTAAATATTAACGAACTTGATATAAGTTGTTCTACATTTGAATCAATGAAAACCATATTGTCAGAAAGTGACTACATCTTCATCTCTGGAGGCAATACATTTTATTTGTTGCAAGAGCTGAGACGTACGGGTGCAGATCAGCTTATCTCTGATTGGATTAATCGAGGAAAACCCTATATTGGAAGTTCGGCAGGGAGTATTGTTTTAGCCCCAGATATTGATTATATCCAGTTGATGGATGATATAAAAAAAGCACCACAGCTTAGTGATACACAAGGTTTGAATTTAATCGATTTCTATCCGCTTCCTCATTTCAACAATGAACCTTTTATTGAGGTTGCTCATCAAATTTACACCAACTATTTCTCACAATTAAGCTTAAAACCAATAGATAACGATCAATTTATTATCGTTGACGACCAATAAATACTTTAAAAAATTGATATCTGTTTACCCACTCAATCTTGCATCATCTTGTAACTTGATAACGATTATTGAACAATATACAAAATATTTTGGTTTTTGTGTTATGTCCAAATCTCTTGATGTCTTAGGCGGAATTACCGCAGAACAATTTTTAACTGAATACTGGCAAAAAAAACCATTACTGGTTCGTAATGCTATGCCAGAAATTATCCATATTCTTGAGCCTGATGATGTTAAAGAACTGGCTTTAGAGGAAATGGTTTCTGCGCGTCTACTTAAACAAAAAGATAAAGACCCAAATCAATGGACTGTCAAATCCTCCCCATTGATCAAAGGTGATTTTCAGAAGATGCCAAAACTGTGGACTTTATTGGTTCAGGCGGTCGATCACTATTCTTTTGATCTGGCAGAACTCTGGAACAAGTTTCCATTTATCCCCCAATGGCGACGTGACGACATTATGGTGTCTTATGCCCCGAAAGGCGGTTCTGTAGGCCAACATTTTGACTTTTATGATGTTTTTCTAGTTCAAGGTTATGGTCATCGTCGTTGGCAACTCGGGCAAATGTGTGATGCTTCAACTGAGTTTGTGCCAAATCAGCCGTTAAAACTCCTTCCAGAGATGGAAATTGATTTTGATGAGGTGTTGGCTCCAGGCGATTTACTCTATGTGCCGCCCGGTTTGTCACATTACGGTGTCGCAGAGGATGATTGTTTAACCTTTTCCTTTGGCTTTCGTATGCCAAATATCGCGACCATGATGGATCGTGTCAGTGACAAATTTGCCGATAATAGTTTATTAAAAAATCCATTATTGGATATTGTTCGCGATCAAAGCTCTGCTATTGGAGAAATCACGGCAAATGAGCTGGCTTATCTCAAAGCCAAAGTACTGGAGCAATTACAACATTCCAGTGACTTTGAACATGCGCTGATGTCGCTCATGTCTGAACCTAAATATCCAGACAATATTCCAGAAGCAGATGAAATTGAAGCCGATGATTTGCTTGAAATTCTGGATACTGGATATGAGCTGCGACTGGAACCCGCTTCACGGCTTTTATATACTGAAGAAGATGGACAATTATTATTTTGGGCAAATGGTGAAGAATGCTGTATTTCAGAAGTCTTTGAACAAAGCTTAAAACGATTGGCCGACGGTGAAATTCTGAATTTTGATCAATCTTTGAATCAACAAGAGATACTTGAGGATATTATCCAGTTACTCAATGACTCAGTTTTAATGTTGCTGCCACCCGAAGAAGAAACAGAGTAAGTTATTTTTTGAGCTGGGAGTTTAGAATAATTCTCAGCTCTAACAATTCGTTACTTGAGCTTAAGCTGGCTTGTTGGCTAATTTAGATAACAATAAAAAAGGAATATTGTTTTAATGGCCAATCTCACCCAAAGTATTCGACATAAGTTTTTAAATACTTTTTTTTCGCGGCATTCAGTCTGGTTTCTATGCATCATTGTTGCCATCAGCATTAGTTGGTTTCGCATCTCTTATGCACCGCATTATATTTATTATTTTGTTTCTGATACTTTTCTAAATGGATTGTGGCTCATTACAGGTTTACTCAGTCTGCTGGGGCTTTATGATGTTTTGCAAAATAAACATTCAATTCTAAGAAACTACCCGATCATGGGGCATTTTCGGTTTTTCTTTGAAGATTTTCGTCCTGAAATTCGCCAATATTTTATTGAATCTGATCAGGATGCCCTACCTTTCTCACGCATGCAGCGCAGTTTAGTGTATCAACGCGCCAAAAATGAAAATGCTGACAAACCTTTTGGTTCAATCATCAATGTCTATCAAGATGATTATCGCTTCATGGTACATTCAATCACCCCATGTGAACCTGCTGATCCTAAGACATTTCGGATTGAAATTGGCAATCACCAGTGTACGCAGCCTTATAGCGCATCGATCATGAATATTTCAGCCATGAGCTTTGGTAGCTTGAGTGCCAATGCGATCCGTGCACTGAATAAAGGTGCCAAAATGGGAAATTTTTATCATGACACGGGCGAAGGTAGTTTAAGTCCTTATCATTTGGAAAATGGCGGCGATATCGTCTGGGAAATTGCCAGTGGTTATTTTGGTTGCCGCACGCTGGACGGAAAGTTTGATCCTGAAAAATTTAAAAAACAGGCAGCCCTTCCGCAAATCAAAATGATTGAAATCAAACTTTCGCAAGGCGCTAAACCAGGACACGGCGGAATCTTGCCGAAGAATAAAATCACTGAGGAAATTGCTGAAATTCGGGGAGTTCCGCGCGACCGCGATTGTATTTCTCCACCAAAGCATTCTGCGTTTAACACGCCAATCGAGATGATGCATTTTATTCAGCAATTACGTGAACTCTCTGGTGGAAAACCTGTCGGTTTTAAACTGTGTATTGGTCAGCCATGGCAATTTATGGGCATTGTCAAAGCCATGCTTGCTACCCAAATTATTCCAGATTTTATCGTGGTGGATGGCTCTGAAGGTGGTACGGGGGCTGCGCCTGTCGAATTTAGTGATTTCATCGGAACACCGCTGCGCGAAGGCTTACAGTTTGTGCATAACACTTTAATTGGAGCGGGCTTACGAGATCAGATTAAATTAGGTGCCAGTGGTAAGATTATTAGTGCTTTTGATATTGCAAGTACCTTTGCATTGGGTGCAGATTGGGTCAATTCTGCACGTGGCTTTATGTTTGCAGTAGGTTGTATTCAAGCGCAAAGTTGTCATACCAATCAATGTCCAGTTGGTGTCGCGACCCAAGATAAAGACCGCCAAAAGGCGATTGACGTTCCAACCAAAGCCGATCGTGTATTTCATTTCCAAAAAAATACACTGCATGCACTCTCTGAAATGATTGCAGCAGCAGGTTTGCAGCATCCTTCGGAAATTAAGGCGCATCATTTGGCACAACGCTTGAATGATCGTGAAATTAAGAACTACGCGCAATTGCACTTTTTCTTTAAAGGCGGTGAACTTTTAGACTGCCATGAAAAAGATGATGAAAACTTTTATTATCGGATGTGGAACATGGCCATGGCTGAACGATTTTAATGTTTAGCTCATTAAATATTAGACTTCTTTCATAAGCCCCTTTTATTTCTCCTTATGGGAGAAAAATAAAGAGGCTTTAAACAATGAGGAAAGAAGTCTATTTAACCACCCTAATTAAAAACCCTGACTAAGAGCCTTAATTAAAAACCCAAGGAGATGACTCTCTTGGGTTTTATTTTTACAAGTATCAATGAATTAAGTTATTCATCGCCTAAATCATCCAGAAAATCGACTGTAGGAACGAAGAATAGTGTTCCCGTTTGCGCAGTACTAAAATCCAGTAAACGATCTAAATGCCCTTCAGCATTACCTTGAAACATATGCTCTAACATTTGGCGAGTCGTACTAAATTTATTGGCATAACCAATAAAGTAAGTTCCATATTCACCTTTGCTTGGATTAGAAAATGGCATATTAGCGCGCATAATTTTCAGTTCATTGCCTTCATCATCATAGGCTTTGCTGACATTATTATGTGCTGTACCCGGTTTTACATCATCGCCCAGTTCAACATCATTAAACTTTTTACGACCAATCACTTTTTCCTGTTCTTCATCACTTAGGCTTCGCCATTTATCCATGTCATGCACATATTTTTGGACAAAAGCGTAGCTTCCGCCCGTAAATAATGGATCTTCTGTAGCTACCAGTGCATATTCAGCCGCAATTTCAGGCTCAGGATTTTCAGTACCATCCACAAATCCAATAATGGCACGACCATCAAAATAACGGAAACCATGAACTTCATCAACAGGATGAGTTAAATCTTTGAGTTGCTCATGAATAATGCTGGCAAGCTCATAGCACAAGGCCTGACGATCAGCGCGAATATGAAAAAATAAATCGCCGGGCGTTGAAACAGCCGTATATTTGGGCCCTTTAATTTCTTTAAAAGTGGTTAATTCGTGTGGTTTAGGCTGACCCGCAAATAACATGTCCCATGCGTTAGAACTAAAGCCTAAAACAGCATTAAAGTTATCATCAGGATAACGCGCTCTTAAACTACGGGTTAATGCTGAAAAATTTGCAGCAAAATCGATTACTTTTTCTTTTACACCATCTGTTAAAGATAGCCCCAATACAATAAATAAAGCATTTTCACCTGGACGACTGGTAACAGGCTGAACTCGAGTCAATGTCATAAACCTCTGCCTTGTCTGAGCATTTTGTTCTTCTACTAATTTAACATATTGTATATAAAAGTATAAAAAAGCTTGCAGCTACTTCGTTTAAAATATTCCGCCTGCACAAAATACAAACAAAAACACGCATAGCTTTAAAGTTATACGTGTTTGATAGATTCAGGTAACTTATGCTTTGCCATATTGTTTTTTTAGATATTTCACAATTTGAGCGGATTCAAACATTTTAACCCCTGTATTGGGATCAACCAAATAAGGCACCTGCATCTTTCCTTGCATTTCAGGCAACATTTTTTCACGCTTACCACCCGCCAAAGGCTCATATTTACCGGGTTTTAAACGTAAGACCGCAGGTCCCATATCTTGCCAGCGTTCCTTTGGTACATTATGTAAAATGTAAGGAATTTCTAACTCTGTCAACGTCGCACGAACAATACGTGAGTATGGACTTGCCTCAAAACTCCATAACTCAAGCAATTGTTCTGGCGCAGCACGATGAATGATCTTCTTATTCACCCAGACTCCACGTGCCATGTTTAGAAGTGTTCCTGCAAACTCAGGCATAGGGATTTTTGGATAGTGGCTATATGTCGCTGGCGTTTTTCCAGTTTTCCCATAATATTTAAAAAGATGATGAATAATGTCCTGAGACTCAAAAAGCTGATCTCCTGTATTTTCATCAATCAGAAAAGGAAATTGTAATTTTCCTCCCTTTTCTTTCACAATTTGACGGTACTTTTGTCCACCTTTGGGACAAGGATAAATTTCGACATCAAGATTCAATAAGGTAATCGCTTCACGAACACGACGGCAAAATGGTGATCCTTCAAACTCATACAATTTAAGTGGCTTTGCAGGCTGAATTGGAAATGGCGTACCACTAACTCCACGACCGCCCTCTGCCAGACTTGATGCAAGCGATTGCAAGACTTTTATTTGATGAATCACCATAAAGGTATCCTATTATTATAAATTGACGAGTTGCTCTGTAGCGACCACGATGCCATTATTATCCGCATAAATAAAGTCGCCAGACTTAAATGTTACGCCACCAAAATAAAGATTTACATCAACTTCGCCTATGCCTTTGCGGTTACTTTTTTGTGGAATCGCAGCCAATGCATGTACGCCTAGATCAAGTTCAGCTATTGCATCAACATCACGTACACAGCCATAAATGACCACACCGTTCCAGTGATTTTTTACTGCTGACTCAGCAATCATATCGCCCATCAAAGCACAGCGCATCGACGCACCGCCATCCACCACCAGCACTTTTCCTGTTCCATCCGTTGCCAGCAACTCTTTAACACGTGAATTATCTTCAAAACATTTTACTGTCACAATTTGACCACCAAATGTTTTACGTGCTCCGTAACTCTTAAAAAAACGTCCATCCAGTGAAGGGGTTACAACCTGAATGTCTTTATCAGGATGATCATCAAGTAAATCACAGGTTACGAAAGGCACTAGACTCATGTTGTTCTCCATTATGAAGTAGTTTGTATGGCTAAATTATCATAAATTTTAAAGCTTTCCATTTGTGTATTTGCAGCGATGATCATGATATGCGCCAATTGCTCCGCAGTCACAGGCTTATACATCAATGGTTTTTTAATGGTGTCTTTGAGCAGCAAAAATATCTTCTGCGCCGCGCCTTCAAGGAGTCTTTGTTCATCTCGCTCACCAATCAATAATGAAGGATGAAAGATTGAAAGTTTGTTGAGTGTGAGTGTCTTCAAATAATCTTCAAGCAGCCCTTTGACCCGATTATAAAAGAATATTGAAGATGAATTTGCACCCATCGCACTCACCAAAAGCAAATGTGTTTCTTTATCTTGCAGTAAATCTGCAAAATGTGCATTGATTTCATAATCAATCGCATAAAATTTTTGTTTAGAGCCTGCTTTTTTAATGGTCGATCCCAAACAACTAAAAGCATGTGTATAGCCACTGACATCCTGATCATTGAGTAACAAAAAGTCTTCGACTACAAACTGACTGACTTTGGAAAATACTTTAAATTCATCTAACTCTTTTCGCACCACTACAGTGACAGATTCAAACTCTGACGCTACTTGTAATTGTTTTACCAATGCTTTTCCGACCAATCCAGTCGCACCAATCACCAATGCTTTTTTGTTCATATTTGTCATATTTTAACCAGCCTACTTATTTTCGCTTTAATTTAGCCTGTTCCTGAAAATTTATCACCATCAAAAACGTTGCAAAAACGTCTCAAGACTTGACTTAGCCGCACCAATTCATCAAAATATGGCACTTGTTTACGGGCTGGTGATAGTTTTAACTATAACCAGTGAAACTTCAGCCCGCCCAGACCAATCAAATTTCAAGGAGTGCAAGAGTGGCAAACTCTGCTCAGGCAAAAAAACGTGCGCGTCAAAACGTTAAAGCGCGTAAACACAACGCAAGCTTGCGTTCTATGGTTCGTACTTACATCAAACGTACTGTAAGTGCAATCGCATCTGGTGATTATGCTGTTGCTACAGAAGCTTATAAAAAAGCTGTTCCTGTAATCGACCGTATGGCTGATAAAGGCATCATCCACAAAAACAAAGCTGCTCGTCATAAGAGCCGTTTAAACGCTCAAGTTAAAGCATTAGCTTCTAACTAAGCAGCAAATAAAGAAAGCCCTACTGGGCTTTTTTTATTGCCATGAAAATAATAAATTTAAAACTCATTCCTTATTTTATATGCGTAATCCCCATTTAGACAAAGTCAAAGGTTTACTCATCTTTCTGGTGGTGTTGGGTCACGGCTTAGAACGTTTCATTGGCTGGATTAATCCAAACAGCGCATTACTTGCATTTATCTACAGTTTCCACATGCCTGCTTTTATTTTTGTCTCAGGCTTATTGTTTAAAAATCATAAATTATTTGAAAAAATCTTATTTTTTGCTGTGCTGGCAGTGTTGTTTCAAATTCTTTATTTTTGCTTTGAATCCTTTTGGCAACACACTCAAAACTGGCTGCATTGGGTGATCAAACCGTATTGGATTTTGTGGTATCTATGGGGAATGGTGGCTTGGAGTCTGATCACACCGTTACTCATGAAAACGCACTATCCTTTGCTTATTGCCATTTTCGCAAGTTTAGGTATCGGACTATCTCCATTCAATAATTATCTGTTTTCCATCGGACGGATTTTTGTGTTCCTGCCATTTTTTGTAGCTGGCGCGCTTTATGGCAAATCTTTTTTACACTGCATACAAAATACCAAGTACTCACTCTGGATTACGGCTGCAAGCATAATAATATCAATCACTTTGCTAGCTTTACTCAGACCCAATCCTTACTGGTTATATGGAAGTTTGTCTTATCAACAGTTACAAGTAGAGGCTGTTCACGGAGTTTTAACGCGCTTATGGCTATTAATTATCGCAAGTTGCGGAATAATTGCTTCACTTACGTATGCATCTAAACTCCCAGATATTTTGAGGAGCATGGGTGAAAATACTCTAGCCATTTACTTACTGCACGGTTTTTTTATCATTATCTTAACCAAATTGATCACATTCACATCAATGAATTGGATGCTCAATCTGGCATTTTGTTTATTCATCAGCATCTTATTATGCGTCATTTTAAAAGCAAGATTTTTATCCAGATCGATTCAATACACTGCGATGCATATCACCCAGTTTTTACTGAAACTCATGCAATATTTTTATACGCGGTTTTTATAAACGCTGATTTGGCTGAATAAAATCACTGACATTCAACTGATGTACTTCGCCACGCCAAATCCATTTCAATTGACTATTGAGAAAGTCATCACCCTCAAACCAGACAAATAAGCCTTCCATCATTGCAGGCCAATCTTCTTTATCAATCTGACTACGACCCGAAATCACCGCAACAATCGCGGCAATAATCGTGTCGTGACTTACCGCCAGACTTAAACCATTTGAAGCATTTGGATGAGTATTATAAATCAGCTCTAGTACATCAAAGACACCCGTAATTGGATGCTTCATCCCCGGTAAGGCGTTATTGACAAAACTATTAATAAACCCTAGCGCGCCTTGTTCTCGAAAATAAGGCGCGGCTTTTTTTATATCCAGTACAAAACTACCCGGTTCAACCAATAAGCCTTGCTCAACAATCTCAATGGTATGGGTATTACTGGTGGGAGTTACCCGATCAGCTCCCTCAATCATCAAAGCAGCAGTATCAATACAGCGCTGAATAGGGCTTGAAATACAGTGCTGAATCATTCGACCTGTATTTTGTATCAAACAGGCACCCCACTCCTCTGCCAATACCCGACCAGATTCAGTAAGTTGTAAATCATAACCAGCCAAGCCTTGTCCATTGACAATTTCACGAATCGAATGCCGTGTAAAAAGTGTCACAGGAATATTGCCATGAGGCAATAAATCAATCGCCTGTAGCATACTAGGAGGTAATAGCTTAAGTGCCATATATCATCTTATGTTGTCATTTTCATTACCTGCTCACTATAACATGCAGGCTAAAACTCTCAATCTGTAATCTGCACATGCTTTAGCGCATTTAATGCTAAATCTTTTATTTCTGGAGTGGTAAATGCTAAAAAGCCTGCATTGAGCACCGTATCACGCTGGTTATATTCAAATGGCCGCCCATGTAATGAGACTAAACCACCACCAATACTTTCCAGTAAACCCTGACCTGCGCTGGTATCCCATTCCGAAGTCGGATGGAATCTAGGATAAAGATCAATCTCACCTTCAAGCATCATACAAAATTTATAAGCGCTGCCTGCTTCACGACGAATTACGGCATGATTCTGTTGCTCAATAAACCCAATAAACTGCTGATACTTCGGATTTTTACTGCTATGACTTAAACCAATTTGTAAGGTCTGAGATGGAGAGCTTTTGGCATTTTGATAACGCCACCATTGTCCATGATTAAACTGATATTTATACGGGAGATCATCGAGATAACCCAAATACATTTGTTGTTCACAAGGCACGACAATGACCGAAAAAATAGTTTTCGAGTTTTCAATTAAACTTAAATTAATGGTAAATTCATCACGTTTATGAATAAACTCTTTGGTTCCATCCAAAGGATCAAGCATCCAGCAGGTTGACCATTCGTGTCGACCAACATTATCACTTTCTTCAGATAACACAGGATATACAGACTGAACTTGAGCCAAGGCTTGCATTAAAAAATGATTAACTCTTAAATCTGCCTGCGTCACAGGTGATTGATCACTTTTCTGATGAATATTAAACTCGCTTCCTGTGGTATAACTTTGGTATTCTTCAAAGAGAATTTGACTCGCTTGCTGCAACACAGGCAACAATTGCATAATCAATGTATCTTGTGGCGCATGAGTTTTAATAAACATAGATTATCCTGTTATGCCAAATTGTAATTCTTCAACTTTACCTATTGTCCTATTTGATATGGACGGCACGCTACTCGACTTAAGTTTTGATGACTTTATCTGGAATCAATGTCTGCCTGAACGTCATGCACAAGTTCATCAATGTACCTTGCAACAAAGTCACGAGACCTTATCTAAGTTTTACCAACAGCACAAGCATACATTATCTTGGTATTCATCAGACTATTGGACAGCAAAAGTCGGCGTAGATGTCCTGAAATTACAACAGGAATTTCAACACAAGATTCAACCAAGATCAGGTTGTTTTGAACTTTTGCAACAGCTTCAGGATCAAGGTTATCGCTGTTGGCTGGTCACCAATGCCGATCAGGCAAGTTTAAAGCTTAAACTTGAAAATGTTGCACTTCGCCCTTATTTTGAACTCATGGTCAGTAGCCAGCAATTGGGTCATGCCAAAGAAGATATTGGCTTTTGGCAGGCTTTACAACAATTGCAGCCGTTTGATCCAACCCAAGTCATTTTGGTTGATGACACAGCACAGGTGCTCCAAGGTGCCAAAGAATTTGGAATCGAACAACTGATTACGATTACACAGCCTTCCAGTTTAAAACCTGCGCGAGATTCGTCCAGTTTAGACTATCCTGCCATCCATCATTTAATGGAATTAATTTCTTTTTTACCTCAATCTCAAGTTAAGGATATTGATGTCAAAACAGCTTGAACAACATGCCAATGACTCAATGCGAGTCGATAAATGGCTTTGGGCCGCACGTTTTTTTAAAACTCGCTCCATTGCCAAAGCCGCCATTGAAGGTGGTAAAGTCCACCATGACAGTGAACGCGTCAAAGTTTCTAAAGAAATCCGTGTCGGAATGGAACTTACCATCATGCAAGGATTTGAAAAGAAAACCGTGGTGATTAAAGCACTCTCAGCAACACGTGGTCCTGCGCCTGTGGCTCAATTATTATATGAAGAAACAGAGGTCAGTTTAGCGCGTCGGGAGTTGATTGCAGCACAAAGAAAATTGCATAATCTAGCGCGACCTGATCATCGTCCATCCAAAAAAGATCGTCGACAAATCAGCAAGTTTAAACAAGAAAATGATCAACAATTTGACCAGTCATGGTCTTATCATGATGATTAATTGAATGGCTTTTTATACACGTCATATTATGTCGTACTGACATCATCTTGACATGGAATATTAAAAATAAATCTGTCACTATACACAGGTGGAACGAGGTTAAAATTCGATACATCCACTTTGAATGATAGTGATATTACACAGTTTTGAGGTTGTGAGATGGATGATAATAAAAGCAAGGCATTAAACGCGGCCTTGAGCCAGATTGAAAAACAATTTGGTAAAAATACAGTGATGCGCTTAGGTGACAACACGGTACAAGCAGTTGAAGCGGTGTCCACAGGCTCACTGACACTGGATATTGCACTCGGTATTGGTGGTTTGCCAAAAGGCCGTATTGTTGAGATTTATGGTCCTGAATCATCAGGTAAAACCACAATGACCTTACAAGCCATTGCTCAATGTCAAAAAGCGGGCGGTACGTGCGCGTTTATTGATGCTGAACATGCACTTGATCCACAATATGCACGTAAGCTTGGCGTGGACATCGACAATCTATTGGTTTCACAGCCTGACCATGGTGAACAGGCACTTGAAATTGCGGACATGCTAGTGCGCTCAGGGGCAATTGATCTGATTGTTGTCGACTCTGTTGCGGCACTGACTCCTCGCGCTGAAATTGAAGGCGAAATGGGCGATTCACACATGGGCTTACAAGCTCGTCTTATGAGTCAGGCATTGCGTAAAATCACGGGGAATGCCAAACGTTCGAACTGTATGGTGATTTTCATTAACCAGATTCGTATGAAGATTGGGGTCATGTTCGGTAGCCCAGAAACCACGACTGGTGGTAATGCACTTAAGTTCTATGCTTCTGTACGTTTGGATATTCGTCGTGTTGGACAGGTCAAAGAAGGTGACGAGATTGTTGGTTCTGAAACCAAAGTCAAAGTTGTCAAAAACAAAATGGCGCCTCCATTTAAAGAAGCACTTTTCCAAATCCTTTATGGCAAAGGCACCAATCAACTGGGTGAAGTCGTGGATTTAGCGGTGCAACAGGAAATCGTGCAAAAAGCAGGTGCATGGTATTCTTATCAAGGCAACAAAATTGGTCAGGGTAAAAATAACGTGATTCGTTATTTTGAAGAAAATCCAGCGATTGCGCAGGAAATTGAAAAACAGATTCGCGATCAATTACTGACCAGTACACCAGTTGCAAATAGCACTGAAGTTGAAGAAGAAGAACCTGACTTTTTAGAAAGCTAATTCAGCTATCATCAAACGCCCTGCGGGGCGTTTTTCATTTGGAATGACCTGATGTATTCAAATTCAGATGATCAAGCAAATAAACCGCTTCTTACAGGCACACGTTTGCGTTCTTACGCTTTTGCACTGCTAACACGTAAGGAATATGCAAAGGCAGAGTTGATCGAAAAACTCAGTCTATATGCGCAGGATCGCGATGAAGTTCTAGCCTTGGTTGAAGAGCTATCAGAGCGTCAATACCAGAGCGATCAACGTGTAGCTGAAATGGTATTGTCTAGCCAAATACGCAAAGGCAAAGGCCCAAATCGAATTAAACAGGCACTCAAGCACAAACAACTGGATAGCAATTTAATTTTAGAAGATATTCAAGACGTTGATTGGTTTGAGCAGGCTTATCAGCTAAAAGTTAAGAAATTTGGAACTCAGATAGAAAAAGATCCGAAACAAAAAGCCAAACAAATTCGATTTTTGCAATATCGCGGTTTTGATATGAATGTGATTATGAAAGCGATTAGTCGAACGACTGAAGAAGAGTAATTGGTGGTAACCCTACTAGCAAAACCTCGGCACATCATAGATCTGCTACCGTTGCTACCTTCCGGTCCTGGCGGGGTTCACAGAGTACAATTGCGAAGCCACCAGCAGGGCTACCATTGCAAGAACAGAGTATAGAGATTTTTAAATGTGTTGCAAGTGCTATCTCAAATTTTCCTGCGGTTTTCGTTTCAATTGACTAAATCATCAACAAATTTAAGGATTTGTTTATTTTTCATCTTTCTACTTGGCTATAAAAGCATTCTTTTCAAACTCAAAGCCAATACCATTTCATCGCTTTATTTCTTGAGTGAAATTAATTTTGTCAAACAGCATCAAAAATGAAAATGCTAAAATATTGTAATTACTTATTGCAATTCTATGGCGGGGGGTTTTTAATGGCATTTGCTTTCAATTTGTTTTTTATGACTGAATGAATAAAAAACAACTGCTTGACGTTCTATTTAAAATTATGGATTGTGGCTTATGCTAAAAAAGCATTCTTTATTCGCGATTACCCTACTTTGTGGTTCTTCTATTTACGCTAATGTTCCGATTGAATCCCGTGGATTAAGCCAATCTAACTCTGGATCAACGTCAGTTGTAAATGATCAACCTGTCGCGACCAATCTTAACTGGCAGTTGATGCAAAAAAATCAACAACTTGAAAATGATATCCGTACATTGCGAGGACAACTGGAAGAACAAGCTCATTCGATTGATCAGCTAAAAAAAGACTTGGCTAACCGCTATACTGATCTGGATCAACGTCTGGAGCTACTCCATCAAAAAGTAGATCCGGATAGTGCTGCAACTGATGAAAATGCAACAACTGATGCAAATGGTGCCGCACCAGTAGCCAGTGAAAATACACAAGCTCCTATAAATGCAACTCCTCAACAAACACCTGTCGCACCAGTGGCTCAAACGAATCAGCAGCCCGCTCCTGCTACAAGCTCAACAAGCAATACAAATTCAGCATCAGCATCGTCAGAAAATAAAGACTCAACAGAATTAGACAAAGCAGCATATACCGTTGCGCTTGATGCGTATAAACAAGGCGGTGCTAAAAAAGCAATTGCACCAATGGAAAACTTCATTAAGAATCATCCAAATAGTATCTACACACCAAATGCTTATTTTTGGCTGGCTGAGTTTCATTTAGCAACAGATCCTGTCAATTATGCTCAAGCCAAAAAGAATTATCAGATTGTCGCTGATAAATATCCAACATCAAGCAAAGCACCGCGTTCTTTATATCAGTTATATAGCATTGCAAAAGATGTAGATCACAAAGCTGCTGTAGCTACACAATACAAAAACAAACTACTTGCCAGCTATCCACAGTCTGAAGAAGCCGGTTTTGTTAGAAAATAGCATCACTTAAAAACGAAAAAGACACATTTCAAATGTGTCTTTTTTATTTCAATAAGATACTTAACTAACGAATAATACCGCGTTTGGATGATTCAACTGAATCAATCAACAATTGAACTTCAGATATTTCTGGCAAAATTTCAGTACGAATTTTATCTAGTGCTTGTTCGGTGGTTAGACCCGATTTATAGATAATTTTGAAAGAATCACGTAAGCCATTGATCACATTTTTTGACCAACCTTTGCGACGCATACCTTCAACATTCATCCCAAACGCATGCGCTGGATTACCTGAAACCATCACATAAGCAGGCACATCTTTTAAAATTAAAGATGCCCCACCCACCATACTATAAGAATCAATCTTACAAAACTGATGAATTCCTGAGTTTCCACCCACGACCACATAGTCACCGATGTGCACATGGCCAGCCACACCGACATTGTTGGCAAAAATATTATGATCACCCACCACGCAGTCATGAGCAATATGTGTATTCACCATCAGTAAATTATGGCTACCCAATTTGGTCAGACTATTATCCTGAATGGTGCCACGATGCAAACTACAATGTTCACGAATGCGGTTATGATTACCAATTTCAAGCCAAGTTTCTTCGCCGTTATATTTTAGATCTTGGCAAATCTCACCCACACTCGCGAACTGAAAAATTTCATTATGTTCACCAATCCGTGTGAAACCACCAATCACGACATGTGAATGAAGCTTAGTCCCTGCACCGATGCTCACATTAGGCCCAATGACACAATAAGGTCCAATTTGAACATCTGAAGCAATTACTGCAGATGAGTCAATAATAGCGGTTGAATGAATGAAGTCGTTATTACTCATGCCTGCTCTGTTATCTGGTGCGAAATCATAATTTCAGCGGTCGTTGCTACAATACCATCCACTGTGGCTGTACAATTATATTTGTAAATGCCACGTTTTTGCATCACCAACTCAGACTTTAAGACGAGCTGATCTCCTGCAACAACCTGTTTTTTAAACCGTACTTTCTCCGCTCCAGCAAAAAGGAACAAAGAACCCGCTTTTGGTTTTTGATTATTCATGATAAAACCAAGAACACCTGAAACTTGAGCCAAAGCCTCTACAATAAGTACGCCTGGCATAATTGGATATTCAGGAAAATGTCCTTGTAAAAATTCTTCATTGATTGAAACGTTTTTATAACCAACAATAGAATTTTCAGTTACTTCAACCACACGGTCAACCAGTAAAAATGGATAACGATGTGGCAGATATTCACGAATAGTTTGAATATGCATTGGCAATTCAGGGATCGTAAACGCGGGAGTGTTGGACTCAGTCATCATATTTCTATTTACGCAATTTAAAGGTTGATTCAAGAGACTCTATTTGAGCCTGCATATGATCGAGTCGTTTGAGTATTTGGGTCAATGGCACATCTGCTAATTGTCTAAAGCGAACAATCGTGCGTTTCCACTGACTATTTTCAAAAAGTCCTGTTCCTGAAGAATAGGTTCCTGCTTCAAAAATACTTTTTGTGACCATTGACATTCCTGTAAGTGTCACATTATCAGCAATGTTTAAATGCCCTGCAAGTCCACACGCCCCACCAATGATACAGTTTTTGCCAATAGTGGTACTCCCTGCAATTCCCGTTTTTGCAGCAATCGCCGTATTTGTGCCAATGTGAACGTTATGCGCGATTTGCACAAGGTTATCAATAATGACGCCGTCTTCTAAAATTGTATCGTCCAAAGCCCCGCGATCGATACTACAATTTGAACCAATTCGAACATCATTTCCAATTTGAACTGAACCTAGTTGAGCAATACGATGCCATTTTCCCTGATAGGGTGCAAAACCAAAACCTTCACCACCGACCACTGAATTGGCATGAATTCGAACACGATCCTTAATTTTGGTCTCACCTGTTAAAGTTACGTTCGAATCTATAAAGCAATCTTTACCAACTTCAACGAAATCATTCAACGTAGAGTTTGCCAAAATAACGCTACCATCACCAACCACACAGTTCTCACCAATCACCACATAATGACCAATATAAGCACGATCTGAAATAATGGCAGACGGATGGATTTGTGCAGTACTTTCAATTCCAATGGATTCAATTTTCTTTTCAAAAACATGAGTCAATTGAGCAAAAGCAAGGTAGGGATTTTGAACTACAATAAAATTTTGATGTTGCGCTAACTGTTGTTTTAATTCAGCTGGAACAATCAATGCACCTGCTTTCGAGACTTGTGCTGCTTCGAGATATTTGTCGCCATTCACAAATGAAATCTGGTTTGGATGTGCGTGTTCGAGACTTGCAAGTCCAGTCAGAGAAAGGTCTTTATGACCAAAAGACTCACCTTGAACAAGATGAGCCAAGTCTTCTAAACGATAACTACGTGCTTTCATTGATTATTTAATTGCATTAACCTTTTGAATCATTTTATCAGTTAAATCGTTCTTAGCGTCATAGGCAACCGCAGCATTTTTATTCAAAATGAAGTCTAAATTGTTTTCTTGACGAAGTTGTTCACCCGCTTGTTTCACACGAGTTTCAAAAGTGTTGTTCATGGTTTGTAAAGTACCTTGAACACGAGTCTGCAAACCTTGCTGGGTCGAGTTGAATTCGCTTAATTTGGTCTGATATTGCTGATTAAGTTTTTGAACATCAGCTTCTTTCATATTACGACCTTCAGTTTCCGCTTTTTGACGTAATGCATCTAGCTCTTTACCAAGCTGTTCTAGTTTGGTTGTCGTCGGTTTAACTGACTGATTTAAGCTTGCATTTTGTTGCTTAAGATAGCTACTGCTATCGACAACTTTTGCTAAATCAACAAAACCCACACCTGCGGCTTGTGTCAATCCAGAAATAGACAAACCCATACCCAATAAAACTGCTGTTAATTTATTCATTTTGATTTCCTTATACAGGAGTATTTCAACAATTAATTATTTGAACAAAGACCGTACTAGAAAGTACGGCCGATTTCAAACTGAATTTCCTTGGTTTCATCACCATCTTTATCATTTAATGGGAATGCATAACTTAATGACAGAGGACCAATCATGGTAATCCACGTAAAGCCAACACCCACACTATAACGAAGATTACTTAAATCCAGATTATAGTTATCTTTACAGTATTGTTTTGCGTCTACAGGCGTTTTAGAACCATCTAAATATAAGTTACCTGAGGCAGTCTTACATTGAGTATCAAAAACCTGACCACCTTCTGCAAATATTACAGGTCGTACCTGACGTGCCCAGTCCCCTTTAAATGGAATAGGTAAAGCAAGCTCAGTACCAAATTGTACTAAAGCATTGCCACCGACTTCCTCAGGATCCCAATCACGCGTTTTACTCTCGTTATAAGTCACACCTGGATATTTAGGTCCCAGTGTATTGACATCATAACCACGTACCGAACCGTAACCACCTGCAAAGAAGTTTTTATAAAACGGCAAATCATTACCATAACCGAATTTACCGTAGCCACGAAGTACAAAATCATGACCTAATGGGAAATAAGCCTGAGTATCAAACGTGGCTTTTTGATAATCAACGTCGCCACCTGGTAAACCAACTTCAAGATTTAAACGATGATACATACCCGATGTCGGGAAGATTGGGCGGTTAAGTGTATTATAAGACCAACCTAAATTCAGGTTGTAAGTAAAGAATTCACCTTCAAACTCATTATCGTATGGTAGCATCTGACCAGTACTGCCATTGGATGCTTTACATTCGTATTCGTTTGTATCTGCATTAAGTACATAATCACCATCACAGTATGACCCCTGACCTGTTGCCTTACCGCCATTTTTAAGCAAGTAATCTCGAACATAGGTTGACACATAAGGGCCTGTGGTAACTTTGGTATTATCCACACCAATCGATGCACTCACATTCTGGTTTTCATCAATTGGATAACCAAAACTTAAACTACCACCGATACTGTCAGTCACATAGTTACTGACGTTATAGTCATCATTCAGTTTGGTTTTACGATAATAGACGTTATAACCACGACTCACACCGTCAATAGTGAAATACGGGTCAGTCACACTCAGGTTATAGTAATCCTGTGTTTCAGAGCGTGATAAATCAATTGCAACACGGTTACCTGTACCCAAGAAGTTCGTCTGACTTAAGCCTGCCTGAAATGTTACACCGCCACTTTGAGAGTAACCAACTGCAAGTGTAGTCGTTCCAGAATGTTGCTCTTCAACATTGACATTCAAATCAACTTGATCAGGCGAATTGGGCACACGAACAGGTTTCACATCAACAGTTTTAAAGAAACCTGTACGCTCTAAACGCACTTTTGAAAGATCAATTTTTTCATTACTTGCAAGTGCGCCTTCCATTTGACGCATTTCACGACGTAGAACCTCATCAGCAGTTTTACTGTTTCCAGAGAAGTTGATGCGTCGTACTGTCACCTGCTGCCCTGGATTGATATAGTAATTCATATCAACCGTGCGGGTTTCGTTATTAATTTGCGGAACCACGTTTACATCAGCAAAGTAATAGCCAGCATTTCCGTATTTACGCAACAATAACTGCTTCACCGCATTTACTTTTTCTTGTGAATAAGTGTCGCCATCTTTATAAATTTTTAATGCCTGTAATTCTTCTGGCTTATACAGCGCATCACCTAAAAATTTAGTTTCACCAAACTTGAACTGCTGACCTTCATCAACAGAAACTTCAATAAAGATATGCTTTTTATCTTCACTAATATTGAGCTGTGAATTATTGATATTAAAGTTGATGTAGCCTTTATTCAAATACAAAGCACGTAATGCTTCAAGACTGGCCGCCATTTTCTCGCGGGCATAGCGATCATTACGAGTAACAATAGAAGCCCAGCCAGATTCTTTGACTGCAAAAGCTTGTTTAATGTCATCATCACTAAATACAGTATTGCCAATAATATTAATATCAAAGACTTTTGCAGGCTTACCTTCATAAAATTCGATGGTTAAATCTACACGGTTATTTGGGCGAGCTGTCGTAGTGACCTTGATGTCCGCATCATAACGACCTTGCTGTGTATATTGTTGCTCAAGTTCTGTTTCAAGAGTTTGCAAAGAAGATTTTTTAAGAACTTCTCCTTCGGCAACGCCCATTTTCTTTAAGCCGTCTTGCAGAGCTTCTTTGGGAATGAGCTTGTTGCCTTTAAATTCAATTTTTGAAATAACAGGACGCTCTACAACCTTAAAGACCAAAATATCATTTTGCTTATAAGTTTGAATATCATCAAAAAGACCAGTCGCATAAAGCGTACGAATGGCATCAGCAATGGTTGGATCGTCGACACGATCGCCACTGTTTATCGGCAACATGGTATAAACATTTGCAGGAGTGAGGCGAACTAAACCTTCGACTTTGATATCTCGTGCAATGAAGTCATTCGCTGCATATGCTTGTTGTACTGCCGCCATAGCACTAACAAGTGCCAAAGGCATTAATAAATGTGTGTGCCGCATGCCAGATTTTTCCAGTAAGTTAATTTTTCCATCTAAACGTTATAAACGCATAAAATCATTAAAGAGAGCCAAGAGCATCATACTGCCGAGCAGTACCATACCAATTTTTAAGCCCATCATTTGTATTTGTTCGGAAACAGGTTTACCGCGAATTGCTTCGATAAAATAATAAACCAAATGTCCACCATCCAACATAGGGATCGGCAATAAATTTAAAATTCCAAGACTTACACTCATCAATGCCATAAACGAGATAAACGTTTGCCATCCCATTTCAGCACTTTGTCCAGCAACTTTAGCAATAGTAATTGGGCCTGATAAATTTTCAAGTCCAATTAAACCTCTAAACATTTTAACGATCGAGTTTAAAATCATGCCAGAAATTTGAGTGGTTTTATCCACTGCCATCACTAAGGCCTGAGCTGGATTATATTGAATCGTTTGTTTGTAGTCGTTAGGAATATTGACTTTAGCAGGGTTACTTTGCACACCAAGCATACCAGTGGTATTGCCCATATTGTCACGTTTACCTTGCGGCATGACTTGCAAATGAACCATTTGCCCATTACGAAGCACATCAATATTCAGCAGTTTTTCAGGGGACTTCTGCACGACATCAACCACATCAAACCAGTCATTCATTTTAATGCCATTGATAGAAAGGATTTGATCGCCAACCTTCATCCCTTGACGAATAGCAGCACCATCCTCACTGAGCTGATGAATCACCGCAGGCATTTGAGGACGATAGGGTAAAAATCCAAGAATATCTAAAGCAGACTGTGATTGATCTTTGAGAAAATTATGAATAGGAAGCGCAACACTCTTTTGAGTGCCGTCACGATCTACGGTCATCAAAATTTGACCTGTTTCACCCGCTCGGTCAACCAGAGCAAAATTTAACTTTTCCCATGTAGGTGTTTGCTCTCCATCTACAGTTAACACTTTATCACCCACATGCAAATCGACTTGCGCGGCAGGTGTATTAGGCAAAACTTTGCCTATACGTGTATTTAACTGTTCTTGAGATGGAAGAAATAAAATCCAGAATAAAACGATAGCAAACAATAAATTAATCAGCGGCCCTGCTGCGACGATCGCAATTCTTTTCCACGGAGATTGGCGATTAAACGCATAAGGTAAATCAGCTTCAGCAACATTACCTTCACGTTCATCCAGCATCTTGACATAACCACCCAGTGGCAATGCTGAAAGTTGATACTGAATCTCTGATTTTTTCGATGTCCATTTTAGCAAAGTTGGACCAAAACCAATCGAATAAACCAAAACCTTGACACCCAGCTTACGTGCCACCCAATAATGTCCAAACTCATGTATGGCAATCAGAGGCCCCAGCAACAGAATTGCTGCAACAATGATAAATAAAATATTCATGTTCAGCCTCCTGCGCTAGCCACAAACTGATGCGCAACATCACGGGCTAATCGATCTGTATCCAAAATAGCTTCTATACTCTGTGCCGAACCATTTTGCACGTGATTAAGCGTATGCTCAACCACTTCTGGAATCGTAGTAAACTTTATTTTCAAATTTAAAAATGCCGCAACCGCAATTTCATTTGCCGCATTTAAAATCGTCGGTGCGAGACCACCATCACGCATGGCTTGACGAGCCAAATTTAATGCAGGAAATTTTTGAGTATCGGGTTGCTGAAAATTAAGATGTGAATGTGTAAACAAATCAAGTGCAGGAACATGCGTGTCCAATCGCTCAGGCCATGCTAATGCATGTGCGATCGGCGTACACATATCAGGATTTCCCATTTGCGCCAAAGTTGAACCATCAATATATTGAACCATTGAATGAATAATACTTTGTGGGTGGATTACAACTGTAACAAAATGTTCAGATATTGAAAACAAATGACACGCTTCAATCAACTCCAAACCTTTATTCATTAAAGTTGCAGAATCAACAGAAATTTTTTGTCCCATAGACCAATTTGGATGCTTACACGCCTGCTGTGGCGTCACCGCATGTAATTGTTCAAGCGTATGATTTAAAAATGGACCACCTGAGGCCGTCAGTAAAATCTGCCACACCCCCAACTGGGGCTGACCATTACGCTCAATATTTAAATAATTCTGCGGTAAAGACTGAAAAATTGCATTGTGCTCAGAGTCGACGGGTAACAATAATGCATGATGATCTCGTGCCGCTTGCATCATGATTTCACCAGACATCACCAATGCTTCTTTATTGGCAAGCAACACTCTTTTACCTGTTTTGATTGCAGCCAGTGTAGGCAACAACCCTGCTGCTCCAACAATTGCAGCCATGACAATATCAACCTGAGAACTTTCAGCAACAGTAATTAAGCCTTGTTCCCCAGCCAATATCTCAATATCAAAAACACCCAATGCAAGCAATTCGGCACGCAGTTCATCAACTTTTGATTCAGGTACAACTGCAATTTTAGGCTGATACTGTTTGCATATTTGAGCCAGTTCTTTGATACGACTATAAGCTGTTACAGCAAAAAGTGTATATTTATCTGGATGACGATCCAATATTTTTAACGTACTTTGACCAATTGAACCCGTCACACCAAATATACAAACAGATTGAGTCATTTATAGATCTACGCCAATAAGTTTTAATAGATACATGCCCGCTGCAAAGATAGGCGCTGCTGCAAGTAGAGAGTCGATACGATCTAACACACCACCATGGCCCGGCAAAATACGCCCAGAATCCTTAATACCAGCACGACGCTTAATCATAGACTCGAACAAATCACCCAACACTGAAGCAAAAACAGTCACCACAGACAAAATTAGAAACAGCAAATGCTGGGCAAATGTTAAGTTAAGATAATTGACCTGCACCACAATAATAATAATGATCGCAAGCCCTATCCCACCAATCAATCCTTCAACCGATTTATTTGGACTCACTGTTGGTGCTAGCTTATTTTGACCAAACTTACGCCCAACAAAATAAGCACCTGAGTCCGCTCCCCATACCAACAGGAACAAATACATCAACCACCATGGCGAACTTTGCCAAACTTCAAAAATTGCCGTAACTGCCGCACTGACCAGTATCAGCCCAAGAAGATAAAGCGAAGCGTTGTACCAGCCATCGTATTCAGGATAAGCCTTGACCCAAAAACTGCTCACCAGCCAAGTGAGTATTGATGCACACCATAATAGGATTGCAACTTCATTATAATAAAGCGCCAGCGCAGATATTAGCGCGACGATCAGTCCATAAGCCCACGCTTTCGGTTTAAATAATGCCGTATCTCTAGGCATGAGTTTAAACCATTCATAGCCAGCCACCCCTGCGGCTACAATCATTAAGCCAAACATTGGATAGTGAGAACTGGTTGCAAACATACAAGTAAGTACTACCGCTACCAATACCAATGCGGTAATTATCCGCTCTAACATTTATTAATTCTCAATTTTCTCTTGGTGGATTTGTTCAGAAGTCTTACCAAAACGACGTTCGCGTCCTGCAAACACATCTAAAGCACGATCAAATTCTTTTACAGAAAACTCAGGCCAGAGTGTCTCGGTAAAATACAATTCAGCATAAGCAGCCTGCCAAAGCAGGAAGTTGGACAAACGATAATCACCGCCTGTACGAATCAGCAAATCAACAGCCGGCAGATTATTTAAACTAATCCGCTGATTAAAAAGTGCAGCATCTATTTGATCTACACCTAATACGCCTGCTTTTACGTCTTGTGCAATGTGCTTTGCTGTATGGGCAATATCCCACATCCCACCATAACTGATCGCAATAGTCAGCGTCATGCTGTCAAAACTAGCAGTCTGCTGTTCTGCATGCAACATCAATTCACGTAAATGTGGAGATAGACGAGAACGATCACCAATAAACTGCAAGGCAATATTAAATTTTTCCATTCGTGGTAACTGTTCATGAATCGTCTCTTCCAGCAATTTCATCAATAAATCGACTTCATACTGTGGACGATTCCAGTTTTCGCTGGAAAATGCAAATACGGTTAATGCCTGAATCCCTTTGTTACGACAATGCTCAACAATTGGATCTAGACTATTTTTGCCTTCACGATGCCCATCTCCTTTTTGCATTTGATTTTTTTTAGCAAAACGGTTGTTGCCATCCATAATGATAGCAACATGTTGCGGAAGATGAAGCTCTTCTGAAGCGGTCATAAAATTAGACCTTCATCAATTCAGCTTCTTTTGCTGCCAAACGTTTATCAACTTCGGCAACATATTTATCGGTGATTTTTTGAATATCATCACCTGCACGACGCTCATCATCTTCAGAAATTTCTTTGTCTTTTAGCAGTGATTTGATATCACCTAATACATCACGACGGATGTTACGAATGGCAACTTTGGCATTTTCAGCTTCTGAACGCGCCACTTTTTGCATATCACGGCGTGTTTCTTCAGTTAAAGCTGGTAAAGGTACACGGATTGCATCTGCTGTAATCGGGTTTAAACCCAAATCACTTTCACGAATTGCTTTATCAATTGCCGAAACCATTGTACGTTCAAATGGCTGAACAATAAGAGTACGTGAGTCTTCAATACCCACGTTTGCCACCTGATTCAATGGAACATCCGAACCATAATAAGAAACCATTACACCGTTTAGAATGGATGGATGAGCACGGCCAGTACGCACTTTCGCAAAACCTTGCTCTAAAGATTCAAGGGTTTTTTGCATGCGTTGTTCGCTGTCTTGTTTGAGATCGTTAATCATATGATCTTCCTTACTTATTCATTCAAGGTGTAATTGCTAAATTAGTCGAGTAGTATAAAGAGCTTTCTAGGTTACGTACATTAATTCGTAACATGAGTTCCTTCTTTTTCGCCCATCACCACAGATAATAGTGCGCCGGCTTTATTCATATCGAAAACTTGCAACGGTACATTATGGTCACGACACAGACAAATGGCAGTTAAATCCATCACACCCAACTTTTCATCAAGCACTTGATCAAAAGTTAAATGATCATATTTTACCGCATCATCATATTTGCTTGGGTCTTTGTTATATACGCCATCAACTTTGGTGGCTTTCAAAATCAAATTGGCTTCAATTTCAATCCCACGTAAGCAAGCCGCTGTATCTGTGGTGAAGAATGGGTTACCTGTACCTGCCACGAATACACATACTTCGCCCTGACTTAAATGGCGAATCGCATCACGGCTCGAATAAGATTCAACCACTGTGCCGATTGAGAGTGCAGACATCAAACGTGTCTTGATATTACGACGAACCAGAGCATCGCGTAGTGCCAAGCCATTCATCACCGTTGCCAGCATACCCATCTGATCGCCCGTTACACGACCCACCAGACCATCTTTTTGTAATTGGCTACCACGGTACAAGTTTCCACCACCAACAACGATACCCACTTGCACACCCAAGCCAACCAAGTGAGCAATTGACAATGACATTTGATCAAGCACTTGTGCATCGATTCCCATGTCTTTATTGCCCGACAATGCCTCACCAGAAAGTTTAAGTAGAATACGTGAGTAACGGGGGCTATTAGAATCCGCCATGGTAAGCTCCAAAAAACAATGTGTTAAAAATAAATTTTGTTTGTTGCAACATCAATCATCAAGCTGATTTGATTGTAATCAACTTTGCAAATAAATCGTATTCATCTGCATCAGTAATTTCGACTTCAAGTAAATCACCTGACTGGATTTTTGATTTATCAATATCTTCCACAAAGACGTTGCCATCAATTTCAGGCGCATCAGCATAAGAACGTGCAACCGCAACAGGATATTCATCTTCCAGACTATCGACTAAAACAGTCATGGTTTGACCAATCCGTTTTTGCAATTTAGCCGCCGAGATGGTCTGCTGAACCTGCATGAAACGTTCATAACGCTCTTGCTTAATTTCTTCAGGTACATGATCTGGCAAGTCATTGGCTGTTGCACCTTCTACTGGTGAATAAGTAAAACAACCGACTCGATCAAGCTGTGCTTCTTGCAACCAATCTAAAAGAATTTGAAAATCTTCTTCGGTCTCACCTGGAAAACCCACTACAAAAGTTGAGCGAATCACCAAATCTGGACATTTTTCACGCCATGTTTTGATACGTTCAAGGGTATTTTCACTATGAGCTGGTCGCTTCATCAATTTTAAGACGCGCGGACTGGCATGCTGAAAAGGAATATCAAGATAAGGAAGAATTTTACCCTGAGCCATCAAGTCGATGACTGCATCGACGTGTGGATATGGATAAACATAATGCAAACGCACCCAGATTCCTAATTGACCGAGTGCCTCACACATATCATAAAACTTGGTTTTTACAGGCTGACCATTCCAGAAATCAAGCTTGTACTTGGTGTCTACACCATAAGCAGAAGTATCCTGAGAAATGACTAAAACTTCTTTAACACCCGCGCGCTTAAGCGCTGCTGCTTCTTCAAGCACTGAACCGACAGGACGTGAAACTAAATCACCCCGCATACTTGGAATGATGCAGAAGGTACAGCGATGATTACAGCCTTCCGAAATTTTTAAATAAGCATAATGTTTTGGAGTGAGTCGAATGCCTTGTTCAGGTACCAGATCGACAAAAGGATTATGTTTCGGTGGCGCAGGCACATATTCATGTACCGCTTCCATCACATCCTGATAGGCCGCCGCACCTGTGACTTTTAAAACATTGGGATGCATTTGACGAATTTTATCTTCATCTTTACCCAAACATCCCGTCACAATCACACGACCATTTTCACTCATGGCTTCGCCAATCGCATCTAATGATTCTTGTACCGCAGATTCAATAAAACCGCAGGTATTGACTACAACCAGATCAGCACCATCATAATCTGATGCGACCTGATAACCTTCAGTACGTAACTGAGTTAAAATTCGTTCAGAATCTACCAATGCCTTAGGACAACCTAAAGATACAAAACCGACTTTGGGGGACTTCATGAATCTGCGCTCCACTAGAATCCGCGTATTGTATGACGTTTCTCGCAATAAAAACAGGTGGAATATGCACAGTTCGCTTAATGCACCAAAATACAACCAATATTTTTATTAAAAACAACTATTGCACCATTATGATTCAATTTAAGATGCCATCTAACCCAACTTGTTTTTAAATCGATCATAATTTGTCTATTTTGCTCATTTTTAATACAAGCTTAAGAACAAGTTCTTTTACGCAAAAAGTTGGCTTACATTTTGCTTAACTTATGTCCCATTACAGGGAAAAACTGGATTAAATGAAAATGTCATTGCGCTATTTTAAGACAGGAAACATTTTCTAATGGATCAAAGAGAGACCATTGACTATCGGCTTTTGGTCGATAACCTTACTACTGCCATATTATTGGTCGATAGCGACCTGAATATTTTTTATCTCAATTCTTCTTGTGAAGCGTTGTTTGATATTAGCTTATTACGTGCATCAGGTTTGCCTGTGCTTAACTTATTACATTCACCGAATGATAGCTTCAATACTCATGAAGCACTCATCAATACACTACACTCAGGGCAACATTACACACGACGCGAAGCAATAATCAGTGTGAATTTTAAGGATATTCATGTCGATTATTCAGTTTCAGCGCTCAATACAGGCAAAAATTATCATCCGCTACTATTAATAGAACTCAATCCAATTGATCGGATGCTTAAAATTTCTAAAGAAGAAAATTTGATACAACAACATCAGGTTGCCCGTCAGCTCATTCGTGGTATTGCCCATGAAGTCAAAAATCCCTTAGGTGGGATTCGTGGTGCAACTCAATTACTGGCACGTAGCTTAAATGATCCAAAATACGAAGAATTTACCGATATCATTATCAATGAAGTCGATCGCTTAAGAAATCTGGCCGATACCATGCTCGGTTCACGACAGTTGCCAAGCTATGAAGATGTCAATGTACATGAACCTTTGGAACGGGTGCGCTCTCTGGTGGCCAATCAAACCAAGAAAAAAATTAAAATCACTCGTGATTATGATTTATCACTGCCAGATGTCAAAGCAGACCGTGATCAACTGATTCAGGTCATGCTCAATATTAGCGTGAATGCTATTCAAGCGATGACAGAAAATAAAGAATTTTTTGTGGATCATGAACCTGAGCTGATTTTAAGAACCCGTATTCAACGCCTTGTCACCATTAATGGTTTATTAAACCGATCCGCAGTTCGTGTCGACATTGAGGATAATGGTCCTGGTGTGCCACAGGATATTTTAGAGTCTGTGTTCTATCCTTTAGTCACAGGACGAGCCAAAGGCACAGGACTTGGCTTAAGTATTGCACAGAACATTATGCATCAACACAACGGAATGATTGAATGTCAGTCCGTGGCTGGAAAAACTACATTTAGCTTATATTTACCTTGGGAGTCAGACCGTGTCGCGAAATAAAATATGGGTAATTGATGATGACCGCGCCATGCGCTGGGTACTGGAAAAAACATTCAAGGAAGAAGGTTTGGATGTGACCAGTTTTGAAGAAGCGCAGACGGCATTAGACCAATTGGCTGAAGATGCGCCTGATGTAATCCTCACTGACATTCGTATGCCCGGTATTGATGGTTTGACCTTCTTAGGGAAAGTCAAAAATAATTATCCAGATCTACCTGTCATTATTATGACGGCACATTCCGATCTTGAGTCTGCGGTATCAAGCTATCAGACAGGTGCTTTTGAATATTTGCCAAAACCGTTTGATATTGATGAAGCGTTGGCATTGGTTCATCGCGCCATCTTGCATGTCAATAAACTCCAGCAGCAAGAAGCAGCTAAAACCACGACACCAGTTCAATCCACCGAAATTATTGGTGAATCCCCTGCGATGCAGGAAGTGTTTCGTGCCATTGGACGCTTATCACAATCCCACATTACAGTATTAATTAATGGTGAATCAGGTACAGGTAAAGAACTGGTTGCACATGCACTACATAAGCATTCACCACGTAGTAGCAAACCTTTTATTGCGCTAAATATGGCTGCAATTCCAAAAGATCTAATTGAAACTGAACTTTTTGGTCATGAAAAAGGTGCTTTTACTGGCGCGAACACCCAACGCCAAGGTCGTTTTGAGCAAGCTAATGGCGGTACGCTGTTCCTTGATGAAATTGGGGATATGCCGTTTGAAACGCAAACACGTTTACTACGTGTACTTGCTGATGGCGAATTTTACCGTGTTGGTGGGCATATTCCGGTACGGGTTGATGTCCGTATTGTCGCTGCAACTCATCAGGATCTGGAAAAACTGGTGAATGAAGGACGTTTCCGCGAAGACTTGTATCATCGCCTAAATGTCATTCGCATTCATATTCCAAAACTGGCACATCGTAGCGAAGATATCCCCATGCTGGCACAGCACTTTTTGGCACGTGCGGGTAAAGAACTCGGTGTTAGCCCTAAAATTTTACGTCCAGAAACTACAGATTATATGCAGCAGCTGCCATGGCCAGGTAATGTTCGTCAACTCGAAAACACCTGTCGCTGGCTGACGGTGATGATTACTGGACGTGATGTTTATCCAGAAGACCTCCCTTCTGAGCTCAAACAAATTCCAATTCAAAAATCAGGCGAACAGGCCACAACCGCAGCGGGTGTAGATCGCATTTCATTGCACCACTGGGATGAGTTATTGGGTCAATGGGCGATTCAAAAACTAAAAAATGGCGAAATGAAAATTTTAGATATCGCCACCCCAATGTTTGAACGCACTCTGATCAATGCTGCGTTACAACAAACCCGTGGTCGTAAACGCCATGCAGCCGAGTTACTCGGTTGGGGACGTAATACGCTTACACGCAAATTAAAAGAACTCGGTATCGCGGCTGAAGATGATGCCGAAGAGGAAGCTGAAATATAAAATAGCAATCTTAAATATAGTAAAGGGCAGCTAAATGGCTACCCTTTACTATGGGAGAAAATATGACATTACGCCACTTGAGGATAATGAATCGATTTACCTGCAATCAATTCATTAATAGCGTTGCTATTAAAATCAAGCTCAAGAATATGATTTTCAGCAATGATGCGATATTTTGAAATCAAAGGTTGTGCACCATAAGCTGTTTCAATGACATATTCATCTGCAATATTTAAGATCCCTTCAAGATTTGTACTGGTCGAAGCAAAGTCATGGTTAAACAAATCATAGATTTCATGAAGATTGTAAGTTTCACGCAAATGTTCTGGATGTTTTCTTACTTCACCTTCAAGAAACAACACGAGCTTATGCGCAAAAAAATAATAATTTGGTTTATGGCTATACTCGAGATTCATCTTGATCTACTCCTTAAAGGTTTATCATTCATTTTTATGTCACCATTTATTTTTAAAAATTTTAGCTTAATTTTTTCTTAAGAATCATGATTAATTATACAAATTCTCACAATATGAAAAATCGATAAATATAAACCAACTCTTTTAGTTGGATTAAATTCATTAAAAAACAAAAAGATAATTTTCCTCTTACATATTTGTAATTTAATCAAAATTTTCATTTGTTACAATTCAGCAATAATTATCAAAATTGAATTTGAAAAATGAAGAATCAATATGCCGACTTAGTGATTGTAGGAAGTGCAAATGTTGACCAGATTTTAAATGTTGATGATTTTCCTGTGGCTGGACAAACCCTTACAGCTAAAAATTATAAAGTTGCTTTTGGTGGGAAAGGAGCAAATCAAGCAGTAGCTGCTGGCCGCAGCGGTGCTAATGTTGCCTTCATTGGCTGTGTTGGTGATGACGAGTTTGGCAATAATATAAAAACCCAACTTCAAAAAGATCATGTCAATGTACAGGCGCTGCAAAATGTCGTTCATCAAAATACTGGCGTTGCTTTAATTTTTGTTAATCAACATGCCGATAATTTTATTGGTATCCATGCTGGAGCAAATGCAGCGCTCAGCGTGGATTATGTCAATCAACATAAAAACCTGATTCAACATGCCAAAATATTATTATTACAACTGGAAACACCTATCGAAAGCGTGATCACCGCAGCAACTATTGCTAAACATTCTGGCATAAAGGTTATTCTGAATCCCGCGCCTGCTCAAGCCTTAGCGCCAGAATTTTTAAACCTGATTGATATCATTACACCCAATGAAACAGAAGCAGAACAATTAACAGGCGTGAAGATTAACAATCTGGATGACGTACAAAATGCTGCACATATTCTTCACCAATACGGAATTAAAACGGTTGTCATCACCTTAGGTGCTCAAGGTGTTTGGTTAAGTGAGTTTGATCAAGGACAATTAATTCCTGCTTTTAAAGTAGATGCCGTCGATAGCATTGCAGCTGGAGACACTTTTAATGGCGCGTTTGCAACAGCATTGCTGGAAGGTCAATCAAATCAGCAAGCTGCCAAATTTGCCAATGCAGCAGCTGCAATTGCTGTGACTCGATATGGCGCACAACCTTCTATTCCCTACCGCTCTGAGATTGAAGCATTCTTATAAATCCAATTAAAAAACTTAAAAAGTAAAATCGATTTTTATACACAGGATAAAATTAATCCATGAAAACTCAATTACATCGTGGGCGACTCATTGATCACATCCAACTTGTTGTTCATGACTTAGAATTAAGCCAAAATTTTTATAGTGCTATCATGAAAGTTTTGGATATTCCAATCATCACAACATCTGAAGATTTCTTTTGGGCTGATGAACTGGTGGTATCTTCAATAAATAGCCCTGCTGCCCAAGGCATATTGACTGGGCGACATCATCTAGCTTTTCAAGTGAAAGATCGTACTACTGTAGATAATTGTTATCAAGCTGCCCTTGCTCATAAAGGCAAAGACAATGGCAAACCAGCTGAACGGACTTACCATCCAGAATATTATGCAGCGTTTGTCATTGATCCAGATGGGAATAACATAGAATTTGTGTATCACGGAGAAGCTCAACGCAGTACATCTTCTGTCATCATTGAATTTTAAAATTTAAAATAAATAAAAAGCAATGAGCATGCTTAAAGTCACCCTTACTTGAAACATACTCATTGCCTCATCAAAGCCATCACCCTAATGCCTTTGATTTATAAAATAATTTTACCTTTAACTAATAAGAAATAATTCCTTAATTGTTTCAAATTTTCTATGTCAGTCGGCATAAAATTCCTTTATATTGGACTTTAATAGAATATTTTCCTTTGGTTTAAGTTTTGAACAGTACAGAACACACACTAGACCGTATTGATCGGAAAATTTTATCTGCGTTACGTCAAAATGGCAGACTGACGATTGCACAACTTTCAGAACAGGTTGATTTATCTTCCTCTCCTTGTTGGACACGTTTAAAACGGCTAGAAACTTTAAAAATCATCGATGGATATACGGCTAATATTAATCCAAAGGCAATTGGGATTAAGGATTTATTTTTTATTGAAATTACGCTAGAACGCCATGATGATGAGATGCTTGAACAGTTTAGTCAGGCGTTGGCAGATATTCCCGAAGTGATTGAAGCGCATTTGGTAACAGGTGAATATGATTATCTGGTCAAAGTCGCCGTGAAGGATGCTGAACACTATGAGCGTTTTTTAAGAAAGAAACTTTACTCAATCAAAGAAATACGTCATACCCGCTCTACCTTTGCCTTACGTCCGCTTAAATCTGCAAACTCGGCAGATTTTATGATGATTGAATAAGTTTAAGATATTTACTGCAATGCTATCAAAGTTATGATTTAATACACCCAGTTTGAGATGAGCCTCATACAGTATATGACTTGATTCATATACGACTAGCCCCTTTAATTAGGGGCTTTTTATTAGACCTGTTTGCAAGAGTAGTTTTAAAATCCATCCTTTTGATCAGTCTATAGCTAAGTACTAAGAAGGCTAACAAACAGACTCCTCTGTAAAATATCATTTCATAAGCTTTTAAATGTAGTAGTAAGTTACGTAATCAGCCATATTTCATTCATGCTTAAGCCGAGCAAGTGAAGAATGCGTACTTCCAAAGGCAGGGTTAAACTTACTAGCTTGCTCTAGATTAAGTAAATTAATTTTTAGCTTATTAGAATGAGATTTTCCAAAGACATCAAAAACTTTTACTTTAATCTTTACTTTCCCATTTAAATATAAAGGATACTGCGCCCCCCAACTTTCAGGCTGCTCAAAATAAACAATACCATTTACTGCTTTACCAATATTTAAAAATTTATCAACTTGCATAGGTAATAAACTATTCTTCTGTGTCAAAAAAGGGAATATTTTTACGTTATCATTTCCTATATCTACACGAAAATCCTCACTTATTACTGTTTCATGCTTAAGCCAGAACCAGCCAATTTTATATTTAAGCCAATTGATACTAAATGGTTCTAAATCCCAATGATAACCTATATATATTTTTTGTATGCTAGATGGTGCCGAACCGATATTTGATATATTCAGATAAAGTGAAAATGCTGTTGTATGCACATCATGACCAAAACACTCTTTCCCTGTATTAAAGGTACAGCAAAACGAAGGCCCATCTATTAAATCAATTTTAAATTTTGGCTTTTTCTGTAATGCACTAAATATTCCAGATATCCAACCTAATAAAAGTGTAATTATAAAAATAGCTATACTAATAATACCTTGATTATCATTTAGAAGCTTTATTACATCTACTATTTTAAAATTAAACATCAAATCAAGTCCAAAAGATAAGGGCCGATTACTCGACCCTTATCTTTACTCATTTAAACTTAATAATCAAATTATTAAGTTAACTGAGCCGCAGCAATTTTCTTGGTATCTACAGTGTTTGCAGCATCTGTATATTCGCCCATCTTGTCGAAGTTCAAATATTTATAGATGTCAGCCGACATGCTGTCGATTTGAGCAGCATACTGTTGATATTCTTCTGGGCTTGGAAGTTTACCAAGTACAGCAGCAACAGAAGCAAGCTCAGCAGAAGCAAGATAAACATTTGCACCCTGACCTAGACGGTTCGGGAAGTTACGAGTAGAAGTCGATACACAAGTGGTATTTGGTGCTACACGTGCCTGGTTACCCATGCAAAGTGAACAACCTGGCATTTCTGTACGTGCGCCAGCTTTACCATAGATGTTATATAGACCTTCTTCCATCAATTGGTGTTCATCCATACGTGTTGGAGGAGCTAACCAAAGACGAGTTGAAAGTGAACCACCCGGTACTTTATCTAAAAGCTGACCCGCTGCACGGAAGTGACCAATGTTAGTCATACAAGAACCGATGAATACTTCATCAATCTTGTCACCTTGAACTTCAGAAAGAAGTTTTGCATCGTCTGGATCGTTCGGACAGCAAAGAACAGGTTCTTTAATGTCAGCAAGATCGATTTCATAGACTTTGGTGTATTCAGCATCAGCATCAGCTTTAAGAAGTGATGGATTAGCCAACCATTTTTCCATGTTTTCGATACGACGCGCCATCGTACGAGCATCGCCATAACCTTGTGAAATCATCCATTTCAACATGGTAATGTTAGAACGCAAGTATTCAGCAACTTTCTCCTCAGAAAGTGTAATCGCACAGCCCGCAGCAGAACGTTCAGCAGATGCATCAGACAATTCAAATGCTTGCTCAACAGTCAGGTCAGTTTCCATTTCAGTCAAATCGATCTCAAGGATACGACCAGAGAAAATGTTTTTCTTACCTTTTTTCTCAACAGTAAGATCGCCTTCCTTGATTGCATAGTAAGGAATCGCATGTACAAGGTCACGTAAAGTGATACCCGGTTGCATTTTACCTTTGAACTTCACAAGGACAGATTCAGGCATATCCAGTGGCATTACACCAGTCGCTGCTGCAAACGCAACAAGACCAGAACCTGCTGGGAATGAAATACCAATTGGGAAACGTGTATGCGAGTCACCACCAGTACCAACGGTATCAGGCATTAACATACGGTTTAACCAAGAGTGAATAATACCATCACCCGGACGAAGCGACACACCACCACGGTTCATGATGAAGTCTGGTAGTGAATGTTGCATTTGTACGTCAACTGGCTTTGGATATGCAGCCGTGTGACAGAAAGACTGCATCACTAGATCAGCTGAGAAGCCTAAGCACGCTAAGTCTTTCAACTCATCACGTGTCATTGGACCAGTCGTATCTTGAGAACCAACAGTTGTCATTTTAGGTTCACAGTAAGTACCCGGACGAATCCCTTGACCTTCTGCAAGACCACAAGCGCGACCTACCATTTTTTGAGCTAGAGTAAAACCTTTACCCGTGTCAGCAGGTTGTACTGGTGTACGGAATAATTCAGAAGCAGGAAGACCAAGAGCTTCACGTGCTTTAGTCGTCAAACCGCGACCGATGATGAGGTTGATACGACCACCCGCACGTACTTCATCAAGAAGAACAGGTGTTTTAAGTTCAGATTCAGCGATTTGCTGGCCGTTTTTGAACGCTGTAACTTTCGCAGCAGCATGGTCAATTTTCAGTGTAATTTCATCGCCCATGTTCATGTCAGAAACATCGATTTCAACAGGAAGTGCGCCTGCATCTTCCATAGTGTTGAAGAAAATCGGTGCGATTTTTGAACCTAAGCAGTAACCACCGTCTTTTTTGTTCGGGATGTGTGCAATTTCATCACCAAAGAACCAAAGCACAGAATTCGTTGCAGACTTACGAGAAGAACCTGTACCAACAACGTCACCCACATAAGCAACTTGGTTGCCTTTTGCGATAAGGTCTTTAATTTGGTTAAGTGGCCCAACTTCACCTGGTTTTTCTGGGTTAATCCCATCACGCTCGTTTTTCAACATTGCATTTGCGTGTAATGGGATATCTGGACGGCTCCATGCGTCTTGGGCTGGAGACAAGTCATCAGTGTTGGTTTCACCAGTAACTTTGAAAACAGTTAGCTTGATTTCTTCAGGAACATCTTTGCGGCTAGTGAACCATTCAGCATCTGCCCAAGATTGTAAAACAGCTTTTGCATTGGCATTGCCCGATTTTGCTTTATCAGCAACGTCATGGAACGCATCAAATACAAGAAGAGTCTTTTTCAATGCTTCAGCCGCTAAACCACCAAGTTCAGCGCTATCAAGCAAATCAACTAAAGGAGCGACGTTATAACCACCAAGCATTGTGCCAAGTAAGTAAACTGCACGTTCTTTAGAAACTAATGGAGATGTCGCTTCACCTTTTGCAACTGCTGACAAAAATGCCGCTTTTACATAAGCAGCTTGGTCAACACCCGCTGGAACGCGGTTTTCAAGCAAGTCCACAAGAAAAGCTTCTTCACCTGCTGGTGGATTTTTTAGCAATTCAACCAAATCAGCAGTTTGCGCATCATCAAGTGGCTTCGGTGGGACTCCGAGTGCGGCACGTTCTGCAACGTGTTGGCGGTAAGCTTCTAGCACAGTGTTATTCCTCTTTTTTAAAAAATTATTTGCAATTCCTGCCTAGCAAAGCTTTGCAAATAATATGGACAGCAAAATTTTACTAAAAATCAAGTCAAAAGTTAATGCAAGCGCCGTGTTTCTTCGTGATTCTCATTATTTTATAGCGAAATAGTACTTGACAGTTCGCTATAGAAAAACGAGGGAAAGACAGGCGATAACTGAGTCACTTGGCTTTGCCATGATTTAGATCAATAAAAAAGGCAACCCATGTTGCCTGATTTTGTTGAGAAAAACTATAAAACCTTAGTGGACTGTGGTGGTTTGTAAATATTGATTTAATGCGTCCCGATTTCCCTCAAATTTAATCTGGACTTCGTCTTCGTGTAACATTGCATGATCAGCGCTCGCAAATGAGATCGTAACCTCATAAAGTCTAGCCTTTTCATCAATGACTTCCTTGATATAAACTTTATCGCCTACACTTAAGACGTAACTACTACCGCCGATGACCGCAACACCTTTGGTGTCTTCGAGCAACAAATCAGCATTATGCAGATAAGCAACAACTTCCATCTTTGCTCTCCTATCGTATAATTATTCGTCAATTTATTATTCTTTATTTTTATACAATTATCTATATCAAGCTTTTAAAAATACTCAATAACTTTGTAACTGCTCAATATTGATTATGAATCCATCAATTAAAAAAAACCGCTCACTTAGAACGGTTTATAATGGGGCATTTTGTCATGCGGTGTTGCGATACACTGCTCTGTAGTTTGCTTACGAATATTTTCTCGTGCTTCATCTGGATTATTTTGAAGTTGTGCAATTGGTAATGCATAAACTTCATCAATAATTTTTAAGATAAATGTACGAGTAATTTCATCTTCAATTTTCTTTGCGTGTTCAACAGCTTGGTTTTTTTCGATTGCATTTTGACGATCAAGCATAATTGAACGCGCCGCATTGCCCATACTCGTACAATAGCCATGCCATTGTTCTTCAGGCGTTAAGGGTTTCTTTTCACTACAGCCTGCAAGTACAACACCTAAAACAAGAAACAGAACTTTTTTCATCATTAGACTGAACTTAATCTGATGGCATCATCATACTGAATATTGTCATATTTTCCAAAAGCTATTCGGTTAAAATCTTTGGTGAAATTTTTAGTTTTTTATTTGTTACATTCCATTCGAGTTCCGTTCATTTGACAGACACCGCCACGAGATGACAAATAAGTATTGCCTGTGACTTTATTATAATTATGTCCTTTATGATCACTACAGCGCACACCATTACAGTCTTTGATTACATAACTTTGTTTCTTTGTTGAAACTGTATTCTGAGCGGCACTTTGACTGCTTCGTGCTTTATTTACTGTAACTGCATTTTCTTTTTCAACGGTAACAGGTTTCGCAGTTTGCTTGTTATTTTGTTTGTAGGGGCTGTAATATTCATCAGCGATAGCTGCATTGGATTTAAAATTGTCTGGTTTAGCCTTATCGTGATCAGACGCAGTGTTTTTTTGCGATGTAAGTTGTGGTTCATTTGAGCGTTGTGTAGGCGGCGGCGTTGCTGAATACGTGGTTACGCCATTCGCATCTACCCATTTATAATATTGCTGAGCGTTTGTGTGTAACGTACAACCTAATAGCATTAAACTAATGACTGCCCAAAATCGTCCATAAATGACAGAATTCATCTCTACTTTCCCTAATTTGTCACAATTTTATTAAAATTAATCTTTTAAATTCAATACTTTATCTTAATATTATTCAGAAAAATGCACAATAATGTAGCTCAAAAATAAATACTTGCGCTTAAATTCTTGAATAGATATCCAAGCTCAAGTCGAATGGAAAAATTTTTATTTGATGATACTTTTTTTAATTCAAAACATAGATGTTATTAAGGCATGTTAAATACAACTATTATTTTATTTGCCTAGAAAAAGCCGCTCGAAAGCGGCTTATTCAGTTCTTAAAAACGCCAGTTCTGAGAATGTTACTTTGCAATAAGTGTGTTTAACTGTAAATCACTATAAGTATCTGTATATTAATGCATTGCATTTCAATAACACTTCGCACTAACAATATATAGTAGTCTACATTTATAGTTCAACAGTCTACAAATCAGTCTACATTTTTATTACTAACTATAAGCTTGCTAAAATTGAGAAATAAATTGATGCTTAAATTATTACGACATAAATTTTCTGATGATTTTTTTGAATTGATTGAGCTTGATAAAAAAGATTATTTGAGAGAATGACTATGCCCTACTACATCAAAAAGAATAATCGATATCTCACACTCGAAGATGTCTCAAATGAACATTATGATGATGAATACAATATCGTGAATGAAAGGTGGAATTTTGCTTACTTTTGAGCTAACTTATCACTTGCACCAAAACTTAGGTTGTTAAAGGCTTATTTGTGATCGTTTTGGTGCAACCAATTTTTTTTACATTTTTATAATATAAATTAATCTTTAAGAATGTGTAAATTTGAGTTGCAGGAAATACTAAACCCCATTTCCTATTTCCTGCGGTTTAGTGATTCCAGCCACACTCTAAATTAGCCATTCCTGAGTGTGGCTTTTTTTTGCATTTTTAGTAGTTTTTTATTCCAAAATTATTCCTAAACCAAAAAACTGTACATGATACGAAAAAATATTGATCAGTTCTGATAAACTCAACTTAAATAGTTATGGCCACGCCTCGCTCAATCTTTCCGCATCAGCTGCGTGTTCATCAGCTTTTTGTGCCACATTTCGATATTCTGTGATGCAACTTTCGAGTATGTCACTGCTGGTATTTGTGTATTCAATGATGGTTTCTCTGGAAGCTGCGGACAAACGCTGCTTTGCACTGGCAAGTTGCTTTGACAAGCTGTCAGCGCTGGACTGAGCAATATCAGCATCAGACTCAATTTGTTTAATTTTGGCATTATAGTTTTGCTCCGCTTTTAACTGTTGTTCTGACCATAGTTTTTCTTTGATTGCTGAGTCTGCTTTGGCCTTTGCATTTTCAGCTTGCAGAATAATTTCAGTCTGCTTGAATTTATCGATCTGCCCTGCTTTCAGGTTCAACAAGGCAAGGCAAACAATCAATAAAAAAGCGAGAAGTCCGATTAAGATTTCTCGCCATTTTGAGATGATTAGGAATAATGTCATTTTAAAAATAACTCCATTTCAGCTTTGCGACGTTTTACCAGCCCAGCTAGAACACGACCACCAGCCTTATTCCACTTTGGAAATTCAGCAGCTGCACCTTTGTAATCTTTGGCATTAAGCTTTTTAAGCAAAGTCGATTTGCTAAGATTGCCTTCGCCAAGGTTATAGGTGAATGAAGCCAAAGCATCAAATTGGTTTTGATTAAGAGGTACTTTCACCAATCGATTGATAGCATTTTCAAATACAACTAGGTCATTGCGAAGATATTCTTCTGCTTGAGGCTCAGTGCATGTATCGCCTTTTTTGACTCGTACACCATTGGGATATTTAATTGTGCCAAATCCAATGGTCCAAATGCCTACACCATCGTCATAGGCTTTCAAACGTTTACCTTCGAAACCTTTGATTAAGTCCACTCCTGGATTACTTGTTTTCATTGCTATCACCTTTCTTTTCTTGTTCAGAACTACCAAAATAAAATCCGCACGCTGTTGTCATCGCACCTGCAATAAAACCCAGTGCTGTGTTAATCAAATTGCTATTTTCCCGTGGCATATCCACAAAAAACAAAGCAATGATCAGAACAAACATCAACGCAACCAATGAGAAAGCTAGATAGGCTCTTGTGTTGTCATTATTCATCGTCCTGCTTCCTCTAGCCGAGAAACCTTCTCTTTTATCAAGGATTGATCTTGGCTCATCTGAATAATTGAAGATCCCACCCAAGCGCATAGAGAAAACACGACACCAGCAAAAATCCCGAGTAATACACGCAGCACAGAAAGCCCACCATCTTGAGAGGCTGTCCGATTTTCTAAATTGGCAACCTTGATATCCAATGTATCGATATCCTTTTTGTTTTGTTCGCTAGTTTCTTTGTGCGCTTCATTAATGAACGTCAGTCGTGTAACGTGATCTGACAACATGCGAATATCACTTTGAATTGAATCAATTTTCTTTTCAAATCTAATCCCATAGGATTCGTTTTCAGACATGTAACCCCCTATTTTTGGCAATAAAAAAGCACCCGAAGGTGCTGTGTGATTTGTAAATTTTAAACTAAAGGAGGTTCATTCTTATATGGATGATCCGCTGGTAAATTTGCTGTCAAGCTGTACTTGTGTGCAGCCCAACCAAACAATCTATCGATATCATTTATATTTTCAGAACCCATAACTATCAAAGGCATGAGATAAGAAAATGTATTGCTTGATCCTCCAATACTTAAAAATTGGTCTGTGGAGCAAAAATCAGGAGATTTGCTCCTTTCAATATTAAGAATCCCATCTATATAAATTTTAGACTTACCAGATTCAAAATCATACTTCAGCATGCACATAGACCATTTATTACCCAAATCAACAGTTGCCGCGTCTGTCACCCAAACACCACTTCCTGTTTTGAAATAAAAACAAGGTTTAAACAAAGAATAGTCATAAAATCTAGCAAATCCAAGACCGTTATTACCCGATTTCATAATAAAAGAATCGCCATTAGTCCCATTTGTCGAGGTTGTCTTTATAATAAAAAATAACCAATGATATTTTTTATTATTAAAAGCACTAGCAGCAGTACTGTTTTTACACCCCCTACCATTACTGCTATTAAAACATTTAGAATTTATTTGACTATTATGCTCAATACCGAACCCAGCAGCACCATAAGAATCAAATATGTATTCATTAGAAGACTTATCTGTAATCTGTTCAAGATTATTATTAAAATCAAATATAGCATCATTTGCATCAAGCCATATTGCTAAGCCATCTATGAAATTAGGAGTCCATGGCTCCAACGCTGATTTTTTAAAATTAAAAATAAATCTTTGAAATGAATCATATCCATTTCTTTTAGCATACAGCTCAAGCCGATTATTTACAGCCATCTTCGATTTTAAAACAATCGCTGGGCTATTCACATTCTCAATACTTTCAACTAGCGTGTCTGTATCCGTATCATATAATTCAATATTATATTTGACATCAGATTCAATCGTAACACCTGCATCTGTGAAACCGAGTATCCCGCCTCCAGTTTGCTGAACTCTATTTCGATCAACCCATTCAACAGTTAAATCTGCGTTTATTTCGTCTTGTGGCCAATATTCTCCATTGATTTTGACATTTGCCGGTGCATAAGGACGAATTGCACGTGCATTCATTTCAAGTGAAATGACATTTGCAAGATTGAGTTGCTCTACTGAACTCGGTGTAGTTGTTAAAACTTGAGCTTGAACGACTTCACTTTGAGCGTATTGAGTTGAATCATAAGCAATGGCTTCACCCCAAAACACTAGACTACCGCCTGTGTGCTTATGTGGCACAGTATCAAGCACACCACGTTTCACAGTAATAATCTTTGTTTCGGTGTCATAAGAAACAAAAGCCATCAATTCATCATTCATCTGAATGATTGTGTCTACAGCGGTGTCAACAAACTTTGGCGTATTCCTTTGCTCAACAAAATCTATGTCTTTGACTGCAAATGATGTATCCAAATAATCAATTGGCTGATCAAGATACAGTGCTTGACAGTAACTTAACGAAGAAACGCGTTCAAAATCAGTATAAATACCTGTTGCACCATCTGTATAAAGCAGCGCATTGAGAGAATTATTTTGCGGCTTCGGTGCTGCTACTGCTAAATAACCCATTTCAGGGTTATTCGATAATTCCAAATCTACTTGCGATTGTCCGAATTGTTGAATAGCCTCAAAATAAGGCATTTCAAAAACTATAGGCTGCGTCGGCTGCGGTGATAAAGAGTTTTCAACAGGCGGATCAACAGTAATGGTCGTAAAACTTTGACCCGAATATGGCACAACTTCAACAAAATCAATTGAAACAGTATTATCACGCCCGTTTCCGAGCTTGATATTCATCACACGAGCTGGTAAGTCAACAATCCCGCGTTTTGCAAATGAGATTTTGATCATATCATAGCGATTGATCTTGCGAGCCTCATATTTACCTGTTGTAAATGTGCCTCTCCACGCTCCAGTTGAGAGTTGTTTTAGCTTCCAATTCCCCACCATTTCAGCATTACGTCTATTCATGAAATATGGAAAATCAACAGTTTGAGATATTTCACCGCCGATCGTATGAATTGAGCCAATATCAGCCAAATTAAAAGATGAATTTTTAATATTCGCACGATCGTAATAGTTAATATTTAAGACATTCACCGGTCCGTCAGTATTGGTTATTTCAGCCTCAAATGTCTTAATTGATTTTTCGTCAAAACTATGTGCCTGATCCAAATCAAACCAATCATCACGAAATAATACGACTTGATATTTTCCAGTTTGTCGATTAATACGAACAGCGCCTTCAATATGTGAACAAATATCATTTAATACATCAATGCATTTTACTTCTTGAATTGCATATGAAATACCTAACCCCTCTTCATAAATTCGGTCTGCTGCAATCTTAAAATTATCCTCATCAATATCAGACTCGGGCTTATTTAGAGCTGTATAGTCAGTTAATATTTCTCTTATTTTATGAATAGGATTAATATCTGCTGATGGTAAATCATATCCACTATTAACTTTATATTTAACAAGCAAATGCACAAAAGGCCTTGGCGTGTTTTCAAGAAGATATCTATACCCAATATCAACTATAATTTTATAAAGACCTGCCTCAAGAAATTGCTCGCTTTCAATATAAGAATAATCATTACTTAATATGCTTGAAATAGTTAGCGAGCTGACCCACGTGCCATTTATACTTCTGTATAAAGAAATTGCTGCGTTGTTCTGAGATAAAATCGCAATATATCTGAAGTTTCCACCTTCCCACCTAAAAAATCCCTCGTAACCAAAATATCTTGTAACAGCACCGTTCCAAAACCCGTCAGATTCAGGAGGGTAATACTCCCAATTGCATGGCGGAATAATTGTTCCATCGCTGATTTCAATGCCATGCTCTGTGAGTATTTTTTGCGCGGCTTGAAAACTTGGTTTAACTTTAAGTGCTGGGCCATTACCTGATACTGCTGCTTCATAGCTTTGGTCAACATCAAAAAATGGAAAAGTTCCAGAACTCCAAGGTGCAACATGACTTCCGTTTGGATCGTTCCACGAGACTTGGCCAGACATTGAAACTGGAAAAGTTAGATACTTATATCCCGCTCCACCCTCTCCAAAAATCCGACCTATTTCCGCTTTTTCATCATACCACTGGCCACTACCATCAAATTTCTTATGAATACGTTTTGGCCAAATCAAAATCTCTTTCATATACGGGTTATTACCCCAATAGAAATCTTCATAAACCAGATAAGACAAATAGCGATAAGCCACGGGCGGTAAATCATTTTGAGCCAAATATGCAGCGTAGATGTCATTTGATGTTTGATTTGGGTCGCCATCTTTAATATCAATGAAACCAGAAATACCACCTTCGGTTTCTCCGTACAAATCCTGACGATCGATGTTGAATTTTCCAGCCTTAATCAATTCGCCCTTGGGATGTCTGATCCAGCCGCGATTGTCAAAATTCCAACCCCATATTCCTTCAATACAATTCCCGATCATACCCACAAAAGTTGCAAAATATTTATGACCCGTGACTTGCTTGCTGCTTCCGCCCATTTTCAAATACCTCTACAACTTGTTGTGCCATTGCATCATTCGATGCTTTTACAATTTCAAGATCGATTCCATTCTTGAGAAAATCTTGCCAATCCCAACCTTGCGCCAAAAAAAATGCCCGCGATCCGCGAGCACACATATTGGCTTTTCGTATGTCTGACATATAGATTCGCATTACTTGCCACCTTTGGTCTTAATGTCTTCGACACGTTCGCCAAATTTATCGACATAATTTACGTACATGTGTGGGCTGCCTGCAATATCACTAAATGATTGCCCTTCATCTGCGAGTGAACCATCCAACTGTGAAGCTGCTGCGCCATTTTTCTTTTGCATCTTACGCATTTGGTAGACAGAATATATCGCAGATGCCAATGCTATAGCGATTGTTGCATATATAAGCCAAACAGGTATTGCAACCATAACCACCTCATTTAATAATTGTGTCGTTTACGGGATTTGTGGATGGGATATTTGGAAAACCATGATGATTCAAACTATTCTCAAAACGCGCATGACAAAGTGAAAGCGACTGATCACAACCGGGTGCAATCAAAACAATATCGCCTACAGCCAAATCAATATGCGGTCGATATAACCAGACTTGATTTGAATTGCTGTTATCTATGATGAATGTATAAACTCCATCTTTAAACAATAAACCCCGTGCAAACATATTGTTCTGCGCAATCGTCCACAGCACTTCCTCTTCTGTCGTTGTGGTGCTTTCTTCGGTTTCATGATCAACAACCGTGATTTCAGTGATGATCTTTTTGCTGATATACGGCACATTATCTATGATTTCACCATAACCAGTACTCGTCGTTACAACGGTCGTTACCAAATCTCCATCGTCATTCGTTTCTTCAGTTGTGACAATATTAGGTTCAAAACTGAATGATACAGACAGTCCAGATATTGCTGTGACTTTCGCATATGATGCCCATTTCTGAAAATCCAGACTGCAAAACATGTCGTAAATCTTGTTCGCACAAGGTTTTTGAAACTTGCGAGTTAAAATATTACGGTTTTGCAATGATTCGGCAGTCGAGCAAACAAGTGTTAATGTGTTGGCATCTTCATCATATTTGGGTTGTGTAACGCGACCCTTAAATAAAACCAGCGTTTCACCTTTGTACAGCTCCAAAATCGTCAGATAAACTGTTTCTAGATAGATTTTATTATTAAAAATCTGCTGAAAGTTATCACCCGCATCATTCAAAATCTGGTACTGAAACATGGATACTTCAGTTTCACATTTATCAATATCTGCATCTTCAATATCACCACGCTGCAAGCCTTTTACTGGCTTATACGTGATTTCATCATGAATAACTTCTTTTTCAGCACTGGTGAAGTACCATGTTTTAGAACCAAAGCTAAATTGGAATAAATCCTTTTTTGATTTAAATAGTATCATGGGGATAACTCCAAAATGGGTACAACCGCCTCTACGATATCAGCCCCAAGAAAGCTGAATTCCACCGAATCCGAATTCAGTCGGTATAAACCTAAGTAGCTTATTCGCTGGATGTTTGATGGTGGTGCGGGGTTAAGACTTAAAATCCTATTGGTTCCACTAGTTCCAACATAGGTAATTTCATGTGCAGACCAAACATCATTCGCTTTGATTGCAATATGTTTGCGTGAAACCACATAATTATCATCTCTAACCGTTAATGTTGAGCCTGCCAGTGACACAAGATTAAGGTTCTGCTCATAGGTGGGGAGCCAAAATTGATTTAACTTGCCACGCCTACGAAAAAACCATTGTTTATAATCATTAAACTCTTGTCTGGATTTGATAATTACGCGAAGGTTTTTCGTAATTTGAGGATTCAACCAAGGCGTATATTGTCCAAAAATCCCTGTATCGCCATCGACCACGCTCTGTAGTTGAGTAAATGTGATATCCAGAAAATCGCCATCCAAGAGTAATGGCATAAAGTACAAATCATCACCCTTAAACTGCTCTGGATCTGGCGAGTTTGAATACTCAGGATTATCAATCACCCTAAAACTCACTGTGGGCTTCATCATCATCCCATTGATCTGACTACCCACATCACCATCGATAATGCATCTGCGGATTGGAGTGATAGATGCATTGGTTGCGGTAATGTTTTGATTTAGCCGATAACCGTCTATAAAAACAGTCTCACCATCTACAACCTCATAACGCCCTATTTCAGTTATTTCAATAACCTTGTTCCCTTCATTTGATGAAATAAGTGCAAGGCTTTTTTCAGGCATATATCCCAGTTTATTTGACGTATTAAACTCGATGAAGTTTTTATTCAGAATGTTGGGTATCGTCTCTTTTTCAAGTATTTGTGGAATAGCAAACTCACTCCTCAAGCCAGCATATAGACTGTTGTAGAGAGGAGCTATCTGATCGTAAACCACTACATAAGGCATCGTAAAAGACTGGCGCGCATGATCTCTCAAAGGGATGCGTTCTTCTGAACTTCCATCGTAAGATAGGTGGACATCGGTCTTAAATTCCAAACGCTCTTTGGTTTCAAGCAAAGGACAATTCGTGAGCAAGATCAGCTCACCAAAACTTGTAGTGATTTTCATAGTTTGCTCACAAAAAAACCGACCTGAAAAGGTCGGTTCCAAGAATTAATTTATCTATTAAGAATATATTCTGCTTTTAAAAGTTGTACTTTAATCCGACTTTATAAGTCACACCATCAACATCAAGCTCAGAATCACTACCAGATGCACAGTAGCTTTCAATACATGCTTCGGAGTCATTGTTAAATAGCCACTCGTAACCCACATTACCAAATACTGAAAAATTCGGATTGAGTTTGTACCCAACTTCAAATGCAATTGGGAGTGTTACATATCTCAAGTCAAGACTGCCATTTAAGTCATACTCTGAATCATAAGCAGACTCTTTTAACCATGCGTAGCCAACACCTGTAGATGCCGAGCTATAGATTTTCTCATCCCCATAAAGATTATACTTTAACCCAATTGAAACTTGGTTAAAGTCTATATCAGATGCATCTTGATAAGCATATTCCAGCCATGCACTTAGTTTGGGATAGAACTCGTAGTCACCATTAATAAAAAATCCATTGAATTTTTCATCTCCTCCTAAATCGTTAGATCCGATTTTTGAACCCATATAACCTAAACTAACTGAATATTGTCCAGTTCCATTCTGGTTACCTTCAGACCACGATCGATTTGATGATGACTGAGTATCAGCTTTAACAGACTCACCCATTTCGGGTGGATTGGTATAAGTTGGTAACTGTCGCCAATCGTTCGCAAAAACTGTCGAAGAAATCACCCCGAACGCCAAGGTTAAAACAATATTTTTCATCATTAAGTCTCTTATTATAAGAAACCACAATATAATCAATTCAATAAACTTAAAGCAAGCTTAAATCAACCACCCGAAGGTGCTGACTATCGATTACCTAATACCGTTTTATTTCGCTTTATTACATTCAAGACCAACTTTTCACCCGCTGGGGTTGCTAGATAATCTCCAACCAGCGAAGGGTCTAGAACATTAATAACGTTGGTTATTGGCTGAACATTAGTTACTGGACTAGAGTTACTCTCCTGCCTCTCATTCAAATACCGCGTCAAATCTTGGTTTTGCTGTGGGTTTAGAACACGCTCACCACCATCTAACAACCATGTTCCCTCTTTTGGAATATTGTCTATACCGTTGTGGGCCATGCCAGTAATACTAGGCGTAAATGCCTGCAAGGCGGCTTGTAGGACACCTGTTTGTGCTGTAGCCATTCCTACTGCGGGTAGGTTGTAGGGGAATGGTGCTGAAGCCCATGCTGCCGAAATTGCAGTATAGCCATTCATAATCACACTTGCCAAATTTGCACTTTTTTGAATTGCAACCATTGCAATATAAGCATCTGAGCTTTCCTCTGCATAACCTTTAATCAAATCCCCCATTGATCCAAAAACAGAACTCATAGCTGATAAATTGCTAGAGTAAAGTTGGGTGTTTAACTCAATCTCCTTTTGATTGTAGTCTGTAGTTAATTCGGATTTGGCTTTAAGATACTGCTCGTGAGCTGCAAGCAATTGGGCGTTTTTTTGATCCTCATCATCAATCAAATTTATACTTGAAACTTGATTGCTATAAGCATCATTAAGACCACCAAGATCAGTTGAATATTGATTTTGCAAATTCCATTTAACATATTCGTTTGGATAATTTCTTTGAAGCATTGATTGAACGGAGTACTGTCCAAATTGCATCACATTATCCGATGCTTGATTCATAGTTTTGAAAATATCCATATCCTTGGCTTGAAGCAACTTTTTGCGGTTTTCATCAAGCAGCTCACCATTTGCGAGAATTTCTTCACGTTCACGCTGATAACGCTTAACAACAATCTCAGTTTCATTCAGATATGCTTCAAATGCAGATTGAACTTGCTCATCTTGCTCCCGTCGAACAGCCGCAATTTCAAAATCACGTTTACGTTGCAATCCAGATATTTCCTTAGCCCGTTCCTGCTCGTTGATTTTTGTACTGGTTTTAGCTAGCTCAATTTGACGCGCATAATAGTCTTCAAGCTGTTTAACACGATCTGTTTCAAATGCAGTCAGATTCGCGTAGTCTTCCTCACGCTGAACTCTAATCTGTGTGGATTGCTCTTGATATAACGCGCTCTCTTGAGCCAAACGAGTTTTTAGCTCCCTTGTGCCAGTGTAAGCTTGAGTGATTTTCTCAATCCGATCTTGATGTTCTTTAGCAAGTTTTTCTGATTCAGTATAGTACTGAGCATCAATCTCCTTGCGTTTGTCACTCAAATCTTTCTGAGCTTGAGCTGCTAAAGTTTGTTGAGCAAGAATATCTGCTTGAGTCGGCATGAGAATTGAATTATCAACTGCGGTTTTCCCGTTTACACCAGCAAACCATTTTTGAAATCCTGGTACATACCCCGCAACCTCTTTCCGCTTATCTGAGGATAATCCTCCGTTCAAATAGGAATTTAAGCCATCAGAACCTGCGTTATATGCCATCAACGCATAATCTTGTGTACCAAATTTGGCTCTCTTTTTTGCTAAGTCTTTAGCTGCTGCCGTAGCTTGAGCTTCAATTGAACTATTTGCATTTAATCCATATTCACGTCTAAAAATAGATGTTGTCTGAAATAAGCCTTTGGCACCTGTAGGGCTAACAGCATTAGGATTTCCACCTGATTCCTGAAGAACTAGAGCCGCTAAAGTACCAACTGGCAACCCATATAAACCTTCAATTTGGGCAAAATTATTTGCCTTAGCGATGCCTTGAACTTTAGCAATCGCAGCCAATTCTGATTTATTAAAACTATAATTTTTGAGATTAAAGTTTTTCATTGTTGCATCAACAACTGACTGCGGCAACCCAACTTTAAATGCGTTTTCACCATTGGCGCTAGATTGAGCATCAGCTAAAGCATTAGCTTTATCAACTCCCATGCCACGCCCAACCAAGCTTTTTATATACAAGTCACGTGAAGCATCCTTCCTTAGTTGAGTGATATATTCTCGTTGTTTTTGAGTTAGCTTTTCCCAAGCACCTGCTGATTCATTTACAAGTTTTGTTTGCTCTCTCTGTGAGTTATTTGCTTCATCTGTTGCCACTTTTAATGAAGATACTACACTTTTTTGAGCATCCAGTTTAGCTTTGGCAGAAGTGGCGGCACTAGAGTATTTGACCATATTTGCATTATAAACATCAGTCACATCAGATAATGAGCCGATACGATTTGCTAAATCTTCTGCGGTAATCGCGCCTTGAATAAACTCTCGTCGCCATGCGCGGATTTTATCTGCCGATTCTCCTTGTTTTAATACCGTTTCTGCCAAGCCACTTGCATAAGACGCAACCTGATTTTTTGCCGCCTCATAAGCCTCGGTGTCTGCCTCTAGGTCTTTTGCCGCATCATAAGCGAATGCTCGTTGCTTAGCTTGACTTAAGCTATTGTAATGATCCACTAGCTCACTGATAGATTTACCCTGCATATCAAACGCATCAGTAGCATCTTCTGTTTTGCGAGTCATTGCATAGTATGTGCCACCTGCAATAGCCACTTGCACGCCTAAAGCAATCAAACCCAATGGACCACCAACAAGGCTCAACATTGCCCCACCTAAGCCGCGAGTAACTGTAGTTAGAGTGATGGTTTCTCCTGCCATTCGTGCCAGAGCAACTTGGTAACGAGTATATTGAATAAGACTTGCAGCAGCCTGAGCGCCCGCAATACCGAATGCGGCAGCCAAACGAACACCAACCACCGTTGCTAAAGCAGTAGCACCCGCTTCAACTTTATCCCAGTTTTCAGCTATGGCCTCTATAACCGGAATAGCATCGTTAATTAATGTCGCCTGCAAGCCCTGCCACTGCAAATCTAAAAGTTGTAAATTAACTTTTGCTTCAGCAAGGCTTTTAACCATGTCGTCAGACATGATTGCGCCCGCATTTTTTGCGGCATCACCCCAGAACTTAAAGCCCTGACCATTCTTTTCTAACAATGGAATCAGTAGCGAAGAATCACTAATAATCTGTTCCATATAAAATTTCATGTCATTAGTTGATGCGCCTGCTTTTTCTAATGAATTATAGAAAAGCTGTAGCGCCTCTGGCCCTGATAATTTTTGGAATTGTTGTATGGTTACACCTATTCGTGGTGCAATGTTGGTGAAGAAGTCGGCTAATGGCCCACCATTTGTTTGTTGGAAATCGCCAATTCTGTCCTGCATATCTTTCATCTTGTCTGCAAAGGATTCAAGCGAAATCCCTGCTGTTTCAGCCCCCTTGGCGTAATACTGAAATTGACTAACAGATGCATTGGCAAGCTTAGAGAATCTTTGAATATCATTGCCCGCATTAATCACCTTTTCACTATAAGCAACCATACCCGCAACAGATAGGCCGCCAACGGCAAGGCTCAATCCTTTTACCGCTATGGATGCAACATCCATTGATTCGGCTATGCCTTTTCCAGAATTTCTAGCCTGACGCTCTGCTTTGCTTAGTGGTTCGCTAAAACTTGCTGTTCTGGCAACAAGATCAAGTGTTAGGCGGCCTAATGATGCTGTTGCCATATCTACTTTCCTCTAGGCAATAAAAAACCCCGACTAGCGGGGTTTTACAAGTGATTATATCATTTCAACTTTTTATACATTAAATCCATCTCATTTAGTTTTTTATTAAAACCATTTAGGTTAATTGTATTATCTAAATAAGCTAAACTCGGCCATCGTTGAAATCTGGTCTTAATATTTTTACTACGCTTCATTGAATAGATAATAAAGTCTGGCACATCAAATATACCATCTTGGTTAGATGTGTATATATGATTTAAATATTCTGTTTTAAGAATAGCTTGCGTTCCAGGATAATTATTATCACCTATTTTGATAAAATACATATTTTCATTGCGAAACAACCAAAAACTATCTTTTTGTAGAATGCATAGTTTTTTATCGGTAATGTGGTCTATTTTGCATTCAACATGCCATTCATCAGCTAAAGCAGGCTTGCATAGGAAAATTAAAAAAATTAATAATACTTTTTTCACACCAAAACCCCATTAAGTAGACTTAATGAGGTTAGCTTAAAAAGGGGCCTGTTGCCATATTACACTCACTAAAAAACCACCCGAAGGTGGCTTGGTTTGCGTTTCTAGCAAGAAAACTATCGTATCAAGCATCGCAGTCGAGAACTTTAGCTTAACTTAATAGCCTTTTTCTTTTTTCATAGGTCTTCTACTCCATCTTATTAGTTGGTGTTATCTTCAAAAATAAAATCGATTGTTTCTCTTATATCTGGCTCAGCATTGATAACTTTTATTCTTTTATACGCAGACATTCCTAAGCGCGTTATAGGCGTCGCTAAAAGAGCATTCAAAAAGCTATGCGGAGCCCTTTTGATATTTTTACAATCTATAATTACTTTTTTACCACTTTCGATAGCAGGAAGTAAATATTTATCTCTTATATTTATTGCTTCAGATTTCAACTCAGCATGATCACCAAAATAATTTGTCATGTATAAAACAAATTGTTGATCAACTTCCTCATTTCTTAAAAAACTTCGTTCTTGTTCAGCATTCTGCCTCAATTCTTGAAGTATTGCGGTTAAATTATTACTATCTTCTTTACTTATTTTTATAGATAGAAATGCAATTGTACCTTTCCACTGGTGCGAAAGTGTTGTTGATGTTACATCTCGAGGTGAAATATGTACCAATCCATCATTTGATAAAACATACATATCGCCTTTAAGGCGCCTGATAATATTTGATGTTAAATACAAGCCCATTCCAGCATTATTTTTCGCGTTATAAGGGTCAGAGTTAGCGAACGTGCCTGATTTTTCTGGCTGAATTGCTAATCTTATCGCAGATTCATTGGAGTCTTGTCCCGGATATGTTTGCTCTATATGAGCTTTGATACCTATTCCTAAGTCTGCAATGATAAAATTCATTTCTCCTTTATTCCGATACCAGCTCATCTGCACAAGAGCTGGCAAGTTGATGTTTGTTAGTGGAGAAAATGACGGACCATGCTCTAAAGCATTATACATTAATTCACTTAGTACATAGCTCAAAGTATCCGTATAAGAAATATCAAATTCACCCGTGTAACGCTCAATGGCAGAAAGAATATCCTTGAAATCTTTACCATTAGATTCTTTTCTTAATGCAAATAGTGGTTTGTAATTATCCCCTTTAAATTGCTGGTAGGTATGAAAAAGAACATTAAAGCTACCCAGAGCCCCTAATCTTTTCCACATTACACTAGCGTCACGATATGCAGATTTATCAATAACATGATCTACAGTGCAACCTCTACTTTTCAAGTACCAAGAGTAAATAACAATCAAAGATATTGCTTGATAGTCAGCTGATGTACACTCTGTAAAATCAATCCTTACCTGAATATTTTCTAAACTCCAATCAAAGTACTTCAATATCCCATCAAAATCCATAATGCCATGATTTTTAAAACCAAAGCGTTTTGGCAGATTAATAGTAACACCACCAAATTTTTTAATTTCTTTCTTAATGGGCATTAAAGCCCTCTTCATTGCTTGGTTGCGCATAATAAATATAACTTAAACGATGAGCACGATATCAATCTATCAATTAAATCAAAAAATTTCTATTTTTTTATAAAATTCATCAATCTATTTATTAATTCAACAATCAGGTTTATGACATGGTGGCAGACTAACGCCCCACCATGCTATTCAAATAATCCTCAGCATCCATTTCAATGACTTTTGGCTTTTGTTCGTGGGGCATAAAAGCGTAGGGTGAAATCTCTTTACCATTTTTACCGCGATTTGAATTGGCATAAAATGCAAGTGCATTACCAATCGCTTGCTCGATCCGACGACCAATGTTTAGGCTGCCATGCTTCAGGCGATACGCTTTCCATATCGCCATTTCAGACAGACTTATTTTTTGCTCGGCTTCTGCGATGCTTCTTCCGCCAATTCCGTTGAGGACAAGTTCACAGAGGAGTTCGTTTCGTTCGAGGTCTTCGTCCGTGACTTTCCCATAAAGTTATTCACATCATCGGCGAGCTTGTGTAAGGCAATAATGAACGCTGGATCAGAGTCGTAGACTTCCTGAAGTGAATCAAAAAACGGGGTTCCTTTCTCATCAATACAGATACTTCCTAGCAATTGACTTGCTTGAAGCCGCTCAGAGTCAATGGATTTTAATTTCGATTTTTCAGGATCATCATAGTTAATATCCCAATCGAATGCCTTTGCAGCGTCACGACCCGCTTTAAAGGTCATGCGCTTAATGAAAACTTCACCATCAAGATCAGCATTGTCACCAACTGCCAAATCTGGTGATTCCGTCAATTGGCGCATTTCTTCAAGATTATGTTCTGTCACAATGACAGACCAATTAACCTGTCGTGCTATTGGTGCGCCAACTTTTGTGACATTTTTCGATTTTTTAAAATCAACTTTAGCCATTTTAATTCTCAAAAGTAAAAGCCCCTTCCGGGGCGTGAATTAGGTTTTTGGTGTACGGATTACTTCAGTTGATCGTTCCAATGTAATGGTGTATGCAACCAGTGCATCGGCTTCAAATGTTGGTGCAGGGCTTGATAAACCACCCATAAACGACCACCAAGTACGAGTTTCAGGTAAAGTAACACTACCACCTGTTAGTGTTGGCGCATCATTGCTATCTCTAGAGCCGATATAGAATTGTAGGTTTTGTTTTTTGTCTCTGGCCCATTCTTCTAGTTTGTCGTGTGATGTATTTTCATCATCGAAATCATAGCCAATTGAGCCTTGACCCGGATCAGACAACCCTGATACATAGGATTTTGTATTCGGCTCGTCGAGACACGTATTTTCAATACGAGTCGTTGAGTCAGAACCAAAGTCGATAGTCTTGATACAGTTAATTTTTGTGATGGCTGTGCCATCGTATACATAAATTCCCATACCGTTTACACGTACGTTCGCCATGAGTAGTACTCCTCAATTTTTGGCATTAAAAAAGCACCCTGTTGGGTGCATTGGTTTATTCTCTTTTCAGTAAAATACAGCGAGCAATTCTGCTAATGCCTTGATGATTTGAGCTATTGGAAACAGAGCAACAACGAAGATAATCCAATAGCAAAAAATTCTTACTGATTTATGCGTTTGTACGAGTTCTAGTGCTTTCACTATCCAGTCCCCGATGTTAAAATTCATATATGGTTTGCTTCCTTCTGCATCAAGGTTGTAGACAACAAAAAAGCCCATGATTACGAGTCACGGGCTTTTTGCTTTTTTGGAGTTAATTTCTACCGACTCAAAAACCAATTCGCATCAAATCCACGTGCATAAAGCTTCGTGTCATTTTCGTAATGGCTGATTCTCGGATTTAAGATAAAGCTTTGTGTTTCTAGTGCTTTGCGTATCGCTTCACGTGCTTCATATGCTCGTTTTTGATTGGTGTCATATACAATCACTTGGTACATGACGTGATCAGCCCTAGCGGGGCAATCAAGACTATTTTCAGCACTTCCACCCACTTCTTGCCAGACAGCATAGGGCACAGCAGTATTCAGTGGTGCAATATCTTCATAAACACGCAAGTCATTGCCGAGTAATGTCTTTACTGCACTGTCTGCATTAAGTGTTCGGAATATGGGTAAGAAACTCATTTGAGTAATTCCTTGTCGAGTTCAAGAGAAAAAGACTCCGCGAACCTGTTAGTTACTTGCTCAATATTGTTTGCTAATGCAGGTCGCATGAATGGAGTTGCTGGCATTTGAGATGTTCCAAATTCAATGAATCGCCAATATTTAGTATTACCACCAGGTAATGCGATTGTATTCTCATCAGGTACCTGCTTTGCTTCGCCTTTTTTCTTTCTCTCCTTGAAAACAATTTTTTTGCTTTTACTATTTGATCCAGCACCACCCATGATACCAACACGCATTCTCACGTATGAACTGTTGCGGGTTTTACCCTGACTGACAGTGACATTCTCATAAATCGCTTCACGAGTTACTGGGTCGTCAATTCTTTTTGCATTTTGTTTTGCTGCATCTTTAACAATATTCATGGCTTTTCGTGCAGCACGGTTAGCAGCATTTTTAACAAGCCTTTGGTTGGATAATCTATTTAGTTTTTTTAAAACTTCTTCTAACCCTTCAAGCTTAATCTCCCCCCCCGCCATAAATACCTCACTTGGGTTTTTCTACACCCTGCCCCAACAAGAACGTGCAATATGTATATGAGTCTTCGTTGTCATCAAGCGCCTGACTCTTGATCGAAAATACTCGCCCTTTCCAGACCACTTGCATTTCGGTATCAATGTCAGTGCGATAACGAATTTTCATTCGTGCTGTGACTTCTGATTGATCTGCTTGTGCTGAAATCAGGTCTTTGGCTGAAAGTGGTGTTACTTTGGCCCATACCTTGGCGTATTCAACCAAGCCACCTTCGATTTCAAAACCATCTTCATCTCGACCACCTTGTTGATACTTTTGGATAACAACTCTGTGTCTTAATTCACCTGCGCTTTGTCCCATATCTCTCTCCTATATTGCCGTAGGCGTGCGATAAGGAAATAGCAATGCTTGAACAGGTTGAGGCATGTAATTTCCATTAACTGGCGCGTCAGACTCGGCATTGCGGTACTTGTCATAGAAACCAACGCAGACCAGAACAGCCAATTTAAATTCTTCAGGCGGTTCTGCATGATGAACTTCATCCGTATAACGAAAAACCGCTGATTCAGCGGCCTTTATGTAGATTTCTAGGTTCGTATCGTTGGAGTCATCATCGTAGCGAAGATGCTGTTTGACTTCTTCGAGTGTGACTAAGCTCATTCTGTCCACTCCTTCGCGCACAATTTAAAGTTTTTGTGGTCAAATTCACCTAAATGATTGTTTTCGACATGCCAGAGTGCGCCATTCTTTGTAATGAACTGACCTTTTTGGTACTGCACATCGTCTTTGAATACGCCCTTATAGAGCGATTTAAGAGAATTATCGGACTGGTTTGAGCTTGAATCATTCTTGGTGAATGGATCATCTTTAGCATCACGCTTGGCAAGCGCTTCCAAATTGTAGTTTTGCTGTTGTAAATAAGGAGATTCACCACCTTTAACAGGTAAATAACCCAACTTCTGGCGCGCCTCATTGGGGGCAAAGATGCCTGCACTGATGCCATCCTTGAAGTATGCAATTTTACTAGATGAATCCATACGAATTAGAACATCAAGATCAAGGAAAGCCGCAACACCATAAGACGGTAAATCCAATCCCTCATCCAAAAGGTTTTCACGTGCTTCGATATAGGATTGAAGGCAATCTGAATAGTAGATTTCGTTCAGATCAGAAACTTTAGTTGCACCTTGAACATCAGTCACGCCAATTTTGAAAGGTGGCACATTAAATGCCGTACAAACAATACGAGCAGACATCCCAAGTTGTTCAATTAATTGACTGTCTATCGCTGACATTGAAATGTTTACGTATTTTGCTCCATCGGACAAAAGACCAGTTTTACCCACATTGGCACCACTATAATTTGCATCCCATTTGGTTTTCACCTCTTGGGCTTTTGTTGCATCTAATGGTCCAGGCACCTCAATAACACCACCTGGTTTAGATCCATTGGCAAAAAAGTTTTTAGAGTTTCTGAGAATCGAAATACCCTGCTCAGATGCCAGACTACACGCCATGATTGGTGTTAATCCCACAAGCGGATGATAGAGCGCATTAATGCGGTCATGGATGATTTCAGAAGCGGGAATAATTACATTTTCTGTCTGTGCTAATCGGTCATTGGTAAGCTGATAAAACACATTTCCCTGATCATCAACAAGAACAGTCACAAGATCAGGGTTTAAAACAACCAATCGGTACAGCTCACCAAATACATCACGCATTTTAAAGACGTAGGTATTACCACGAAGCAACAGGCTTTGCGTCCATTGTTCATTAAATTGTTGCCAGTTTTGGTAATTATTCGGTTTTTGAAGTACGCGCTGTAATTCTTTTGGGGTTAAAGCATCAACTAAGACACCTTGCTGCTTCTTTTTTAACAGAACAGGCATCTTGCCAATGTCTTTAGAGATAAGGCTTACACAAGCAAATACCGCATAAAATGCAGTCATATCTTCGCGGGTAATTTCCTTGTTTTCTTGCCATGCACCAGAGTATGGCTCTGCCACAAATATGCTATTCCAACTTTGCCCCGAATTATGGACACTTTGATAGCTCTTTTTACCTCTCAACCAGTCATAAATGCCCATTTTTACCGCCTTATTCTTCAGTTTTTACGTCTTTTTTGGTGCGATTTGCAGCCTTTTTAGGCTCTTCATAAGGCTTTGCAACACCTGTTTTAATAAGGATATTTGCCGCAAAATCTTCAACTTCTTTCACTTCGCCTACTTCGGCATCGTGCATAACCTGTAAATATTCAATTTTCATAGCTGTTCCCATAGCTCAACAGTGAGTTTTCATTGTTCAGATATGAAAACAGCCCCAATTAAGGAGCTGTTTTGGATCGATATACCGATTAAGGCGTGTAATCAATGTATGCCGCTGCAATGGCGCGACGTTTCGCCCAAGTGATGAACTTCTCTACACGAATGGCAAATTTGTTTTCTTGCCATAGGTTATGGGTTGTAGATCCATCAACAAGCGTTGCTTGATCGCTGTACGCCACATCAACACCACCGTCCTGAGCAACAAGCAATTCGCTCATTTTTACAAGAATGATCTTGTCGCCAATGGATTGTGACGTGATAACTGGAATACCCAGAAGCGAACGCGCTGCACCCGCAAAGCTCATGCCGTTGAAATATGTATTTCCAAGAGCATCACGAAGCAAAGCGTATTGCATTGCACGCGTTTCACTCATTAAGAAATACGCATTGTCAGTGGTAAGGTTTGCGGCAACAAATGTCGTGATAAGTTTTAACAAATCGGCTTCAATTGCTGCTGCCGTAGTGCCAGAAGGTTCAATTGCTGTTACACCATTCAGAATACCCGATGGAGTCACATCGGTTTGCGCTTGAGTACCAAGAAACGTGGTATCAATCAGCACTTTGGTTGCTTCAATCAAATCATTAAGCACAAGTTGATCAATTGCTGGATCGGCACGACGCAACAATTCTTGCGTATAAACTGTAATCGCAGCCAATTTATGCTCTTTGATTTCGATACTGTTGAATGTCGGGTTAGTTAAAGGCTTTTTAGCACCTTCACCCACCCAAGAAGCAGTACCACCGCTTAATTGCCCGTTAATTTTTACATTAAACGGAACAGCACGATAACCTTTCAACTTATCAAAGATGGTTGCATTACGAAGCAATTCTAAGAAATCGCCTTTATATGTGTCTTGCTGCACAAGTGGCGCAGCGAAACCAGCATCAGTAGTGGTACCCAAGGTGGCTTTTTCAACATATTGAACCACTGCTTCGTCATAACCTAATGCTTTTGCCGCATCAACGACAGTCATTAATCGACCTTGTTTTTGCTCATGACATGCAAGCATTTTTGCACGAGCAAATTGTGCGAAAGGCATCCCTTTAGGAAGATTGGATTTAACTTCAACCTTTGGATCAGCTTTTGGCTCAGGATCGCCTTTTGCAGATTTTTTTGCTTCCTCAGGATCATTACCTGCAACAGGCGTTGCGGTTTTTGCCGCTTTTTCAATCTCTGCAATTTGAGCTTCGGTACGTGCAATATTTTTCTTAATTGCCTCAATATCTTTTTCAAGAACCTGAATTTCTGCTTCAGTTGCTTCATCAGGTGTTGTGCCTGCTGCTGCTGATTTAGACAGTGCAGTTTGCATTGCTGCGTTTTTATCTGCCAATGCTTTGAGCAGCTTTGCTAAGTATTCTTTCATAGTTTTACTCCACCCTGTGTTGGGCTATTTAGTTTTACGATTACGTGTTTTTGTTCAGATGAATCGCCATCTGGAACGTTCTGAGGTTGTTTGCCCAACGCGGCTTTGTGTTCCTCAAATGCTTTTTTAAAATCTGTTTCGCTTTCGCGATTGCATGGAATGGTGACTAAGGAAAGTTCATAAAACTCCCAATCATTAAATTTTATGCCACCACCTTTGATCATTTCCGCGTCATCCCAATTTGGGAGAAACCCAACGGATAGACCCTTGATGAGGTTGTGTTTCAAGGACTGATAAGCCTCTTCAATTCGGGCTTTCAATGCGCCTTCTTCTTCTATCTTTGGAAGATGAATTTCAACCTCAATCCCTTTACTGGTCACTTTCACATCCGTGACATGACCAATTGGTGATTTATGGTCGTGGTGAAAAAGTAATGGCATTGGCAAAGTGAACTTAGCGCCTGTGGGAACCATGATGTCTTTTGCTCGATCCTGATTGGGTGTGCTTGCCACCCCTTTAAATGTTCGTTTTTCATCGTCTACGGCTTTGATTTCGAATGAGCCGAATGATTTGTGCAGAGCAGTCATAGCCCCTCCAAAATGCAAAAACCGCCAAATAAGGCGGTTATTAAAAGAAAACCACCTTTCGGCGGTCTATTTGGTTTATAGCTTAATCTCTTAAGCGATAAGCTGTAATTGTTTTGAACTATCCAGACTATCAAGCAACTTTAAAGTATCTTTAGGAATCTCTGAAAAACACTCATTTGCCCCTCCAAATTGAATATTTGGAGTGTATTTATAATCAACTAACAAGCGATGTAACTTCTTTTCAAGATCCCAAACAAATGAAGCACTCTCACTGATAAATTTGATAACTTCATATGAGTAAGGCATATCATAACTAAATCGGTTTTTAATTTTCTTTACTGTAATTCCAATTTTGAAAAAAACTTCGTTGCTTGAGTAGCACTTAATAAGATACAGGTTGCTTTTCCCATCATGTCTTTCATCACACAGCTTTACATAATCTGATCTTTTCCAAAGAGATATTTCATTTTTGCATTGTGGACATCCAACTCCCATCAAATGGTCATTAGGGGTCTGCATAAATGACTTATGAAATTGACAAATGATCTTAACTTTAATTTTATTTCCACGATAATTAGTCAAGTCATAGTTGTACTTATCACCATGTAACGCTTTGGCTTTCTCTATAAATTCTGATGTATTGCTACTTAACTTTTCTTTAATCTTGTCATTGCCACAATGGTAACAACCATATCTGTAGTGTTCCTTAGCTTCTTGTTCAAATAAACCATGCTTTGGGCAGATAATTTTTACTTTGTGTGCTCTACCTCGGTATTCAACAAGAGAGTAATCATAAAAATTATTGTGAATAGATGACACTCTGCTTATAAATTCGTTTGTAGTTAATGGCATCTTACCAGCACATGCCAAACACCCTTGCCCCTTTAAGTGTTGCCTACTTTCCTGAAAGAAAGGTCCGTGAGTATGGCAAATAATCTTAACCTTCCCATGTGAGCCACAATAAACAACCTCAGAATAGTCATATTTATCAAAATGAATTTGCTTGGCCTTTTCTATGAATTGCCGAGTTGTCATTTTAAATTGCGTATTCTTTAATGCACCATTAGAATTGCTACCAGTCATAGTCGTTCCAGCTTAACGATTAATGATTAAAAGCCCATTAAGATTGCCGTCTTTTTGGGCTTTGTTTGTATAATAATTATACCACAAACAACAACCTACACGAAAAAAACACTATATTCTTTTTGTGCAGGTTCGGGGTTCATACTCATTAGTGCTGTAGCATTTAGAGCAGCAATTAATGGATCGATTTTAGCTACACCACTCTCCTGCTTACTGACCATAATGCCATTACCCTTCATGACAATACGAGCATTTCCAACCACCCAAGTCATCAATCCGAGACCTTGGTGCCATAACTCACGACCAGCAAGCTTTCTTTCTAAAGTTTGAAGATAGCCAGCTAACTTGTATCCTTGAGGAATACCAATGATTTGTTCTTGCGGTATTCCCGCATCAAGTAGACCATCCAATAACCCACCTATCATTAGTGGATCAAGGCCAACTTTGTCTAGCTTTCCGCTATCAAATACCTTTTTCGCAATTAATGAAATATCGGCAATATCATCACCTACTTTCTCATAAATCGTGAGGCTTCCTTCCCTTACAAAATCAAGCAGCTTAGGAGCTTCAGACTTTCTCCTCTCTAGGACGATCTGGTGACACCATGCATGGACCCACAACATCCACTCTCTTGTGGTTTTATGTCTCCCCATGAGAGCAAACCCCAATAAATCATCTAATCCACCACCATCGCCAGCTAATTCCAATACATCAGACTGCTCGATGATCTCATCTAGGGTGATATTTTTAGCCTGTTGATTCCAGAACTCAGCACCTGCCCACCGATTAGCACGTAGATTCATGCCAATTTCAATGTTTAAGTGCTTTGCCAAGAAGTCTCTAAGCGATTCTTCACCTGCATCTTTGACCTTTTTAAACTCTGAAATCAGATATTCAAGGTCTACCGATGCGCCTAAGTTTGGATTAGTGATGTAGAAGTTCTCAGGTTTTAAGTGTTCGCCTGCTTCGACCAAATGTTTTGGAAACTCATAAATGAGAGGCAAGAAGCCTTTATCCTCTTTGATCCCATCCCGTACATCACGGGCATAGTCTAAAAGCTGCTTAAATACTCCACACGGCACTTCATCCGACATTGTAGACAGATAGATCACGCAACCTTCTGGGCGAGACGCTAAACCACCTTTTGCCTCACGGAACATTGATTCAGCGTTGGCACGTTTACCAAAAAGCCAAACCTCATCGATCAAAATGATTGAAGCCTTTTTACCTGCTGCCGCATTTGATTCCGCTGCGATAACTTTAAGAGTTGCCCCAGTACCCAAATGAGTAACAGTCTTTGTGTGCTCAGACACATTGATCATTGCACTAAGTTCTTCATCAGCGCGGATAAAGTCACGAATCGGGTTAAAACTATTGTCTGCAACTTCCTTTGTTGGCGCTAAGATAATCAACTCGGCAGAAAGACGGTCATTCAACAGCAAAGCAACAAGCATTACACCAGCTGCAATTGTGGACTTAGTATTCTTCTTGGAAATCAGAAGAAAGAACTCACGTATTAATCTACGCTTTGTGCTTGGATCATACGCACCAAAGATTGCACGAACAAACTCAATTACCCATTCCAATGTGACATCGCCCATCTTTGGACTACCCATAACATCGACTAAAATCAGCTCTTTAAATATGCGCTCTGCTACATCAGCCACTTGTGGAAATAATGGCTCACAAGGCATGAGCGACTGTTTATTGACAATACGCCCCTCCCAGTCTGGGCAAGCGGTTGTCCATTCTGGAAGCATTGCGGTCATAAATTTACCTTGATATATAACCTATTTGATAGCCAACTGAGGGTGTGTCCATCCCCATGCTGCGCAACACTGTAGACATTACAATTGGCTATCAAATAAGAAACCGCCCGAAGGCGGCAGTCTTTAGATTTTTGTTAATGGTTGCCAAGCAGCAATCTGCTCAGGCGTGTAAATTTCACCGACCTGAGCCAAAACAAACTCATCTTTTCCTTCATTACACACATCAAAGTATGCAACATGATAATCCACTGATTCTTCATCAATTTGAATTGCTACGGCTACCATAGAATTGCGTTCTGGCAACTGGGCTTTATCTTTAATCCAACTCATTTTTCTCTCACATAAAAAAGAGCCATCAGGCTCGGTTATAAAAATTGGTTTTTATCAACTAGGCAATTGGTTATTCAAAGTGCCAAACTTGCCTGACTTAGTTGCAGCCTTAGCCGCATCCTCTTTGGTCTCTTTCTTGCCCTTTTCGGCTACTTTGCCGTGAACGTATGGAAGGGCGGCTTGGGCAGCTCGAACTCGCAGCGCCATGTCTTCCACTTGGTCTGTGTAGACTGACTTCAAGAACTCAAGCGGATCGTCCAATTTATTAGCAGTCTGGATAGATGTGAAAGTTGTTAAAGGTTTAATGTCGTGTTTAACAACTTGCTCGGGTGTGGCTTTTTCAAGTCGTTCAAGATAGGCAATAACATCAGGGTCTTTTGCTAAACGCGCACCTGCCGCAGATGCAGTCTTTTCAGGGCATCCAGCCAAAATGGCAGCTTCTTTATTATCTTTGCCGTTTCGTTTTGCGAGGGCAAATGCCTTCTTTTTTTCTGTTAAAGCCATGTACCCTCCTTTAACATATTTTTGAAAACTGATTTTTTCTTGTAAGTGAGGTGGGCGGTGGTGTCCGTGAGCTTTGAGCTTGAAAATTTTAACTCCCCCCTGCCTGCTGATATTTTACGCACCATTTTGATGCATATTTTTATTGGAATAATTTTCCACAAAATCATCCAGATCAATCGCTCTATCACGCAGTGCTTCTCTTGCATCACTTGGCAAGCGAGTATCGAACTGCATGCCACGCATAAAGTTAGCTGCCGATTCAAGCTGCGCTAATAGTTCTTCATCGTTCATTGTCTGCTTTCCTTCAAGGTCTTCGTCTTATGACAAGGCACACACAAACTCTGTAGGTTTGATTCATCATCATTGCCACCTTGTGCAATATTAACGATGTGATCTAACTCAAGCTCCATTGTAACTACACCACAGCACTGGCATGTGTACTTATCTCTTAGGTGAATCTTTGCCTTGAGTCTGCGCCAAGGACGACCACCACGACCTGAACCCCAACTATTCTGCCTTGGCGTTCTCTGTGCCTGTAGTCTCGGCTTGAGTGTTTGTAGTTTCATTATCTAATCCAACGTTCTCGACCTTGGTCTATCTTCTTCCTGTTCCGTAACCTGCATCAGCAACTCATTATTCTGTTCCAGTGCTGCTAGGATTATCTGATCCTTGTTCGCTATCTGCTGAATCAGTGTTGTGTTCTGTTCCACTATCTTTGTCAGCAATTCCTCTAATGCGGTTGATTGCTTTGGCTGTTCTTTCTTTTGCTCGCTCATATTGAACTCTCATCCATTCACGACGTTCTTCACATGATTTACAGACCATGGCTTACTCCAACGCATATTTCAAATCATCAGGCACAGGCAAAACCAAGCCAAACGTTTTAAGCGCAAATGATTCAATTAAATTTAGATACTCAGTGAATTGAGCTGTATTCATTCGTGTTGTAGAAGTCTCTCGAATAACACCGTTTGCTATCGCTTCATATTGCTCAGATTCGCTTTGTTTGAGAGTTTTGATGGCTAAACACATTGCTGCATATTCATCATCATCACGCTTCAATATGCCGATTAGAAACTTCTTCTTGAACTCAAAGTGCAATTGATCTTCATCATTGCCTGTCTTTCTATGAATCTCATGAAGCCATTTCCAATACAAACGGTTTTGAGCTTTTGATCTGTCTTTTGCTTCGGGTTTTATCTCAACCACAAGCGGCTTACCCTCATTAATCGCCTGAGTGTAATTGGTATGCATGAAGTTAATGGCTTTAGTGATGTCAGCATGACTCTGGATAGGAAACACGGCTTTTTGCATTTCCTACTCCCAGAACTTCGTGCGGCAATTAAATCAATTGGTTATGCTTTGTTGAGGTACTTCTGCTCGCGCTCGCGATCTTTCGATGTGGTTAATTCCCAAGGCAAGGCAACCCATCCAAGGTGAGAAACCTCATCTACGAACATTCGATTTTCAACTTGCGCTTCGGAAATCTGAAATTCAGTCAAGTCACCAGTTGACACAATACGGTGTCCATTCACATATTTTTTTAGAAACTCGAGAGCATTCTCGCCTTGTAATTCAACCATTAGAAAACCTCATAATTTTTAATATTTAGATTCAACATCCGCTCAACTCTCACTAGCCACTTCTCAAACATGGCTTCACTTTCTGCCCGGTGCTTTTAAATTAAAAATCCCTTTTCTTGCATAAAATCCACAGGATGCTTTGCGCTCTTTGTTAAATTGCAATTCTTGCAAAGCAATTGCAGGTTGTGTGGCTCATGCTTGCCGCCAAGTTTTATCGGTAAAATATGATCAATATGGTATCCATTAGCAATTGAAACCTTGCAGATTGCGCACTTAGCTTTTTGCAGTGTTTTTAGGTTAGTAATTGTGCCGCGTGGCAATCTTGGCATTATCTTTCCACGCTTCCTTCTACTGCTCCACTCTTTAACTCTCTCAGGATTTTTTTCCCTGTATTCTCGCAGCTTTCTCGCACCATCAATCTTAAATTTCTCTTTTGTTCTTTCGCGGTACGCTTGCTTCCCACCAGTCCAAGAGTGATGTTTCTCACCGTACCTGTAATTAATCTCACCCTTACTCCTCATTTCAGCCATTCTAGCAGTAGCTTTAATCTGCATAGATTCGCCATTCCTAGCGCAAACATCCTCGAGGTTACACTTGTGAGAGAAAAACTTTCCTCCGCCCATTTTTAGTTGATATTGTCTTGGGGTGAATTTCTTTTTGCAAACTAAACACTCTCTTTGCCTTTCTTTTTCGCCTTTTTCAACAATGTTCTTTCTGTACAATTCTGCACATTCACCACCACAAGTTTTATAGCGATTTAACTTACTTTTTGGTAAAAACATAGTACGCCCACAATGCCGACAATCCGTCGTATATTTTGTAGGGTCAAACTCAAATCTTAGCTCATGCCACCCTTTGTTTTTATCTTTCATAATTAACTACTTAAGATACATTTTACTGTATAAATTATAGCATATTCACACTATATCTTCTTGTTATTTCGACTATTTTCAATGTATTTTCCACCACCACTATTTAAATCCAAATCAAAATAAATCATCGTTTGATATGCTTAACATTCGATTGGTTATATCTAGTAATTTCTCAAAAAGCTCTTTCGCTTCTCTACGACTTAAATTTTTATAAGTATCTAGCGCATGGTGGCAAGCCCTACAAAGGCTAATCGTAAATTCATCCGATGCCTTTTTACCTAAGGATTTCCCATACTCAGCCCAATTCGCATGACATGCTTCACTTGGTGGAGGATTACCACACCTTACACACGGAAGCTTGCGAATCTCAGCCAGTCGCTTAGGACTACGCATAAAGAGCTGTGCGTAAATTATTAATACGCTCTTTTAGCTTGATCATAATGCCGTCAATGGTGCGCATCTCATTCAGTGTTAATCCTGATCTGCTGAGATTCTGATACTTAGACAGCTCAGCACTGCAAAACTCTAAGTCTTTTTTCGCTTGTACTTTGTCTGCCATAAATCCCAACCCTTCGGAATTTCCGAATAGTTGCCAATCGCTTATTGTCGCGCATCAAGCACTACCCGTAAGTTCTTAATCCTTTCCCTGAACTGCACAATCTTCCGGTCCACTAAGATCATTTCTTCACGTGAGAGTAATTGGCGAGATAAGCTTTGATACTTGTTCAATTCAGCAGAATACATTTCGATATTTTTTCTTATTTCTTTTGTGTCCATACAAACACCCGTCTTTAGCTTAGATGAAGTGAACCTTGCTCGTATCACTTAGATTTGCCGAGAGCGCTAAGACGCTATTCACTTCTCTAAATTAAATGGCACGCCATGCAGGACTCGAACCTACATCAATCACACTAGAATTATGATGTCTTATCCAATTAGACGAATGGCGCATAAAAAAGCCCCACCGAAGCAGGGCATAAAGAGGAAACTGAATTAAAACAGCCCAGCTATTCAAATGAACAACTGGGCTGAGCAGTAACGTAGTTTAAGGCTGACTGATGTGTTAAGGGGTCGCCAATCCGCAAGTAAATACTCACCTCTTTAGGTGGTCAATCCAAGGGTAGTGTCTTGTTCAAAACCCGCACCCTTCTACTCACTTTAATGACCAAATAAAGCGCTTATCAATTTTGGTTTGAAAGCCTGATAAGTAGCTCTCGGTTTTTGCTTGTGATCAACCACATACAAGCGAATGTGTTAGGTGGCATCATCAAGCCATGTCTAAACCCTTTATGCCCTCATGATGTGCTGGTGATAAACCAATGCCAAGGGTTGAGGCAATAAAAAAAAGCCCATCGGATTATGAGCTTTTTATAATTGGTCACTTTACTGTGTAATACGACCAGTATAGGAAAATACTACCTTATATACCGTTATTTTGTCAAATAAGCTTTGTTCAAATTTTTTCTATAGATATCAGTGTAATAATCAATTTCATCACGCATATCTTCAAGGGCGATATCCACCATCTTTTCAAGGTACGCATAACCTTTCAAATAAGTTTGAACCTTCATTTCCTTAATACCAAAAAAAATCAACTTGTCTTCGGCTTTCAAGACATTGTTTCCGCGCAAATTAAAGAACAAAGCCATCTTTGCTACCTTGAAAGCAAATGACTTTAAGTCAAACCTTACGCGCTGCACATCCTTTGCTAAAGTTTCATATAAAATCGCCGCTAGATGATGATGTAAAATATGATATGCCATGGTGTTGTCCCGATAATCACCCCATACCAGTAATTCACAATATGCCTTTGTTGCCACGTCTTCAATTGAAGCAATAGCACCGCAACGATCTTCCCAGTTTGCTGCCTTTTCTCCTGTCGATGCAGTAGATGCTTCATAGCTTGCTGTTTTAGCTCTCATTTGCTGACCAACCCATTCAAGATTTGATAATTTTTCAACTACTGCATTCATGCCATTCCCCTTATTTAAATATCGCGCAACTGTATTGGGTGCCCTTTACCCAAAAAACATCCTGCTTTTTGCATACCAGCAATGTGTTCACAATTGACCCACCCAAACCTATGATCATCATCAAAACTATGATCACCACCCATATTCCATCAGAATCTTTTTTACGCATCACGCAGCCTCCAGCATCAAATACTTTTTAATTTCATCTATGGCTTCATCCGCACCGAAGCAGACTTTGCACATGTAACCTTGTTCTTCTAAGCGTTGAATCATGAGCCTTTGACTTGGTTGTAATTTCCCTTTCTTTGACTTCAACTCAATCCAAAGCCCGTGTACTTCACCATTTGGAACGATAAGCTGAAGGTCTGGAACACCAGCCTTCACGCCTAACTTCTTGAACTTTGCAGCTTCAATTATGTTTCTTGAGCCACCATTAGGAATATGGAATAAGTAATCACTCAAACGTCCTGAACCATACTTCACACGATGCGCCCAACTCATGAGCGCCATCTGTTCTTGATCTTCTGTTGGCACTCTATTGAATCGCTTAGAACGAGCTGCCTTCAGTGACTGGACCCTTTGAGCCTCTTTGAATGTGGTCATTGGTCACCTGCCTCAAGAACATCAGTTCTTTCACGCGCTAGATATAGGTCAACTTCTTCAAGCAAGGTTTCATAGCGTCTTTTCGCTTCACTACCCAATGCAGAAGCTTCCTTCTGAATTTCCCATGCTTTGTCGTAGTCCTTTTTTGTATGCACTGGCTCGTCAGGGGCATGCACAAAACAATCCCGAAACTCTTCAAAGCGATTGATAGATTCTCTATGGATTTGAATCCAATGAATAAACATCATTCCGATTTTGGCCAATTCTTCGTTATTCACTGTCCTTCCCCCTTGAGCGCTTGCTCTTTCTCTAATGCTCTGCGTGCAATGTCTTTAGAATATGTATGGTCTTCTGACATCTTTACTGCCCAATATCCATTCAACTCACATCCATTGAGTTCCGCTTCTTTTTGCATATGTGGAATCGGGTAAGCGATCTGGTCTAACGCAAGCGTTAAGGCATCCACCCGCTTTTGCAGCTCCTCCAATTTCGCTTGCTGTGCTTCCTCACCAGCCAAATACATAGCCTTAGCTAGATTCTTTGTAGATTCCCAAACATGTCTGTTTTCTTTCCAAGCTTCTTCGAACTTTTCCATCACACACCCTCCACTTTGCAGAGCGGGCTAACATCGACCATGTCTAAGACTTCGACCTTCACTTGCTTGTAAGACTCAACGAGTTCGTAGTCTGCTAATCTTTTTTCAAGACTCGAAAATGTAACCATATCGCCTGAGGCACGATAGTTAGTAATAGCCGCCTTGACTGATTCAAACCCACCTGATCGCTGAACAATCTCAACCGATTCAACCACCTGTTTGAGTTCTTGAAGATCAACCGAATAGTGGCCAGTCATATTTGGAAAGCTAATAATGTGCCCGTGATTCTGATCTCGACTTATCCAAAAAACAGCCCAATCAGGCGCACCCTCCAAAACCGCTTTAGCTTTCTCAATACCATGTACTGCTACAAATTTATGTGCTTTCATGCTTAACCCCCTCAATCGCTCTCATACCCTTTCTCATCATTTCGAATTGGGTTTTTGAGCACGGTGTTTTACGGTTTTTAATCATCCCGATCTTTGTGCTTGAACAATTCATATAATTCGCCAAAGCCAAAGTTCGACCCAATTTCGCATCTAACCAATCACCCAACTCTTTCGCCTGCTCATCGCTAAGTCTTGGCATCTGTGCTTGAGGTTTTGCTCGACCACGCAACTTCACTTCACGATTGTTAAATTTTTGCTTTGGTGCAATACCAGTGAATCCTTGAAGCACTGTGATTTGATTGCCTTGAGCCAGCCATTCTTCTACTGTTGTTGCTGTCATGGCTTAATCTTCCCTTCAACATTCAATAAGTCTTTAGTGAACTGCGTTGCTACATAAGTGCAATTAGAGTCTTTCTTGATATATCCGCGCTCCTTTAAATCAGCCAAATAGTTTTGAATCGTGTTAATTGGTGCTTCCATCACACATTCTTGAATATCTCGGCTTGTGAATGGTTTTGTCGCATGACTTGCGAATAAGAGAATGTCAAACACGTTCTGAAATACCTCACATCTTTGAGCAACTGGTCTTGGATTGTTGTTTTTCATGCCGCACCTCCGAATAAATCTTGTTGAGATTCGATACCACCCCACTGCATAGCCATGGCGTCTGCAATACCCTGGAATGTCAAACTCCTTGCTTTTCTGCGAGCTTCCGCTGGTAGTTTTAAGGTATCTAAATGCCATGGGCTATCCGTGCCTTTACCGTTTTTGTACTTCACAATATTCGGCTCAACTACTTTGGTTGCCTTTAATGCAGGTAAGCCTTTTAGCCATAAGCACGTAGCTTTGCGTTCATGTTCTCCGAACATGTATGGATGTATAATTTGTGAAGGTTTTCTATAAACCTTACTCATGCAGCCAATCGGGTTTTCAATCGCCACTTTCTCACAATCCAAATCTGTGAAAAGTCTAAAAAATGCTATAGCTTGTTCTTGGGCTTTCTTTCTAGTTCTTGCTTTTTCCCCATAACGATCTGTATTAAACCAACGATTCCCAGCAACAGATAAAAATGTGCATGGCGGATGAGCGACAATAAGATCCCAATCGTGATAAAGCACATCTCGTACATCGCCTTGATAGTGTTTGCCGGGCTGCTCAGTGGGAAGGATGTCGCACGACATAGCATCATGGCCCAGCTTAGTAAACGCTTCACGCACTCGACCGGAGTATTCACATGCGATTAGGATTTTCACACCCCACCCCCAACTGCTAACGGCACTTTCTTGTTATCTGCCTTGTGCATTTCGATATATTCTTCCCTGTTATCGAATGGATCAGGCCAGTATTCAGAGTCGGGTTTGAGTTCAATCTTTTTTAGATCACCAGTCATTTTGTTGATCTCTTTAATCTCCCCTCTCACTGCTTTTTGCGCTTGGTTAATTGCTTCTTTAAAACTCATTTTTTGCTTCATGAGTTCCATTGTCATAATGCGGATGCGCTCTTGATCTTCGGAAAGACCTATCTTTTGAGACACAGTTTTTTCTTCAGCTTTGTAGCCGATCTGCTTTGGTGCTTGATGCCATTCTTGTTGCTTACCTGAAGCTTGAGCTTTCAAAAGATTTGCAGCGTAAATACCTTTGAACTGGTTGCGCGCCTCATTCATTTGACCAAGCGTGATCATGTATTCGACTTGATCTAACGCATATTTAGTCAAAGTCGTAATTTTCTGGTTGCGATCTTTCGTGTATTCACATGCTCTCGCCCATGCTTCATCCACTGACCACCAAGAGCCTGTTAAGCACATTGCTCTGAATTCAGCGATAGTTGGGCAATAACGACTGGAGCTTAGTTGTGACAGCCCAAAGTTGAATTGTTGCTCTGTGATGCCATACAGCGCACCAATGATGATAGTTTCGACCTGCTCAGGTGACACGTTACCCATTTGATGTGTAAACAGGTTGCCGTGAATGACGCGCATGGTGTCAATGAGTTGCTGTGCTTGCTGTGGGCCAAAAAAGGAATTAGTCATGCTGCACCTCGATCACATCAATGATGTTGTTCGGCTGCTGCTGATTTCGTTTTGCGTAGTAATCAGCCCATGCTTGTTCACGTTGTTGATTTGGTTTTGGTTGGTAGGCAGTTTGCTGATTGTTGTTTAGCTTTGCCCAGTCATCACGAATTGCTGTTTTGAAAGCAGCATCCCAATTCAGGTACTTGTACCCATTGGCTTCACACTTGGCAGTGAAATACTCAAGATGCTGCTCAAGGTGTTTGTAATTTTTTTCCAGCGCCCAAGTTCGGACTTGATCGCTGATTGTGAAGTTTTTAGGGATTGATGTTTTTGTCTTTCCAGACTCGCGTTTTTTTGCGGTTGGTTTGACTTGATCTTCGCCTGTGGTTTTTTCGTGTGCGAGTACACTATCTGATACTTCATGGTAGTTAATGGTAGTTAATGAATGTTTGTGTGACTCTGCGTCACTACTTTGTGCGCTTAAAGTCACTACTTCCTGCATTAAAGTCACTACTTCCATGTCGTCAAAGTCACTACTTGTTTTTCTAAAGTGGTGACTTTGCGTCACTGCTTTAGTGATGTTTTCTGCAACGAACTTGTATTTTGAATTGCTTCCTTTTGCTCTTTTTACCAACAAAAAACCAAGTTTTTCGAGTTGCTTAATATGGTGGCTAACAACACGGTTTGATAACCCAGTGTCATCCATTAATGTTTGGATTGTTGGGTAGCAAATGCCTGTTTCAAAATCAGCATAGGTAGCCAAAGTTAAAGCAACATGCTTTGTGGTTGAGTGCATCTTGATTGAGCGAATGCTAGTGACGTAATTAAACTTTTTTTCCGACATGGCTTTTCGCTCATTTTTTGGAAAACGAACAACCTCACCTTGTGGGTGTGGTGGTTCATGTGCTAAATTTGATTTCATTCAATGCTCCTGAAGTTTTGAATACAAAAGCCTGACCTAGACCGTCAGGCTTTTTCTTTGTCTGAATCCCCGTTAATCCCTTCCAATCCCTCACCGAAAATTACTTCTGTAGAGAGATCCCGCATCAAAGCTCCTAATCCCAAGCGCTCAAATGATTTTGCTTGTAAATTAAGTACATGCCACTCACCTGCTATTTCCTTCTCAAGTAAATATGCAAGGTATTGAGCAAGGTCTTTACCTTTGATTTCAGCGAGTACTTTTGCTCGCTCATGGTTTTCAGGAGACAAACGCACATGCGTAGATTTTTTATCAAGACTCATTTGAGTGTCCTTAGGCAGCAGAAGATTTGTTGCTTTGAATATTTGGGTTTAGAAATAAGTGTGGATATTGGAGTTTCACCTTTGCTGGTATTCCTCTAGTCATCCAGTTTTGAACTCGCTGTTTATCTTTGAAGCCTAGTAGCTCTGCCACTCTTGTAGAGCCACCAAGCCGTAAGAGAATTTCTTTATCAGCTTCGATAGACATGGTTGCCTCTAGTAAACGTTTGTTTATTTAATAGTAAACATGATGTTTCCTAATGTCAAATCATTTGTTTAACACAAAGTGTTTACTTTTTTAGATAATGTATTTGTTGATGTATTTGGATAATGTGATGAAAGAAGAAAAGGCTGCACACCCCTCTGTTATTCGTCTTTTAGAGGCCAGTAAAATGACTCAGGAGGAAACAGCTAAAGCTATTGATGAGTCGCCTCAAACAATAACAAACTGGAAAAAAAGAGGCGTGTCTAAAGCTGGCGCTCTAAAGGCTGCTGCACAGTTTGGTGTATCGGCGAATTGGATTCTTAAAGGTGAGTTAAATAAGAACGAAGTAAACCCAACAAAAGTATTAGAGTGGGATTCTGAAACTCCTATTGACGATGACGAGGTTGAAATACCATTTTATAAAGAAGTATTGGTTGCGTGCGGTTCGGGGTCTTTGGTTGAAATGATTGGTAATGAAACTCGCAAACTAAGACTCAGTAAAGCCACTCTTCGACAGTATGGGGTTGAAGCGTCAAATGCATATGCCCTAACAGCTTTTGGAAATTCAATGTATCCAGTCATTAATGACAGAGCGACTGTGTATGTTGATGTGGGTAGGACATCGATCATTGACGGTAAAATCTATGCGATTAGTCATGGTGGACTTTTTAAGTTCAAGTATCTTTATAGAATGCCAAAAGGCGGTGTAAGGATTGTGAGTGCCAACAAAGATGAATATCCAGAAGAAGTATTAACAGCAGAAGAAGTTATGGATCAGGATTTTTGTGTGGTGGCTTATGCTTTTAATGTACAAAATCCTCTACCGTAATTGAAATAAACATTTCGTTTTCTAAGACCACATAAAGTGGTCTTTTTTTATGTCTCTGTTTAGTAAAAGAAAACAAAATAAATAAACATTTGTTTAATATTTTTCTTGACTACAGTAAACGCTGTGTTTACTATTATCTCACAAACAAACAAAAAAGCTCCGAACACTTGCAGGCGGACGGAGCTTTACTCAACGAGTGAGGTCATTATGACACAGAATTACGAAATTAAAAATCGCTGGACTGGTGAGGTCCTTTTCTCTTGTGAAATCCCTGACGGTATGGAATCTGGAATGATTGCACGTCATGCGGTTGAGACTGCTATTGCTGAGAGCGCGAATCTTCGGGGCGCGGATCTTCGGGGCGCGAATCTTCGGGGCGCGGATCTTGGGGACGCGAATCTTCGGGGCGCGAATCTTTGGGGCGCGGATCTTGGGGACGCGAATCTTCGGGGCGCGAATCTTCGGGGCGCGGATCTTGGGGACGCGAATCTTCGGGGCGCGAATCTTTGGGGCGCGGATCTTGGGGACGCGAATCTTCGGGGCGCGAATCTTGGGGATGCGAATCTTGGGGACGCGAATCTTTGGGGCGCGAATCTTGGGGATGCGAATCTTGGGGACGCGAAAAATGCTCCGCTTATTATCCCAACCTTACGATGGCTTGTTTGCATTAATGGATTTGGTTACATGCGAATCGGCTGTCAAAACCACAAAGTAGAGCAATGGAAAGCTTTTACAGATCAAGAAATTAGTCGCATGGATAGTGATGCTTTGAAATTTTGGAATCAATACAAGGTCATGCTTTTGGCTGCTTGTGAAGCGCATGTTCATTCAGATGAGGAGGTTGATCAATGACACAAAACGAATTAATCGATCAATTGATCAAGAATCAAAATGAGAAGCGTGAAAAGCTTGCGTCACCATCTTTCATGAATTTGCTTTCAATCGGCTTTGTCGTTCTGTTTTTCGCGTTCTTGTCTGCTGTTTTTGTTTATAAGGCTGCTGATGAGATGGACTATCAAGAAGCAATGGCAAAGGCTTATCAGGCGCAGTTTGCGGAGCATAATCATGAGTGAGCTGATTAGTGGTGTCGATGCGCTTAGAGCGCTGGCGGATGGCAAGGAAGTGCAATATTGGTCTGAAAATGACCCAAGCATTCAGATGAGATGGACAACAATGACTGGCCATTTTTGGGATCAATATAATTTAGGATATTTTCTTAATGAGAAAACAGCATTCAAATTCCGCCTAAAACCCCGCACTGTAAAACTTGAAATCGAAGTGCCTGCGCCTTTTCAGCCAAAGGTTGGTGATATTTACTTTATCGTTCATCCTGCATTCAAGAGTGGATATACCTGCAATACATTTGACGATACTGAAAAACACAAGGAATTTGTTAAATACGGTGCTTGGCGAACTGTTGAAGACATCAAAATCGTCGTTGAGCAGCTTCGCAAACTAAAGGAGCACTCAAAATGAATATGATGCTTCGTACTCCAGACTCGGAAGTTATTCGCATAATTTTAAACGAATACCACACCTGTAAAGCTTGTGGCTCAACAACTAAAAACCGTTTTTTGTGTGAAGGTGGATACATCTGGCAATGCAAATGTGGTTGTGCTCAGCGTGTCTGGTCATGCAGTAAAGACTACACAGATGCATTGAATTACGTTTTGTCGTGAGGTGTGTATGGGCTTGCTATTCAACACAGACTTTCTTGAGCAATTTGGGTGTTTTGCTGGCGAAGAATCGGAAGCCACGCACTACAGCACTTTTGGCGGATCAGATTGGAAGCTTTTAGTAAATAAAGATCAATTGTTTTACTGGGATGCATTATCCAAATCATGGCGCAGATGGCATTTGACATTAGCTCACTGCACACCAATTGGTGAGCAAGAACCGAATTTTAGATGTGGGCCACAAAAGCCAATTGAACAACAAGTTATCAATATTGTTCGCATAGATCGGGATGTGTATTACCCGAACCGCGGACGTTCACATATAGTGGGTGATTAAGATGAACTCAAAAGTAAATGAATTACAAGTTATTGAACAAAACGCAATTATTGTTGCATTTCAAAAAGAAAATGGCATTCAAGATTTGTTTGATCGAATGGCAGAACAAGCGCGTTCAATCGTACCAGATGTCACCACAAAAAAAGGTCGTGATGCTATTGCCTCACAAGCTTACAAGGTAAGTAAATCTAAAGCCGCTGTAGATAATCACGGCAAGGATTTGGTTGCAGGTATTAAAGCTCAGGCTGCTGCAATTGATCGTGATCGTAAGGCATGGCGTGACCAGTGTGATGCACTGCGTGATGAGATTCGAAAGCCGCTAGATGACTGGGAGCAAGCCGAAAATGATCGTGTTGCAAAGCATCAAGCGGTAATTAGAGCCATTCATAGCTTGCATGGTGAAAACATCTTGAATAAAGAATCTCACGAGATTAAGGGTTATATCTTTGATCTTGAAAATACAGAAATTGATTCGTCTTTCGAAGAGTTCGAACAAGAAGCCAAAATCGCAAAATTGGAAACACTTGAAAAGCTACGCACTGCCCTGACTGCACGTGAAAAATATGAAGCCGAACAGGCTGAATTAGAGCGTTTGCGTCAAGCTGAAATTGAGCGCCAGCAAAAAGAACGTGATGAGGCTATTGCTCGTCAAGCTGCTGAAAATGCACGAATCGAAGCTGAAAAGAAAGCTCAAGCAGAGCGTGAAGCCGCAATCTTGCGTGAAGAAAAACTAAAACAGCAAGCGATTGAACAAGCAAAACAAGCTGAGACTCAAAAGCAGCAAGCGATTGAAGCGGAACGCTTACGCATTGAAGCCGAACAAGCTGCAAAGATTAAAGCTGATCAGGAAGCGGAAGCAGCGCGTTTAGCGAATAAAGAACACATGCGCTCAATCAATCGTGAAATTTTGAATAAGTTTTGTGAAATCGGACTAGATGAAGGTCAGGCAAAAGCGGTTATTACTGCGATTGCAAACAACCAAGTTCCGCATGTTTCAGTCAAATATTGAGGATTAGAAGATGAATGCACCTGCAAATAACAATATTGTTCTAGCTCAAATGCACAAAGTGGCTGTGGCGTTTGACATGGTTGATGTGGATCCAGAGCAGTTAAAAAAGACATTAATTGACACTGTGTTTAAAGGCGCGAATGACGTGCAGCTTGTCAGTCTTTTGATTGTTGCAAACCAGTACAAGCTCAACCCATTTACCAAAGAAATTTATGCTTTCCCTGCCAAAGGCGGTGGCATCACCCCTGTTGTTGGTATTGATGGTTGGGCGCGAATTATTAATGACAATCCTGTTTGTGATGGTATCCAGTTTGAGCAAGATGATGAATCATGTACTTGCAAAATCTACCGCAAAGATCGATCACACCCTACTGTTGTGACTGAGTATTTGAGCGAATGCCAAGGCACATCTGAACCATGGAAAAAATACCCAAAACGCATGCTTCGTCATAAAGCGTTAATTCAGTGTGCGCGTGTTGCTTTTGGCTTTTCAGGTATTTATGACGAAGATGAAGCGCGACGCATAGATGATTGTCAAACTTCACAGGTTAAGACGGTTACATCTGACGTTCCAGAAGGATACCAAGAGTTTGAGGATGAGCACTTGCCTACCCTGAATCGTGAATCGCAATACGGTTCAGAACGCCTTAAGAGTGCGTATGAAGCCCTTCCCCAAGGTTCACACAAAAACCACTTGTGGGCAAAGCATTCTGTCAACTTAAAAGGAATCGCGCAGTTTGCCGACCAAGCCTTATCCAACCAAGGAGAAACCTATGAACATTCTCCAGCGTAATGAAGATTGGTTTGCAGATCGTGTAGGCAAAGTGACTGCAAGTCGTGTCAAAGATTTGAATGCGAAGCCTATGAAAGGAAAAGCTTTAAATGCATTGGGTTTAACTATTCTTGCTGAGCGTCTTACTGGTGTTCAAAAAGAAATCCCAACCAGCTATAGCATGCAGTGGGGAATCGATAACGAGCCTCACGCTATTGCAGCCTATGAAAATGAAACAGGTAACTTTGTAGTAGGAACGGGCTTAATTGATCACTCTTTTATTGAAATGTTTGGCGCGTCACCTGATGGGATTGTAGGTAAAGATGGGCAAATTGAAGTTAAGTGCCCTGACACAACAACGCACCTTAATACGCTTCTGACTAGAAAAGTGCCTGATGAATATATTCCACAGATCACCAGTCAATTGTCTTGCACTCGTCGTGAGTGGTGTGATTTTGTGAGCTATGACCCACGATTGAAAGCAGAACTTCAGATCATTGTTATTCGTGTATTTGCAAAGGATTTGGATATTTCTGGCATGGAATCTGATGTTCGAGCATTTAATAAAAACATTGATGAAGCAATCAAAAGCTTAGGAGTGGCGTGATGAGACTTTACTTAATCCCTTACGCATTACGAACCAGGTCTTATTTAATGATCGAGTTTAAAGAATGGTGCTTAAAAAAGAACTACGACATATCCAATGATTCTAATTTTAGCATCAAGAAGCCGAATGGTGTTGTTGGGCGTTCATTTAAAAATGATAAATGCAACAGAAACTTTTTATCAATATGTCGAGATTTTTTGATCAATGAAAAGGGTCACAAAATGATTGGTTGTAATAAGAGATAGGGTGGCGAGATGGAAATTAATCAATTAAAACCTGCTGAAATTGTGCGTGATGATATGGGCCAATGGATTCATCCCGAATATTGCGCATATATAAATGCAATGAGCGGAGAATCAGACTATTTCACTAAAGAGGAATGGGATCAGCTTAAGCAACATTTCAATATCGAAACCGTGACGATCTGGATGGAAGCAAGTGTTTCGCAAGATGATTGGGAAATAATGATGGATGCGTCTGATATTACAAAGTGGGAACCAATCGCACCGCATGGATTTTTCTTAATCGATATTGGGTTTGGCGAAGATGATGCTTGTGCGCTCTTTGCTCGTGAAATTCGTGAAGAAAGTGAGGTGGCGTGATGGTTGATTTAGAGAAAGAACATAACGAATTTTGTGAAAAATATCGCGTGCGTGAAAATGGAATTATTTTCTCAGCAGAATTAAATACATTTGATTTTGGCAATTTAAAGCAAAGCGCCAATAAAAGCGAAATCAATCTTTTGATTGAAGTGAGAAAAATGTGGTCTGCTTGGCTACGATGCGCCGAATCAAAACAAGTCGAAATCGACTCACTCAAAGCTGAAAACGAGGAACTTAAAACAGCTTATTCTGGTGTAAATGCAGCACTTCTCGAGCAATTAAAACTTAATAGCGACTTGCATGAGAAACTTCTAGGTGCAAGTGATGGCGAGTTTGTTGTGGTGCCGAGAGAGCCTACGGATAACATGATTGATGCTGCAAATGAATTTGTCAGTGAAGATTATTCTGATATGGAGGCGGCATACAAAGCCATGATCGAAGCAGCGCAAGGAGATGGGGATGAGTGAAAAAAAGCCCTATGTTGAAATCTATGCTAGTGAAGGCTATTCACTTCAAATGAATATCAACGATATATCAGATGTTTATTTTGTGATTCTGTTTTTGATGACAGCATTTATAAGAAAGTCGGATTCTGTGAGTGTTGTAGAAGAAGCTGAAGGAGGTTGATGTGAAAATTAGATTAGAGGAAATGACTCAACAAGATAAAGATGATCGTTTGAATCGGTTTCTAACTGCACCAGAGCAACAACTTTTCCCTCAAGAAGATGTTGCGATTTACTTAGCATGTTCAACACATACACTTCAAAGGCTGCGCTGCACCGGCGGTGGAATTCCTTACTCAAAAGTGGGTCGCAGCGTTGCATATAAGAAAGCAGATGTGCTCAGGTTTCAGCAGAAGCAAACAGTAATGAATACAGCTCAACTTGCTTCTTAGTCGAAGCAATTGAGCCTACCCTGATAAACAGCTTCGATATCATTCATTGCAAGCCGTAATTTTTTAATTGATACCTGAACATAACCACCAGTTACATCATTTTTTGCGCCCGACCTATGATTAAGTAGGCGCTTAATGGTGTATGGTCCATAATCAAGATTATTGCAAATAGTGGCGAATGTTCTTCGTAAGTCATGTAGTGAGATAGCAACACCTGTCTGTTCCGCAAGTGTTTTAAGCAAACCATGCGCACCAGATATATGTTTAGCTTTGGAAATCATGCTCGAACCCGGAAAAACGTACTCATTATTTTTTAATTCATAGCGCTGTTTAATGATTTCAAAAAGATGATCACCCATCGGTAGTAAGTGGTCATCCCCATTTTTAGGATCTTTAAAAACAAATAACCCTTTCTCTATGTCCACATTTTCCCATTTCAATGTTTGAGCTTCGTTGCGTCGGCAGCCTGTGTACATGATGAATAAGACCAGATCCCTTGTGGCATTCTTACTTGCATCCTCATACAAAGATCGTTCGGTATAGTAATTTAAGACCGCATTATAATAGGTATGAATGTTTGTTTCATCTAAGTGCCTCGTTCTTGCTTTAGCCCTATTCCATCCACGCTTTGCAGGAATCACATCAACCGGGTTTTGTTTAAGAATTGGATTTTCATCAGTTGAGCAATGGATTTGAGCGAAGCGCCAGATAGACCCGAACATTTTTAAAGTAAGGTTGGCTTGAGTGGGGCTATATTCGGTCAGTTTAATAAACCGGTCAAATACATCTTTTTTGTTGATTTCAAATATAGGTCGTTCTTTCCAGTCTGAAAGGAATGTGTTGATGCAGTGATTGTAAGTATTCACGGAAAGCGGCTTTAGCTTTCTTTGCTTTAGGTACATGTCGAAAGCCTGACTTAAGGTCATTTCGTTGTTTAAGGTATCTTTCTTTTTTTCAAAAACACCATTGGCAATTTCCGCTAAAACAGTTTGAGCCCTTTTTCTAGCTTCGAGCGGTGTTATTTCATTTGTTTTCCCGAGCGTAACTCTAAAGAGCTTGCCTTCATGTCTACGTTCAACAATATATGATTTGCTTTTTGTTGTGGCGCGGACTGCAAAACCAATTAGGTCTGAGTCGCGATAGATGGCTTGCCCTTTTTCAGTCAATACAATAGCATCAACATTAGACTTGTTGAGTTTCATTTCAGACTTAATCTACAAATTCGACACTTGCATTTTAATCCTGAAATCACTCAACAGTCTACACATAGTCTACACCTTAATTTAAAATGTAGAATAAATTCAAAAATAGACATTTAAAAACAATTGCTTATAAAATACCTATTCTATACAAAATTAGAAACGCCAGTTATAGAACAAATCGATTGCACGTTCCAAAGATTGACTGGCTTCTAGATAAAGACGTTTATTCATTTGGTAACGTAAAGTTAATTTATTCACAGGTGTAAACACACCTACGCCGTAGCGAATAAACAAGTCAGGAGTAATATAACCCGTTAGACTCACCTGTGTATCATCACCAGTACCCTGCGCGTCTAATGCCAAACCACTTAAGCCAAAGGTCCGTCCGATTTGATTGGTAAGTGCACGAGTGCCACCTAAACCCATACTGATCCCTGCTGCGGCAATCGTGTTGTTGACATCTGATTTAAAGCCCGCTGTGTTGCTTAAACCACTATTACCCTCATTGATACGACCTGTCACCAGTGCATTGAGAGCTTCCTGCTCCGATAAACCTGCATCATTATAAATCTGGATATTAGGTACAGCGGCGGTACCTGTAACACGAACACCCACTGTACTGCCTTGAACAGATTTGTTGGCATCAACATCTAATGTCGGATTAGAAATTGGTCCGTTAAAACGAGCAATCGCGCGATTTAAATCTAGGCTTTGTCCATACGCTTCAATTTTAACTTTTTGGCTAACACCAATTGCACCACTTGCGCGTAGCGCAGTTTCAAGTCCGCGTTGCGATAAATTGAGACGACCCACCAAAGGAATTCGACTATTAAAGCCTTGAAAGATCACTCTTTCACTACCAATATTGACCGACACATCTGCTCGAATATCCCATGGTTTAGCTGCTTTCAAAATCGCAAGTTGATCCTGTCCATCTCTAACAACCCGTACATCAGATGAAACTGCCACCACAGGTTCACTTGCTTCTGGCATAGAGATTAAAGCACGAGGAATATCTATTTTCCCATTTACGATCAGACGTTTACTTAGCGGATAGGCATCCATCGATACATCTGGATTGACAATCGCGGTAATCAATGGTGCTTGACGAACAAGTAGATTATCACCCTTCAAATTTAATTGAACACGTGGATCATTTTTCCAGTCGATATTTCCTGTCAGTTGTCCAACGCCACGCCCACTATTAAACGCTCCATTAATTGTAGCGTTGTCCTGACGGATCGCCGAATACAATTGAATATTAGTAAGATTGACAGGCAATGACATCATACTAATCGAACCATTTTTTAGACGTAAATCACCTGTAATTTGGGGCTGAGTCAAAGTTCCATTAATCTTTCCAGCCAGTGCTAAAGTTCCATTCATTGAACGGACATCACTAATGAAAGGTTTAAGCACTTTAAGTTGTACATTATCAAAGGCCACTTCACCATTCATTGGCATAGGGGTTTGATAAGGATTAATAATGACTTTGGCATAGCCTGTACCAATTTCTGGTGTTTTGACATCTAATCTTAACAATAGGCCCTGACTGACACTTTTGGCAATCACACTGAGCTGATCATAACTTAAAGTCGATGCAGGATCTTGAGGGTCGGTAGCAGCCAATCCAATTTCACCATTTTGAGTGATTAATTGCGCGTCGAGTTTGGGCTGAGCACCATTTGCCCAAGATGCTTTAGCATAGCCATTGAGCTTACCTGTAATGGCTAAACCTTCTGGCATAAATGCTGCGAAATCATTTAAATCCAAATCTCGGGTTACAACTGAAAGATTTCCTCGTGCTTTACTGACTCTTAAAGGCTGATCCAGACAAAGCTGACTATTTTGGCTAGCCCAGCAATGCTGTCCAACAAATAATTCCTGATTGCCTGTGCTATAAATAACCGCAGCATTTTGCTGCTGTTTTAATACAGCACGGCGCGAGTCAAAAATACCCTGTTGAATTTGTCCAAGCCAGTCATTATTTTGGTTAAAACCACCTGCCAGTTGCACATAAAATTTTGAATAGTAGTTCCAGCCTTGTAACTGAACCAGATGTGCTTTACGCGTACCTGACAAGGTTATACCTGCGTATTGGATCTGACGTCCACCACGATGCAAATCATCTAGCGTCGCTTTTAATGACGTTGGTGTGGTGTCAGAAGTTGGGAGTTCTCCCAATATTTGTATTTTTTTGACACTAATATCACCAAAACCAAAGTTATCGACCACCAAATTTGCAGTCGCTTTTAGTCTTGGTTGAGCCTGAACATTCAAATATCCATAAGTACGACCACGTAATCCAGGATAAAGTTCATACATGGCAGGTGCATTGACCTTCAAACGTAAGTTTTGTGCATTACCAGAAGCCTGTACCTGATTTTTACCATAGGCCAAGAATAAGTTATTTGCCTCAAATTGCTGTGGTAAAAATCCTTTTTGGTTAGAGTTCACTATCATCGATAGATTACCCGTACCACGAACGATTTTGTTATTTAAAAAGCCCGCCATGTTGAGTTTTTCGATATTAATTCGTTTGGAGTTTTCAGCCCAGAGTCCTTGAGTTTTTAAGTTACCAGAGAGCTCACCTTTAACACTAGAAACAAAATATTGCGGCTTAAAACGAACCAGTGAAGCATTAATATCCCAACCAATTGCATTTTTTAAATTGACTGAACCTGATGCAAAAATTTTACCCGCAACACCATTGTGCTGTAATTCAGCAATTTTTATAAAATCTGGCGTTCCTGAAATATTAAACTTGAGTAAGCCTTTGCCCTGATTAAATGCATTTAGACCACCATCATAGTGAACTGCAAAACTTTTAAATCCACCACCCGATTTTTCATCATGAAAAACGATTGCAGCAGTACTTTTTCCAGTCAGCTCGATCATTTCATTTTGAGTAGAATTTGCCATACGACCTTTTAATGAGATCGCATCAAATTGGATAATCTGCTGATTCGGCTTGGCATATCCATTTGCCTTGATTTCACCATTGAGCAAATTTACAGGCGCAGCAGTAGTAATCGTTTGTGGATTAAAGTCTTTCGCATTTAAAATAGCATTCCATTTAAGTTGACGCTTTTCTGATGGCAGTTCAACTTTAGCCTGACCACTCAAACTACCTTTTTGAAGCGACTGATAGGTAAATGCAGGAACATTCAAGATATTATCTTTTAAATTCAAGCGCGCTTCATATTGACCCGCAGGCAACGTCGCTTGTTCATGCGTACGTACATTGGTCGCGACATGGATATCTTGTTTACCTTCCACCAAGGCCAAATTGACCTGTCCTTCATCGCTATCTAACCAACCAATATAAGGCATGGCACGATCAATATTTTTCCATGAAACATCCAGAATCATCGGTTGAACGTTTTGTTGCGATGCTTTTTTTGGTGTAGTCTGAGCCTGATTAAGCTTACCCTGCCATGATTCATATTTATCAAAATCAAGATTTGCGGTCAGCGCCGTCCCTTTTCCGAGTGAACCGGCTGATGCGATATTGGCATCCAACGATGGCGGTAAAAAATCGACGATTGCTTGAGGGATCACTTTATCTTTTGGATTAAGATGATTCAGACGTCCTTTGACATCCCAAGTGACGTGATCATGCCAGCCAACATGTCCTGCTAAGCTCACAAAACCCTGCATGAGTTGACCATTAAAGTCATGAATATCGAGACCATTAACCAGATCGGTAGACATTAACGAGGTGTACTGACCTTCTGGAATATTTTCGCCCTTTAAGTCGGTTGCCAGATCCAGATCCAGTTTGTCTACATTTCCTTTAAACTTGGCCGTACCATCCTTAGAAAATAATTTTTGCTCTATGAGTAATGGCCAGTGATAATTTTTAAAATTAAGCTGACCAAACATCGGCACGCCCTCACGCACAGGATGAACCACCACCCAACCCGTCAGCAAATCTGGGGTATTGGTTGCAACGCCCGCTTTTATGGTGTCTAGACTTCCGTTTGCCGCGACTTTAATCGTATCAATATTTAAACTTTTTAACGAAGGTATAATTAAATCTGCACGCGCATTTAGAGGATATTTACCATTAAATGTCATTTTTCCTGTGGCATTGTCTACCGCAAGGTAGCCCATATTCATACGGGAATTTTCGAATTTTAGTTCTGTCCCAGACCAAACTGCATCCTCAAGATAAATATCATGAAAATCGACTTTCGATTTGACGGTTTGGATCACTAGATGATCAATTTCAGCCTCATTCAGTCGTAACACAAATGGCAATTTAATTTCACTAAATTTGAAAGGTTCATTACTCGGTGGAGAATGGCTAATAATTTGTAAATTACGCACATCTGCACGTCTTAGGTGTATCTCTTTACTCAAAATTGCGCGCCAGCCCAAAGACACATCAGCTTTGTCAATTTTGACGTCCAGATCTTTTAGTTTCACCCAAATATTTTTTAAAATAATACCTTTTAAAAGATTCCCGCCTTCGTAATCATAACTCAGAATATGTTGACGCTCCATGACCCGATCTAGCAGAAACTTACTGCCCCGATCTGTGGTAAACATCACACCTAAAGCAGCCACTAAAAATACAATAACAATGAGCAGCGTCAAAAGTGCATTTCTCAGAATGCGACGCTTTTTAGGAGGTGTAGGAGTAGCCGGTTGTTCTACGTCAGCCATAATATTCCTGAGTCAAATTTATTTTAAAGTTGTGAACCAATAAAGAAATGCAATCGAATTGGATGATTATCATCGGAAATACCTGATGCAACATCCAGTCGAATTGGACCAATAGGTGATTTCCAGCGAATCCCCACGCCTACACTATAAGCCGTATCATTTTTAAATTTTTCATCATAAGCATTACCAAAGTCTGAAAATAACGCTGCGCGCCAGCCATCCTTAAATTGGTAGTTATATTCAAGTGAACCAACAGCCAGTCCTTGCCCACCGACTTTATAGCCATATTCTTCTGGAGAAAGACTTTTATAATCAAAACCACGTATGGTTTGGTCACCGCCAGCAAAAAATCTTAAATTATAAGGAACTTTGTCAAAATCATCGGTAAAGATATAACTTAAATCAGAACGTCCGACAAATTGATGATCATCGTTTTCACCCAAGGAATAAATAAAACGCCAACCCGCGGTTAAAATAGCCATATTGGCATCGGATAATAGTGACTCACTCCCCAACTCAACTTTATAACTTTGTTTAAACCCGCGCGTTGGGTTAATGCTGCTATTGCTCGTTGTTTTTGAAAGTTCATATCCGAACAATAAAGCTTCTTGTTCTGCATCCGAACCCGGGACTTTAAATGCATCAGGAATATCATCACTATCCACAACACCATGCTGAGTTAAGCGATCCAGTCGATAGCGAAAACCAAAACTATGTTGCCATCCTCCTAGCGGATTTTTGATGATGCGTTCTGCCCCAAATACCGCAGATTCAGTCTCTAGACTCACATCAGGGCCGATGTCATCACGATCTTCGCGCTCATATCCACCAACCAGATTAATATAATCATTAATTGGATCTTTATAGGGAATACTATAACGCCCATCTATGGCCTGACGTATCTTCGATAGTTCAAGGTTAGCGTCAAAAGAGTGCCCCAAACTATTTACAATGGCGCGTCGGTATTGAGTTCGAATACGAAATTCAGTATCTGTGCCATAACCAATACCTGTTTCCACACTGTTTAAACGATCGGCATTTAAGGTCACGATGACAGGCACTTTCTTTTCTTCGCGTGCCTGAGCCTGTAGTTGGTCATTTTCAGAAGCACGTTGCTGCATCTTTTGTTGTTCAACTTGTGATTTTTCACTTTGCTGATCAGTTGACTGAGTCCCCGCAAATTGAGTTTCATCAGCTACATTTTGCGTGACTTCTTGACCAGATTTTGCATCCGCTTTTTGCAAGGAAGCCACTTGCTGTTCTTCAATTTTTTGCTGATCAACCAATTCTTGTAAGTCAGGTGGTAATTCCAATGGCTTTTCAATTGGATCAGGTTTAATGGTATCGACCAAGGTATAATTAAAATAACGCGAATTGGTCAGGTTATTGGCTAATGTATTCACACGCCAAAAAGCATAATCATCACCATCTTTCCACGGCGTCATACTTTTCAGAACTTTCATTTTTAATGGTAATTTTTTCGATGGGTCACTCATTCTGAATTCGACATTGCCCAGCTTATAACGCTCACCTGTTTCGTACTTTAAATTAATCGCTGCGGTGTCTTCTGGTTGTTTCACCTTGACATCATGTAAACGCCAATAAGCATCAAAATAACCATTATCTGAAGCTGATTCTACAATACGGCTTTTCGTTTGTTCATATTTACCATGATTTAAAATATCACCGACATCCAGATCTGGTACTAAACGAATGACCTGAAATTGTGGAGTGTTTGCGCCTGCTCCAGAAAACTCAATATTTTGCTCTTCAACTTTAACTGGATTATTTGGCGTCACGGTAACTTTGACTTTGCTATCGCTGATTTTTTCAAAATTAAACTTGGCATTGTAATAGCCCACAGCCTGAGCAGCTTGATTACTTAAACTGCGTAATTGAGGTAAGGCTGCATTAAAGTCACCAAAGGCTTCCTGAGTATAACTAGATAATTTGGCGCTAATATTTGCTGCCAAGTCAGCAGGTGCTCCGACCACTTCTGCACTAATCCGAGGATCAGCTTTAGCTGTATTAAAACTACGAGAAGGTCTAATTTTATAAAGAATGCGCCGAAAAAAACCGACTTTTTCATCTTGGTTATCGGCATGCACTTCAGCAATATCATTTAACGAACGTCCTGAACTATTCGCTTCAACCGTAATTTTCTGATCAGATTGAATGTGTTGCATTAAGCTATCAACATTCACAGGCGCTTGATTAATTTGGGCAAGCTCCTGCGCTGTTGGGGCGCTAACACCCGTTTCTGCAACTTTGGATGTCCCATTTCTAGCGTTAGCAGCTTCTCGTTTGGCTTCTTCCGCCACCTTAAAGATTTCGTTGGCCATATTGGCATCAACTTGTGTCTCAGGTATATCTTGTAGGTCTTCAAATTCTATCGGTTTAAATGCCTCAATTTTATTTCCAGCTTGTTCTTGTTGTTGTAATAAAGCCTCACTATCTTGTTGAGATAGGTTCTGAGAAGAATTGACCGAAGACAAATCAGCAACATGCTGAGGATTGCTAGATGTAGTCTGATCGGGTTGAATGGCTACAGCATCAGTACTATTTTTTTGTTGAGTATTGGCTATTTCTGACTGAAGACTTTGACTTAAACTTGAAGAAATAGAGGTATCTGAAATACTTTCAGCATGAGCAACAGGCGAAAAATATAAACTCAACAGCATGCTTGAACAGATGAATTTATTGATATCATGCACATTTAAAATAAAACGTACAGATTGGGCAAGAGTTGTATGTCTAAATTTAATATTCGCAAGCATGTAAAACTCTAGGCTTATTTTAATCGGAATCGCTTTAATGTATATAAATACACGGAAATCAATTGATTTTTCAATGTATCAACCGTCAAAAATATCATACATGATTTTCAAGGTGATTTAACAAATTCATCACATTTCTTAATAAATCGCAATGAAGTTTTAAAAAATGAAAAATGACAGCAACCTTCTGACATCGCGTCGATTTTTACCTATGTTTCTAACGCAGTTTTTCGGTGCGTTGAATGATAATGTTTATAAACAGGCGTTGCTACTTGTCATTACATATGGACTGATCAGCCAACAATCTGCCAGTGTAAGTACCTTAAACAACCTTGCAGCACTTTTATTTATTTTGCCGTATTTTATTTTTTCTGCCACTGCTGGGCAAATTGCAGATATGTATGAACGTGCCAGTCTGGTTCGTGCGATTAAGATTCTTGAAATTATCATTATGCTGATTGGTTCAGTTGGCTTTATAACAGGACATTTATTTCTGTTAATGGTGGCTTTATTTTTGATGGGCGTACATTCCACTTTTTTCGGCCCGATCAAATACGCGATTTTGCCTGAGATTTTAAAGCCCAATGAATTGATGTCGGGCAATGCCTTATTTCAATCTGGAACATCGATTGCGATCTTGCTGGGTATGATTTTGGGTGGAGCAGTGATTTCTTCGTCCCATGGTAATTTGACTTGGATTAGCATCACCGTAGTCAGCATTGCAGTGATTGGTTATATGTGTAGTCGCTTTATTCTGCCGCAAAAAATTGCTGAACCTGATTTAAAAATTGACTGGAATTTTTTTAGAACCAGTTTTCAAACCATCAAATATGCCAAAAGTATTCCTTTAATTTTTACGATTTTACTGGGTAATTCATGGTACTGGTTTTATGGCGCAACCTACCTGACGCAAATTCCACAACTGACTCAACAAAATTTACATGCCTCGGAAAATGTTGTGAGTCTCCTTCTGACTTTTTTCTCAGTCGGGATTGGAGTAGGTTCATTACTGTGCCGAAAAATTGGTGGATCCGAACTGAATATCAAAATGGTGCCAATTGGTGCAATTGGTCTAACAGTCTTTGCTTTTTATCTGGCTGCGAGTCTGGCGTTTGTCCCAGAAAAAACAGGGGAATTACTTTCTTTAAAAGAGATGTTTACCTCTGGATCGGTGTATTATCATGTCATGCTTGCCGTCACGTTGTTAGGGGTTAGCGGTGGATTTTATATTGTGCCACTCTATGCCATGATGCAAGCTTATTCACCGCGTTCGCATCGCGCGCGCGTTGTCGCTGCAAACAATATTTTGAATGCTGTATTTATGGTGTCATCAGCAGTATTTTCAATTATTATTTTAAGTATTTTAAAAATTGACATTAAAATTCTTTTTATTATTACGGCTGTCTTGAGTGCTATTTTTTCAGTTTGGTTACTGCGTAAGTTACCACCCATGTTAAATTCAGCACATGATTCTCTGGAGGATTAATTCCATGCGTCACTATACGGGTATCGACCGATTGATCAACTCTTTCGATCAAGCATTAAGAAGTTTAGTTCCTGGAGCAACTGCGGCGCATCGCAGCAACCCAGCCGAACAAACTGATGCGCCGCTAACAGTCAGTGATGCGCGTCATGTCGCTGGCTTGATGCGAGTCAATCATAGTGGTGAAGTCTGTGCGCAAGCGCTTTATCATGGTCAGGCGCTCACTGCAAAACTACCCAATGTACGCCGTGAAATGGAACAAGCCGCAATTGAGGAACAAGATCATCTGGCTTGGTGTGAAGATCGCTTAAAAGAGCTAGATAGCGTCCCTAGTTTACTCAACCCCATCTGGTACGGCCTTTCATTTGGCATGGGTGCGATTGCAGGTATTGCAGGTGATAAATATAGTTTGGGCTTCGTTGCGGAAACTGAACGTCAAGTGAGTGCACATTTGATCGATCATTTAAATCAATTACCCGCTTATGATGAACGTTCAAAGCGTATTTTAGAGCAAATGAATGAAGATGAATTGCATCATCGCGATACCGCACTAAATGCAGGTGGTGTTGAGTTACCTTTTCCTGTCAAAATCACCATGACTGCAATTTCAAAGCTGATGACCAAGACCAGTTATTATGTTTAATTTAATCAATTAAATAAGTAACTAAAGAATCTAAAAAGCCCTCTCAATGAACTTGAGAGAGCTTTTTGATTATTTCAAGCCATGTTGATATTTAAACCTTTCCAGATCTCGAATCGCATCACGATAGTCACGATTAATTCGGTCAGAATCATTTTGCAGATCCTTTAGGAGTTTGCGATATCGCTCACGATCTTCTGGTTTAAGTTTGTCATCATAAGATTTGCGTGAATATTCTTTGAAATTATCCTGATAACGCTGATAATCTCGTTCAGCATTATAGTACTCTCGTGCAGCCTGATCGTAACTTCTTAATTGACCACGAGTTTCTACAGGACAAACTTGATAATTACCATTGCCTTTTAGCGCTTCATAAAAAATATTCTCGGGTTGACAATAGTATGTTTGCCCCTTGCGATAGCCTTGTTCATATTGAATCTGATTTGGCTTGATATCCGCTTTTGAACAGGCTTTATAATATTGATCTAGCCGACGTTCCTGCCCATTCGAACCATCTTTTTCACCAACTGCTACCCAATTTGCTGTTTTACATTCATCCAGACTCATTGCGGCACAACCTGAAAGTAAAACAGGCACAATCGCCAGACCTAAAATTGTTATTTTCATCATTAACCCGAGCCACACATTTTATGAGATATATTTAATGAATGAACAAGTATGACATCATTCACAGTCAAACTTTATAAGACGATTCAATAGTTGTTTTAAAAATAAACATCGTTTATATAAATCGCAATCCCACACCAGCTACCGTTTCTATATATTTAGGTTGTAATGCATCATCCCCTAGTTTACTACGCAACTTTGCCACCAATATTCGAAGATAATGCGTATCTTCCTGATGCGTTGGCCCCCAAAGCTCTTTAAGCAATTGTGGTTGAGTCACGAGTTGCCCTCGATGTTTTAATAATAACGCCAAAAGTTGAAATTCTTTACGACTCAGATTAATCAAATTTCCCTGAATAAAAACCTGATGCTGCGCCAGATCAACCTTTAAATGATGATCATCAAAATCAATCTGATCTTTTACCCCAGTTGTAGCCTGCGAACGTAGCACAACCCGAATCCGCGCCATAAGTTCGGGCACACTAAAGGGCTTGGTCATATAATCATTTGCACCTGCATCAAGCAAAGCAACTTTTTCCTGCTCATCAGCACGGACAGACAATACAATAACTGGCACATTCGACCAAGTTCTCAGCTCCTGCAATACTTCCCGACCATCCAGATCAGGCAAACCCAAATCCAGAATTACCAATTCGGCTCCTTGAGTTGCAAGTACCTCCAATCCTTTCATCCCTATTTCACAAAGTATCGTTTTGTAGCCTTGTGCACGTAAGGCAATGTCCAGAAATTTTCGGATTTGTGGCTCATCATCAATCACCACGATGCGCGTTTCAACGGAACTTTGTAGAGTCTGATTCATTTTTTTTAATTCATATTTGTTCTGGATGAATAGGTAAACGTATTCTAATCAGTGTTCCCTGTTGATCGCTACCTGTTGTCGCTGTGATTTCACCCATATGAGCACCAATAATTGCTTTGACGATGGTAAGTCCAAGCCCTGTTCCAAAGCGTCCCCGATCTCCACGTTCCATCGTATAAAACATGTCAAAGATTCGATTACGTTCATCTTCGGGGATTCCAACACCCCGATCTTCTATTTCAATTTGTAGCGTCTGATCATCCCATTTTCGAGTACGCACCTGAATCGGCTGATCTACAGGAGAAAATTTTGCGGCATTTTCCAGCACGTTAAAAATTGCCTGTTCAATCAAGGCAGGGTGCACATATAGTTCTATCGGTTGCTCTGCCCGCTGAATATCAATCTTGATCTCAGGCATATAGCGTTTTAGCCGTTGAGTTGCTGAACCTATCAGTTCATCCAGACCAATCCAGTCACGATTTAGTTTGAGACCATCATGGCCCAGTCTGGTCATATCCAATAGATTTTGAATATAGCGATCCAGCCGTTCACCTTCAAGACGAATCGTATCAAGCAATGTATCCTGATCCTCCTGAGACAAAGCAGAGTGATAATTTTTAAGGGTATCGGCCGAACCCATCATCGACGCCAAAGGTGAGCGTAAATCGTGTGAAACCGATGAAAGTAATGCAGAACGAAGTCGCTCGGTCTCACCCATAATTTTCGCTTGTTCCAGTTCGTCTACCAGTTGAGTACGCAACATGGATTGGGCAATTTGCTCGACCATCGATTCGATCAGGCGTTTTTGCTCCACATTCAAAGCAATTCGCTGCTGAGTTAAATCTAGTCCCAATACCCCCAAATTTTGTTTCTGAGCTAAAAGCGGCATAAACCACCAGTCAATCTGGCTAAGTGTATCGGTATATTTGCCACAGCCTTGTTGATGCTTTAAACACCAATCCGCTGCAATTCTTTCTTTGTCGTTTAATTCTCGATCAGAATGAATCATGTTATTTTGTGCAATCATGATCCAGACAGGAAAATTAAACTGCTGTTGAAAAGCGGTTTGTGCAATCTGAATAACATCATCTAAATGAACTGCACTGGATAATCGTGCGGTGACATCCTGCATACGACTGCTAAAGGCATTCGCTGCCCGAAGTGACAATACCTGTTGCCGCAAGCGTGATGCAAGACGACTGGCTATCAACGCCGCAGCTAAGTAGGCAATAACGGTGACAACGCCTTGATGAGCTGAAATCTGGAAAGTAAAACGCGGCTCGATAAAGAAAAAATTATAGGCAAAGAAAAAAAGCATGGCGGTAATTACCGCTGCCAACATCCGTGTCTTGGTTGCAACCAATAATACAGCCACGATAAAAATAATCGATAAATCATCGACTCCGACATACACTTCCGCTATTCTTGCCAAGATAATACTTGTAAATGTCACCATCAAAATGAAGAAAATTTCTTTTAAGCTCAATAAAGAGAAGTAAACATCTTGCCCTAATGGCTTTTGATTAATGCTATCACTTAAAGGTTGCAACACCACTTCAAGTCGCTGATTGTTTTCTAATAAAATGGAATGAAGCGGTCTTTTAAAAAGTGGTTTTAAGCCTGTAGATGGGTGATAACCCAAAATCATGGATGAAATTGATTTTTCCTGAATCGCATCATTCAATGTTTGAGCCACTTTAACACCATATAAAATTTCGGTTCTCCCCCCTAATTGACGTGCCAATTGAAATGCCTGTTCGACTTCCAACTGAACAGGCGCATATTTTTTTTGATCGGCGTAAAAACTCTCCTGAGCCACATGTACTACCGTCCATGACAATGCTCGTTTTTCAGCAAAACGACTGGCTGCTCGTACTAAATATTCTGACTGACCTCGTCCATCAATCGCGACCATCATCTCATTTTTTAACGGAATTGAACGCGTGCCTTGCGCAAGATAAGTTTCTCTCAAATCCGACTCGACATGCTCTGCAACGAATTGCATCGCCAATTCACGTAAAGCTGTCAAATTTTGAATACTAAAAAAACGTTGTAAAGCCGATTGCGCCTGATCAGGCAGATAAACTTTACCCTGCTGCAAGCGTTCAATCAGTTCATTTACGGGCAAATCGATCAGGCGTATATCCCGAATACGGTCAAACACCCGATCTGGCACGGTTTCTGAAACCCGAATCCCTGTCAACTGATAAACCACGTCATTCAAACTTTCCAGATGTTGAATGTTCATGGTGGTAAATACATCTATGCCAGCATCTAACAGCTCATTTACATCCTGCCAGCGCCGTTCATGACGGCTATTGGGAATGTTACGGTGTGCCAGCTCATCAACGAGGACTATCGTAGGACGCAAGGTTAAAATGGCATCCAGATCCATTTCATCAAAATATTGCTCTTTATAAAGAATATTTTTACGTGCTAATATTTTTAAACCTTCAGTTAAGGCAATGGTCTCAGCCCGACCATGAGTTTCCACAATACCAACTGTAATATCAACACCTTGGCGCGATAATTCGTGCGCACGGCTTAACATGGCATAGGTTTTACCAACGCCCGGAGCCGCTCCTAAAAAAACGGTCAAACGCCCTGCCTGATAGCGCTGAACATGATTCAGTAATGCCGAAGCCTGATCTTCACGTGCTGTGGTCATATTGATATTTCACTCAAAAATACGTCCCTGTATCAAATGATTTTGATCCATTTATGGTTATGGATGAAGTTGATCTAAAGCCAGATTCAATTCAAGCACATTTACACGCGCTTGTCCCAGCAGTCCAAATTGTTTCGATTCAGTATGTTGATGGACAATATCCATCACTTGCTGCGTTGATAAATGTCTGAGTTGAGCAATACGCTCCACCTGTAACTGCGCTGCTTCTGGACTAATATGTGGATCAATCCCACTGCCCGATGCAGTCACCAAATCACTCGGAATTTGGTTTTCATCAACATGATTGGCTTTTACAGTATCGACCAAACGCTGTTCAATTTTTGCCTTTAAATCAGGATTAGTCACCGCCAGATTACTCCCTGACATCGCCATCGGATCATAGTTCGCGGCCGAAGGTCGTGACATAAAATAGCGAGGATTTTGAAAATTCTGTGCAACCAGTGAGGAACCTTCAATCCTCTGACTCTTTTCAATCAAACTTCCGTTAGACTGTGCAGGAAAGAGTAACTGCCCTAGTCCTGTTGCCACACTGCTATAAAGCAAACCGAACCCTAAAAGGCTGACCAAACTTAGCCCAATAGCAGGACGTAATATTGCAGAACGAGGTTCAACATATTGTACTGATGATTTCATCATCTACTCCTTATATAGCTAAAATATGAACCAAAATAAGATCAATGGCTTTGATTGCAATAAACGGTAAAATCACGCCACCTACACCATAAATCAGCATATTACGGCGTAGTAATTGAGTTGCAGTTGAGGGTTTGAATTTCACACCACGCAAAGCAATTGGGATCAGTAATGGGATAATAATCGCATTGAAAATCAGTGCTGCCAAAATTGCATTGTTTGGACTGGAAAGCTGCATGATATTCAGTTTTTGCATTTGCGGAATGGCAGCAGCAAATAGTGCAGGTAAGATTGCAAAGTATTTGGAAACATCATTAGCCAATGAAAAAGTGGTCAGTGCACCGCGCGTAATCAATTGTTGCTTACCAATTTCAACCACAGCCAAGAGTTTGGTTGGATCGGAGTCCAGATCAACCATGTTCCCCGCCTCTTTAGCAGCCTGAGTGCCTGAGTTCATGGCCAAACCAATATCTGCCTGAGCCAATGCAGGTGCATCATTGGTTCCGTCTCCCACCATGGCGACTAGATGACCATCTTGTTGCTCTTTACGAATACACGCCAATTTATCTTCAGGACGTGCTTCTGCAATATAATCATCCACGCCCGCTTCCGCCGCAATTGCAGCAGCGGTCAGTGGATTATCGCCTGTGACCATCACGGTTTTGATTCCCATTTCACGTAAACGGGCAAACTTTTCTTTAATACCGTGCTTGATCACATCAGAGAGTTCAATTACCCCTAAAATGTGCTGTTGATTGGCAACCACCAATGGCGTTGCACCTTTTGAAGCAACTTGTTCGACTCGAGCTTTTAACTCGACATCGGCTTGCGAGTGCTGTACAAATTTTAAAATCGCATCCAACGCACCTTTACGAATCTGTTGACCATTTTCCAGATTGACACCTGAAATACGTGATGAAGCATTGAACGCAATAAATTCAGCATTCTCAGGCTCAATCGCTTGCAAGCCTTGTTCTCTTGCCAGTTTAACAATCGATTTACCTTCTGGGGTTGGATCGGCCAAAGAGCTCACCCAAGCTGCCATTCTTAAATCAGCCTCAGAAACCGATGTCAGAGGATAAAATGCAGTCGCTTGGCGATCACCATAGGTAATCGTTCCTGTTTTATCTAAAAGCAAGACATTAATATCACCCGCAACTTCAACAGCCTTACCAGATTTTGCTAGAACATTGGCTTTGAGTGCTCGATTCATCCCTGCGATGCCAATCGCTGGCAATAATCCCCCAATCGTGGTTGGAATCAAACACACCAATAACGCCACTAAAACCACTGGACTGATACTGATCTGCAAATAGCTGGCGATAAAAGGCAAACTCGCCACGACCATGACAAAGGTTAATGTCATCACCATGAGTAAAATACCCAATGCAATCTCATTCGGTGTTTTTTGACGGTTTGAACCTTCAACCAAAGCAATCATGCGATCTAGAAAGCTATTTCCCGAATCGGCAGTTACCTGCACAATAATAGAATCGGTCAATACTTTAGTACCACCAATGACCCCTGATCGATCTGTTCCTGCTTCACGCAATACAGGCGCAGACTCACCTGTCACCGCTGCTTCATTAATTGTCGCAAAACCTTCAACAATTTCACCATCAGCAGGAATTAACTCGCCTGCATGAACTTCAATAAAATCATTAATTTTAAGCTGAGTGGCCGCAATTTCATGTGTTGTACGATTCTGTAATGATTCCAGTTTTCTTGCGATTAGATTTTGTCGTGCCTGACGCAATGAAGAGGCCTGTCCACGCCCTCTGGCTTCAGCTATCGCTTCTGCATAGTTGGCAAATAATACAGTTATAAAGAGTATGATCGTAACTAGACTACCAAACAACCATTCGGTATAGCCTGCCACTGTACTAAATGCCGTAATTAGTGTGCCTAACCAGACAATACCCATGACTGGATTTTTCAACATGTGTTGAGGCAGTAATTTGACAAAAGCACTTTTTATCGCTTCGATGCGCTGTTGACTCGTTTGTTGAGACTGAATTTGAGTTGACATAGTTATTCCTCCTTAACCCAACTGCATACTGAGATAGTCCGCAATTGGCCCAAGGACTAAAATCGGCATAAATTGCAACAAGGTTAAAGTGATGACGACCGCAATTAAGGTCAATGAAAAGGTAGGTGTTTCTACTTTTAAGCTTCCTGAACTTTCAGGAGCCTGACGTTTCTGAGCAAGACGAACAGCAATCATGAGAGGAATAACCAAGGCTGGAAAACGCCCCAGTAATAAAACTGCACTACAGCTTAAATTCCACCAGATTGTGTTATCACCCAAGCCTTCAAAACCCGAACCATTATTGGCAAATGCAGACACATATTCATAAAACACCTGACTAATTCCATGCACACCCGCATTACTAATGCCCGATATCGCAGGATTAACCAACGTGATTGCGGTAAAAGCTAAAATCACAATCGGTTGTAGCAAAATGAGAATGGCCAATAACTTAATTTCAGCCGCTTCAATTTTACGACCAAATAATTCAGGAGTACGCCCAGTCATTAACCCAGAGATAAACACGGTAAGTAACAAATAAACGATAAATTGCTGTAAACCGCATCCAATCCCGCCCCAGATCGCATTGATCAACATATTGCTCAAGGCAACCAATCCAGTTAATGGTGCAGATGAGTCATGCATCATATCGACCGAACCATTGTTTACCTGCGTGGTGACTGCTGCCCATAATGCAGAAGATGCGGCACCAAAGCGTTGTTCTTTCCCTTCCATGACTGTGATTTGATGTGCCGTTGCAGATAAGCTTTCTGACCAGATTGATGCGGTCGCTGAAAGAACAGACATCAACAACATGGTTCCAAACACAAACACCGCAAAGCGTTTACGTTGAGTGAAATATCCCACCATAAAAATCAATGAGACTGGAATGAGGAGAATTGCCAGCATTTCCAGAAAGTTTGAAAATGGTGTGGGATTTTCCAGTGGGACACTACTATTTGGCCCATACCATCCCCCACCATTACTGCCTAATTGCTTAATGGCAACCATTGGAGCAACAGGGCCTAGTGGAATTTTTTGTAATTGTTTTTCTACAGAATGATCTAGTACTTGTACTTCTGGACCACCCTGAAAAGTTGCAGGAACCCCCTGCCAATTCAATAATAATGACCAGATTAAGCACAATGGCATTAAGAAACGCACCGTAGGACGGACTAAATCTGCCCAATAATTTCCCAATTGAACCGAATCACTCGTTAAATTTTCACAGCTTTTCTTTTGTAGAAAAAAAGCTCTAAGCGTTGCCACAGCCAAAGCCAAGCCCATCATCGGGGTAATCACCTGCAAACCCACAATTGCTGTCATCTGTGAAAAATATGACAGTTGAGCCTGACCTGAATAATGTTGTTGATTGGTATTGGTTAAAAACGAGATGGTGGTATGCAATGCCAAATCCCAACTCATATTTGGGGCTTGATTTGGATTTAACGGCAACCATGCTTGGGTCATAAAAATGCAAGTTGATAAAATCAACAACACCACACAACTTACTAAAAATGCGGCGATATATTGGCGAAGTCCCATCTGCTGCTCTGGCTTTATCCCCAAAATCCAGTAAATAGGTCTTTCAATCCAACCAAACATGACATCAGATTTCATCGGCTGATTCGCCATGACCTTCGCCAGATATTTACCCAATGGCCAAGCAAGTAAAATGACTAATGCAAGTAATAAATAAAGTTCTAGCATGACAAAATCCCCTGTAAACGACAGAGATTTATCATCTGAAATGTGAATAATGATTGAAGACTTTTTAGACTTTGCCCTTCGAGTGTAGAGCTAAAAATGCTACCGACATAGACGCTAGACATTATTATATTCCTGAAATTGAAACGGATTTCCCGAATCTCAGTATGCGTATAATGTCCGTAAACTCTCTATTGCAGAGAGTTTAACTGGCGTAAATTTTGCGTAAAATCTTATAAACGTAAAAAGTGATCATCAAAATTTATTTTGTAAATCAGATAAATACCATTACGATCATGAATGGGTTTGAGTCTTGATTTGAAAATCAATCTGTGGAAAATCGTACTCCGAAACGTATAGCACAGCATTTTTCCATAACTCATAAAGTGGAATTTTGACGTCTACTGCGAGTGGCATTCTTTTAGGATTAAACTGCATCTCACCAAGATGATCTCCCCACGCAATCAAATCAACGTCGAGCGAAATCTGATGTGATGGTCGAATACGTCCTGATTGAGCCTCAAGTTGTTTCAGCGCGATTTCAATCTCAGATCGGCTTTTGAGAGATTTTAACAGACAGGCTGAATTCCAATAATTCGCTCCAACACCATCACGGCACGGAATCTGATAAACATGTGAAAATGTAACCTCACCCCATGACTGAATGGTTTGATAGGCAATCTGAAAATGTGATTCTGGATCAAGATTACTCGCCAATGCGAGGGCAAAAATCGTTTCGTTGGCGTTCAAGGCGAATTCCTACAGAATTGGCTTCTGCAATAATGGCAGGCTTACGAATGGGAATAATAATAGATTGAATCGCTGAAAACGTCTCGAAAAGCACTTGCAAAACCCGTTGAGCCGCATGCTCAATCAATTTCGGTTGTGCTTTTTGAATGGTTTGAGCAGCAAGTTCACAGATTTGAGCATAATTTAAAGTATGCTCAAGCTGATCTGATTTAGCTGCTTGGCTCAAATCAACATGAACGGTTAAATCCAGCATTAAAGGTTGAATAATTTGCCGTTCCCAATTGAAACAGCCAATTACAGTATTGACCTTTAAACCTTCAATAACAATGGCATCCATGATGATCTAACTCAAAATTAATGTTTAAACAACGATTGTGGCTCTATAGTTTGAACCATTTTCAAACGCTGGTCTGCATAAATATCGGTATACGGTGCAAGGACGCGCATAAAACGATCGAAATACAACATTTGTTTAAATAACAGCGCAAAATCACGCGGGAATTTAATTCCATGACGCTCCCCCACAGCCACCATATCTAGCATAATGTCATTTAAATCAGATGGTTTTGAAGTCAAAATTTCCTGAGGATCGGCAAGTAAAACACCACTAAATAAACGCTCAAGATCACGCGCCAAGACATGAGTATCAATCTTGGTATGGGTCATGCCCATTTTCAGCATGTTTTCAGCCATTGCGGTGTAATCAGTTTTTTGTAAAGCATCCATAAAGGCTAAACATGCGGTCCAGACTTCGGGATTCAGTTGCCCCACAATACCAAAATCAATAAAACCAATACGACCATCTTCGAGCAACATAAGATTACCTGCATGCAAATCTGCATGAAAGCTCTTACACAGCATTAGACTTCCAAACCATGTATTCATCGCCGTAATTAAGACCTGTGACGGATCTTTGGCGTATTTTTTGACCACTTCAAAATCAGTTAAAGACACGCCATATAAACGTTCCATCGTAAGTACACGGCGCGTTGAAAACTGATGATAAACTTTTGGTGCGGTAGCTGCCTGATTATTGGTAATTTGAAGATATTCTACAAAATCATCCAGATTTTGAGCTTCTTCAATAAAATCTACTTCACGTACCATTCGTGTTTTAATTTCATCAACAATTTCAGAAAGTGAAGCAAACTTGACCTTTGGAATAGCTTTTTCCAGCATTTTGGTCGCCCAATGCACCACGTTCAAATCGGTGTATAAAATCGTTTCAACACCTGGTTTTTGCACTTTAATGACGACATTTTCACCTGTAGTGAGTTTTGCCGCATGTACTTGAGCAATAGATGCAGAAGCCAATGGCGTTTCATCAATTGAAGCAAAAATTTCATCTAGGTTACGACCTGCAAACTCAGTCGCTAACACTTCCTGAATATAGCTAAAGGGTAACGTCGGTGTTTGATCCAGACAACCCTGAAACTCTTCAACATATTCACGCGGAAATAGTGAGGGTGTACTCGCAATAAACTGACCGAGTTTAATATAAGTCGAACCCAAAGATTCAAAGGTTTCGCGCATAAGTTTGGCATTGCTTGGCTTTTCAGTCGCGTATCTTATACCCGCTTTAGCAGCGACCACGGCTGTTTCACCTATACGAGCAACGGAGCGTAACCCGTCAAACAAAATATTTTTTTTCATATCATTCAATGTGATTTGGTTTATCGAGGCAGTGTATCAAACTTCATTTAGTTTACCGATAAACTTGCCTGACAAATTGGACAATTTGTATCTTTTTCAAAATGTAGAATACGCTGTTTCAGGGTTAAGCCATCCCAAAGTAACAGTTTACTTTTTAAAGGGCTTAAATTTAAACCTAAAAACAGCAAAGTGTGATGAGCTTGTAATGACGCTATCATGACAGGGGTCGTTGCAAGTACACCCGATTCAGCACAGCGTAAGCCTTCATTGTCATGTTGTTCTTTAGGAAATAAACATTCATAGCAAGCCGAATCTGCATCTACCATAAATAACTGCCCCTGAAAGCCAATGGCTGAGGCACTAATTAAAGGAACTGACAACTTTTTACTGGCGGCATTGACCAGATAACGTGTGCTGAAGTTATCACAACCATCCAATACCAAATCCTGCTGTTGAAGCAGCTTATCGATATTCGTATCATCCAAACGTTCGGTTAAATAATCGATTTGAATATAGGGGTTAATCTGACACAGCCTTTTTGCTAAAACTTCAGCTTTGTACTGACCTAAATCTTGTGGTGTAAACGCAATTTGGCGTTGTAGGTTACTGACTTCGATTGTATCTGGGTCAATAATCGTCAATTTTCCAACCCCTGCCCGAGCCAGCAATTCGGCACTGGTACAACCAATGCCACCTGCACCGACAATCAAGACATTGGCAAGTTTTAATCTTTCCTGAGCTTCTATATCCCAGCCCTCTAGTAAAATCTGACGGCTATACAGATGCATTTCACTATCACTTAGTTCCAACTCAGAATTTGGCAGATCAATCACGTATTTATGCTCATCAATATTTAACTACAGCATCTTATCAAAAGAATAGCGTTTCATTTCATATTAGACTTCCTTCATAAGCCTCTTTTATTTTTCCTTATGGGAAAAAATTAAAGAGGGTCTAAATAATGATGAAAAAAAGTCTATGGTATTTTATCAAATTAAGTTTTTAGACAAAAAAGCTATCTTAGTAACCTTATAATTGATCAAACACAGGTTTTTTCACATTCTAAGTTGTCTGATCACCACAACTAAAGTTTGACAAATATGAAGATCTTTTCACGCATTTATAACAATTTTTTGTGCTTTAAAATTGTACTTTCAGCAAATTCATTTAAACTAAATTTGACATCAGGATGATTTTAACTCTGTGTCTTATTCCTACTCCTTCATTTTTGGTAGAGATCTTCTAATTCTATGAGCTATAAACACAACAATCTTTTTGCAATGCGTGAAAACTATTGGAATGATGTAGATTCAGGCCATGTTAAAGCTGAGAAACAGTATTTTTGTGATGCCTTAAACTCTCATGGTGTTTTTGAAGATGCATCACTTGAAGATGCAAAGTATTTCTTCTTCACCTTACCGAGTATTATTATTGTCAAGGGCTATGCCTTAGGCTTTATGCATCGATCTGTTCAGGCCATGATTGATCAGCATATTTTAAGTCATGTCAATCAATTAAAAATGCGCGAGAGTCTTAAAATCAAGTTTCGTATGTAGAGTGTCAATCGATCTTTTAGACTTCTCTCCTCATGGTTTAAATCTTTTTTATATTTCTCCTAAATTAGAGAACAATAAACATGTCTTGTAAAAAGTCTGTTGTTCACTTATTGACTGAATTTGCTTTTCTACTTAACTCGAAGTTCTTGCAGATTGCATAAAAAACTGAGCTACAAATATGCTCACACCCTCAATTTGAATATTTTTTGTACTATCCAAAAATTTCAGATAAACATTCTTCCACTCTAACTGTTTTAATACGGTCATAGCATGTAATATTCGCTACAATTATACTCATTGACTCTGCATGACTTTAGCAAGGATTTTATATGTCTGATCAGAACGATAAGCTTAAGAACCTAAAAACATCATCTATGGATCGACGCTTATCTATCGCTAAAGCCTCATTGCTTGCGGGTACTCGCTGGGCAACGGCAAATGCGTCTTCTTTTTTCTCAAGTGATGAAGAAAAAGAAAAAAAACGTAAAAAAGCGATGACAGAACAGGCAAATTATTTAGTTTCAGAAATTGGCAAACTCAAAGGTTCGATTGTTAAAATCGGTCAGATGATGGCGCTCTACGGCGAACATTTTTTGCCAGAAGAAATTACTCAGGCACTTAATACACTTAATAACCAGACTGTTGCGCTCGCATGGCCTGCAATCAAAGAACATTTACAAGAACAACTCGGCGATAAACTTCATGAACTGACTATTGATCATGAACCGATTGGGACTGCATCACTGGCTCAGGTCCATCGTGCCACACGTAAATCTGATGGACTAGAATTGGTCTTAAAAATCCAGTATCCAGGCGTTGCCGAAGCCATCGATTCAGATATGAGCTTATTTAAAAATATGCTCAAGCTGACACGTATGGTGCCTCAAACCCGTGAATTTGATCAATGGTTTGAAGAAGTCCGTGAAATGATGCATCGTGAAGTCAGTTATGACATAGAATCAGCAACTACACGACGCTTTGCAGAACGTCTTAAACATGATCCTCGTTATGTCGTGCCGCATATTGTTGATGATTATTGTACCGATAAAATTTTATGCATGACCTTTGAACGTGGTGTTCCAATCAATAGTCCCGTGATGCTGTCATTACCACAGGAACGTCGCAATCTGCTTGGAGAGGCATCGCTCGAAATCGCAGTTCGCGAAATTTTTGAATGGGGCGAAATGCAAACCGACCCAAACTTTGGCAATTATTTGGTACGTTTAGGCAACGGTGACGATATCAAGGACAAGATTGTATTGCTCGACTTTGGTGCTATTCGTCAGTTTGATGACCACCTATTAAATGTTGCTCGCAGCTTAATCACAGCAGGCTATCATCATGATGCCGATGCCATGGTCAAAGCCATGACAGGCTATGAATTTTTTGATTCAATTCCACAAGCGATCAAACCCGACATGGCTAAAGTGTTTTTACTTGCCACTGAAGCCTTTAGCTGCCCTGAAAATAATCCTGACATGCCACAAGGTTTGATGGATGAACAAGAACGTTACAACTGGAAAAAGAGTCAACTACATAGCCGCGTCATGCAACAAGCCAGCAAATCGATGGCATCACGTTACTTTTCAGTTCCCCCTAAAGAGTTTATGTTTATCAGCCGTAAATTCATCGGTGCCTATACGTTTATGACAGTCATTGATGCAAGAACCAATGTCAGACAAATGATCCGCAAATACGCTTAAAAATAGATAATTTATACTCGACTAGGTTGTAACTTTGTCAGCCTAGTCAATTCTTTAAATTGACTCTCCGATTCTTTTTTTATTTTCATATAAAATTCATAAGATTAGATTGATATCATCTTTCGTATTTTCCACTTATCATCCTCAAATATCACTGTCAGCACTGACATGGTTTTTTGATTTAATGCATGTCAGCATAAAAATAATAATTAATACTGCGAAGGATGCAGCGCAATGACGAATATGGTCAATAAAGCCCAAGGTTTTGGACTTTCATTACTGACAAAAATGGCATCCAGTGATTTACTGGACCAATTTAAGCTACGCAAGTTGATAGAAAAATCACTTTACCAAGGTTCAAAAACAGGATTTAAAGCACTGAGTCATACTCAAAAAGCCTTTAAACCTCAAAATATTGATCGTCAGCGCTTACCAAATCAGCAAAAAAACCTGTTCGATTTAAGCCTGACTGAAGAACAACAAATGACCGTAGAGGCCATGTCTCAATTTGCACAAGAAGTTTTGGCTCCACTTGCGCATCAAGCCGATCATGATGCCAAATTCCCAGATCAACTTTGGCAATATATCGAAGATTTAGGACTTAATTACTATGCCCTTCCTGAAGCCTTAGGCGGGGTGGCAGCAGAACAAAATATTGTGAGTAATATCCTGATCGCAGAACATCTGGCACGGGGTGATTTTAGTTTAACCGCAGGATTACTCAGTACATTCAGCGTGATCAATGCACTGACCCGCTGGGGTTCCAAAGAGGTCCAATCAAAATATCTGACGGCTTTTGCCGAAGATAGCAAAATTCAAGCAACCTTTGCAGTACAGGAAAACACGCCTGCATTTAACCCATTTAAACTCAAAACCAAAGCCACGTTAACCCATGATCAGTTTTATATTACGGGCGAAAAAACGTTAGTCGTTTTAGGGGAAACGGCTGATTTATTGCTGGTCAGTGCGGATTTCAATGGTCAGGCCGATGTTTTCGTTGTAGAGCGTGACGATAGTATCCATTTAAAAAGCTCGCCTGCAATGGGACTTAAAGCTACTCAATCAGTCACATTGAACTTTCAAAATACACCCGCAACACGTTTGGGTGACCAAGAATTTGATTACAGCGCATTTATTGATCTAGGCAATCTAATGTGGTGTTCAATGGCAGTCGGTACATGTGAAGCAGTCAAAGCCTACTGTATTACTTACGCCAATGAACGTACTGCGTTTGGAGAACCGATTTCACATCGTCAAAGTGTCGCATTTATGATTGCGGATATGGCGATTGAAATCGATGCCATGCGTATGTTGATTTTAAATGCAGCAAGTCTGGCTGAAGCAGGTCAACCATTCCACCGTGAAGCATACTTGGCGCGTTTATTATGTGCCGAAAAATCCATGAAAATTGGCACAGATGGCGTACAAGTTTTAGGCGGTCATGGTTTTACCAAAGAACACCCTGTTGAGCGCTGGTATCGTGATTTACGTGCTACAGCAATTTTACATTCAGGTCTGCATGCTTAATCGGAGAAAAATAAAATGAATTTACAAAATCCTAAAAAATTTAAGATGCTGATTGATCAGGCGCATGAAGTTGCACTGAATGTTTTACGTCCTATTTCACGTAAATATGACAAAGCTGAACATGCTTATCCCAAAGAACTGGATATGCTTGCGTCATTGGTTGACGGGATGAATGAAGGTGGCGAAGGCATGAATGCTGGTGCGGCTGGAGCAGGAAAACGCAATGAAAGTCAGGATCAAGGCAACCGTAATGGCACCAATCTATCTACAGCACTCAGCATCATTGAAATGTGCTACGGAGATACAGGGCTATTACTGAGTATGCCCCGTCAAGGTTTAGGCAATTCAGCAATAGCAGCCGTTGCTAACGATGAGCAACTCGAACGCTTTAAAGGCACATGGGCTGCGATGGCGATTACCGAACCGGGTTGTGGTTCTGATTCTGCTGCCATTCGAACTACGGCCACCCAAGACGGTGACGATTATATCTTGAATGGTGAAAAAATCTTTGTGACCTCTGGCGAACGTGCTGACTCTGTTGTAGTTTGGGCAACACTGGACCGTAAATTAGGCCGCGCCGCCATTAAATCATTTGTGGTTCCTAAAGGTACACCGGGCATGAAAGTTGAGCGTCTGGAACATAAATTGGGGATTAAAGCCTCAGATACAGCTGCGATTAGCTTTATTGACTGTCGTGTTCCTGCTGCCAATTTGTTAGGCAATGCTGAAGTCGATGTCGCCAAAGGTTTCGCGGGTGTGATGGAAACGTTTGACAATACCCGTCCACTGGTTGCAGCTATGGCCGTTGGTTGTGCCAAAGCCTCACTAGAGCGTATTAAAGAGATTTTTAAAGATGAGCTTGAAGCAGACTATGCAACGCCTTATTTGCAGACCTCTAATATTGCTGCTCAAATTTATCGGATGGAAGCTGAATGGGAAGCTGCACGCTTGCTGACTTTAAAAGCCACATGGATGGCTGATAATAAAAAGCCAAACTCCAAGGAAGCTTCTATTGCCAAAGCCAAAGCAGGTCGAATTGGCAACGACATTACCTTAAAATGTGTCGAGTTGGCAGCCAGCGTAGGTTATAACGAAGATGAATTACTGGAAAAATGGGCACGTGACTCCAAGATTCTGGATATTTTTGAAGGAACACAGCAAATCCAGCAACTGATTATTGCACGTCGTGAACTCGGTAAATCTTCCAGTGAATTAAAATAATTTTCAACGATATTTCATTGAAAATAAATCGACTTGAGTGGAATCTGGATTTAAGCTAAATTCGATTCCACTTTTTTTATTCATGCTTATCAATGTATTTCATACGTCCTATCCAAACTAAGGATGATCCCAAAATTGCTCAGGTCATCCGTGAAGTCTCAAAAGAATATGGTCTAGCCACAGATGCAGGATTTGCAGTTTCGGACCCAATACTTGATCAAATGTCTGAGGTTTATCATCATCCCAATAGTCAATACTGGGTGATTGTAGATCAACATGATAACGTGTTGGGTGGTGGTGGCATTGCGCCATTATTGGGAGATTCCACTTTACTCGAAATTCAGAAAATGTATTTCTTGCCTGTCTTACGCGGTCAGGGTTTTGCTAAAAAACTTTTACAGCAATGTTTTGATTTCGCCAAAGCACAAGGTTTCCATGATTGTTATCTGGAAACAACAGCGACACTTAAAGAAGCAGTCAGTTTGTATGAAAGATTGGGCTTTCAACATTTAGCTCAACCACGTGGTCAAACAGGACATAGTCAAGCCTGTGAAATCTGGATGCTAAAAGCGTTGGAAGATTAAATTATAAAAAAAGCCCTAAACACAATTAGGGCTGTTCAAGGAAAACTTAGATAAAACTATGAGTTCGTCGAGTTTTCTTCAGTTTGCAATGATTTATCGACTAAACCAAACTTCGCAAAAATTTTAGCGCGACGTTTAGGATAAATATTGGCTTTGTTCAAATCACCTTTATAGTGATCAAAAACACGTTTATCCATCATCTTAAACCACATTGACGGAATCAATGCAGGCAATAACATACTCGCATAACCACTTGGCAGCTCAGGCGCTTCATCAAAATGACGCAATGCCTGAAATGGACGAGTTGGATAAGCATGATGATCTGAGTGACGTTGCAACTGATATAAAAATAAATTAGTCACGATGTTATTGTTGTTCCAACTATGCTCTGGCATGGTACGCTCATAGTTACCGTCAGCTTTTTTCTGACGCAATAAACCATAGTGTTCAATATAGTTAATGATTTCAAACAAGCTGATGCCATAAAATGCCTGAGTTGCTAGATAAGGAATTGCCCCTTTTCCAAACAATTTAACCATTGAGGCATGGAAAGTGGCACTCATTGCCCAACCTTGTAGCAGTTCATTGTCTTTAGACCAGAACTGTTTACCCTTACGTTTTAATCGGTTGGTTTCAATTTCAATAGCTGATTTTAAAGAACCCAATACCGTACGAGGCCAAAACTCATAAAATGTCTCGCCCATTTGTGAAGATGCTGGATCTTCAGGTGTCGCAGCACGTTTATGATGTCCATAAGGATGTTCAACGCGGAAATGATTATATCCTGTCGGAACAAGGGCCATATGAGACAAGAGATGATCAATACGGTCTTGTTTATGACTGAGTTCATGTGCGGTATTAATCGCAATACCGTTCACCGCTCCCATAGAGATACCAATTAAAATTTTATCTAAAAATGAGGTTTCTTTACGGCTGGCAATATAACTGGCATAAACATTTGCGGCATATTGTAATGGAATAAAAGTTTTGACTAAAGTGGCATAATATGGGTCATTTTCCAGTAACTTAATATCTTCATTAGTCGGATTATTGGCATCTTTACCAATAATGGTATCAATGGTCGGAATAATCACATGTAATACAATTGGACCACCTAAAGCAAAAAGCTTTTTCAATGGACGTGGTGCAAATTGATAACCCGCTAAAATACCAATCCCAATGGCAGGTAAAGCTGGCCCTAACATCCACATATAACGTTTACGATCTAATTCTAATTTTGACTTTGAAGCTACCGTGAGCAATTCTTGCTGGACTTTTACTGAAGCATTCATGTCTCGCATCCTTTCTTTCTTGATATCTGTATCTTGTTGAATTTATACTTTGAAAGACAGTTGCATGCGTCCAAAAAACCTATGTAAAAGTCTTTGGCATTTTCGACCATTTTTTTGTCCTAAAATCACATTTTTTATCTGATTGCTTTTGTCTTTCAATACTGGAAAAAGAAACTTAAAACGAATATGGATGCATTAAGCAAAATTTTTGACGATATTCATTTAAATAAATCTGAATATATTTATATAAAAGCGCAGGGAGAATGGGCATTTTCCATGCAGGAACAGCATGCTGTTATTGCTCATATTATTTTAATGGGTTCTATTCATTTTAAAATTGATTCAAATACCAGTTTAACTGCACAGGCTGGCGATATTGTTTTAATTCCATCTGGAAATGCCCATTATGGCTCAAATAGTCAGGACAACAAACTGATTGATAGTTTAGATGTTAGTGATTTTTTTAAAGGTCATCGGGACGATGCAATTGAAATCGGAACTCGATCCTCTGAATCTGCATTAATTTTTACGGTACGCTGCCATATTGATACTTTGATGGCACGACCTTTACTCAGTGCACTTCCCTCTTATATTCATATTCATCATGCCATGAGTTCGACTGGACCAGAATGGCTGCGAGTCGGCTTGTACTTTGTGGCACTAGAAACGCAACGGATCCAACCCGGTCGCGATAAAATTTTTGATCATTTAATGAGTATTTTGTTGATCGAATGTGTCAGAGATTATATTTCTCAGCTTGATGATCAAGACTCGTGGTTGAATGCCTTAAGTCATCCTGAGCTTTCCAGTGCGCTTGCTGTAATACATGGTCGTCCAGAACACCCTTGGACGGTTGAATCCCTTGCAGAACAATGCTGCATGTCTCGTTCAAAATTTGCCAGTCTGTTTCAAAGCATCATTCATGAAACACCCTTAGCATATTTACAACAACATCGTTTACGTCTTGCTAGCCAGTTATTAAGAGAGAGCAATCTCACGATTCAAAAGATTGCCAATAATGTCGGCTATTCTTCGGAAACCGCGTTTAGTCAAGCATTTAAGCGACAATTTGATCTCTCACCCAAACAATATCGGCAAAACTATATGCAAGATTAGACGAAGCAGTAATTTTATAAAACTTAAGCTAATTCTTCGCTCACTTTTATTTGATAAATCACTAGTCTTGCTGCCATTTATTGTTTTGAAAACAGAGATATAGTACCTAAAACTTATTCTGGAGCCATACAACGATCATAATAAGACTTGCCAAAGGCCTGAGTGGCTTGTTCTTTGGCGGTATCGGTATTTAACTGTTTTTCTGTATAGGCATCTTCAACAATATCCATATAAAACTCTTTGGTTTCTTCGGAACTAAATTCTTGTGAAATTCGCTGTTGAGTCGAATAAAGTACACCATCTTGACGTTGTTGCATCACTGCTGCTGCGACTTCTGCAATTTGTTGACACTCCTGATCTGGAGACAAGGCAAAAGCAAAGTTAGGCGCAACCAAACAAGCAATAAAAAAAACTCTTAACATTACAATCCTTCATTAAAATTTTTATGCCATACCCTTGCTGTTTAGGGCAAAGCAACCGTTTTTTGATTCAAAAATATCTGCGTTATAATATATTTTAATAATATTAAAAACATCTTTTTTTATCTTAGTTAGATCTTTTATTAAAACTTGAATTTATAATGATTATTGGAAATAAATGTATTCTTTTTCTACAAGATAAAATAAATGCTGGCTTTATTTGTTTAAAAATTAATCCATTCCTATAGGCTGATTAATTTTGATTTGTATATTTTTTAGGCTTTGTTGCATAAATAAATTTCATCCCCATACATGTTAGATGAATACAGAATCAAAAAGCCGATACAAAACAACGAACTGGTCTGAGTACAATCAGGCTTTACGTCAACGGGGTGCTTTCACCATTTGGTTTGATCCCCAAATGCAATGGTCTGCAACACCTACTGGAAAAAAAGGACGTCAACCTACCTACACTGATATAGCAATTCAATTTGCCCTGACGATACGAAACCTGTTCCAACTGGCTTTACGCCAAACACAAGGTTTCATTCAAAGCCTTTTTCAAATGGCTCACCTCGACTGGAATGTTCCAGACTTCTCAACATTGAGTCGGCGAGCAGATAAGCTGCAGCCACTTCTACATAAATCAGCAAAAAATCCACAGGAAGACTTGCATATTTTAGTTGATAGCACAGGGAT